>JAOZVV010000185.1:15322-22457 GCA_025869365.1 Pseudonocardia sp.
CGTATCCGCCACCAAGGCCGGCGCGTCGCCATCGCGGCGCGGCGCGGGCGCCGCGGGTCCGTCCGCGCGCCCTTGACCCCGAGGTCCAGCACCCCGCCGGACGCGTCCTCCGCCGCGGGGCTGAACCCGGCGGCGCGCAGGCCGTCCATCAGCTCGGCCAGCGGGACCGGGCTGACGGCGACGGTCGGTGCGATCCGCCGGAGCTCGAGCGACGCGTTCTGCGGGTGGGCGATGACCTCGGAGAGCAGCACCTCGTCGTCGGAGCGCAGGAACGCCGACGCGATGCCGCCGCGCAGCCGCCCGTGCCTGCGGGCGACGTCCTCCACGAGGTAGGTGAGGCCCTGCGGCATCGGCGTCGACGAGTGCGTCTCCAGCAGGGACTTCACGTCCGACGCGGAGCGGCCGGCGTCCAGGGCGCGGCGGATGCTCGCGTCGGTGAACCGGTAGACGGTGGCGCCGCCACCGGACTCGACGTCCGCCAGCAGGGCGAGCTCCCGGGCCAGGTCCGGCACCAGCGGGCCGGGGGCGACGGCGGTGAGGTCCGCCTGCAGGAGGATCTTGTCCACGGGTTCCGGGAGCGTCGCCCGGAGCGCGGCGACGACCGGGGACGGGTCCTCCGGGAGGGCGGCCAGCAGCGCCCGGCCGGGCGAGGTGATCGCGTCCAGGGCGACGATGCCGAGCACCGTGGCCTCGCTGAGGGTCCAGGCCACCATCTCGTCCCGCAGCCGCCCGCCACGCCGCGGCGCCCGCCAGGCCAGCAGGTCCGCGAGCCCACCCGGGTTCCGCACGGACGTCCCGGCGGGCAGGTCCGCGAGCGCGTTCAGCACGCGCCGGCGGTCCCGGACCGTCAGCGGCCGGCGCAGTGTCTCGGAGAGGACGTTGATCGGCCGGTCCTGGTCGTCCCGGCGGCCGACGAGGCCCGGCAGCCGCGGCATCTCCAGCCAGGCGCGCGCGAGCACGGCCCAGCGGTGCTCCGGCCCGCCCACGGACCAGACGTCCACGGCCGTGGTGGGCGTCCACTCGGGGTTGGGGCTGTCGCTCTCGCCGATGAGGTCCGCGGCGAGCAGGATCTCGATCAGGAGCGCGGCGGTGGGCTCGTCGACCTCCATCTCGCGCGCCGCACGGCGCAGCTCCCGCACGCCCAGCCCGCCGGACCGCAGCACGGGCGGCGGCACCCGGCCCCAGTACTCGAGCAACCGCTCGACCTTGCGCAGCAGCTCCAGCGCGGCGCCGCCGGCCGTCCCGTCGACGACCGAGGGCTGGCGGGCGACGGTGTCCGGGTCCGGGGGCGTGGCGTCGATCGGGCCCATCGGCCGGTCCCCGCGCAGGGCGACCCCCACCTGCAGCGGCAGCTCGACCGTCTCCGGGTCGATGCGGACCAGCAGGCCCCGGGTGAGCAACCGCCCGACCGGGCTCGACGGGTCCGATGCGGACCGGCTCCGGCCGATCGGCGGCCCGGCGATCAGGGCGTCGAGCACCCGCTGCTCCTCCGGCACGACGGCGGCGAGCAGCGCGGGCAGCTCGGAGCTCGCCGCGGGGCCGGACGCCCGGCGGCCGAGGTTGCCCGGGTAGTGCGGCACGACGTCCCGGGCGGCCGGGACGAGCCGCAGCTCGTGATCCTCGCCCCAGACCAGCGCGCGGGCCCGCAGTGCCGCCAGGGACGCCGTCAGCGCCCGGGCGGGCACGTCCGGCCCGAGCAGGTGGGCGACCCCGGCACGGTCCGCGGGCTCGCTGTCCGCGTCGACGAGCACCAGGGCCTCGAGGACGGCCAGGGTGACGGTGTCCAGATCGTCGCAGGCGCGGTGCACCGAGGCCCGGATCGCCGCCCGCGTCGCGAGCACGGTGAAGTCCCCGGGCGGGGGCACGGCGAGGTCCGGCCGGAGCCTGAGCAGCGCGGCCAGCGTCTCGTCGTCCTGGGCGCGCAGCCAGTCGACCAGCGAGGTGGGCATCGGGTTCCACGGTAGCCGCAGGGCCTCGGCGCTTCGTCCGGGCTCCTCGTACGCGATACTGGTGTCCGACGAGAGCGCAGGTCCACACGAGACCCGCGCGCCACCCACGCACGAGCCGGAGGACACCGTGGCGAAGGCGAAGCCCCTCAAGCCCGGGCGCATCGACCCCAACTGGCCGCAGCTGCCGGAGGGCGAGCACCCGCTGACCGAGCTCCTCGGCCCGGTCCAGGGCTCCTTCTCGCCCTTCGGGGAGATCGAGTTCCCGCTGGACGAGGTGCCCTACGAGCACCCCGTCACCGAGATCAACAAGTAGCCGTGCAGCCCGCCGGCCTGTTGCTCGCCGCGGGTGCGGGCCGGCGGATGGGCGGACCGAAGGCCCTCGTCGAGATCGACGGGGAGCCGCTGGTCCGCCGTTCTCTCCGCGTGCTCGCCGACGGCGGGTGCGGGCCCCTGCTGGTGGTGCTGGGCGCCGCGGCGGAGCGGGTCGCGCCGTTGATCCCCGAGGGCGTGCGGATCGTCGTGGCGGCGGGCTGGTCCGAGGGGATGGGTGCGTCGTTGCGCGCCGGCCTGGACGCCCTCGCGGCCCTCGACACCGCCGTCGATTCGGCCGTGGTCCATCTGGTCGACCTGCCCGGGGTCACCGCCGAGGCCGTGGCGCGGCTGGCGGCGATCGCAGGACCGGATGCGCTCGCCCGCGCGGCGTACGGCGCAGAGCCCGCTCATCCCGTCCTGCTCGGCCGCACGCACTGGTCCGGGGTGAGGGACGCGGCCGAGGGGGATGCGGGCGCACGCGGCTACCTGAGGGGCAATCCGGCCGTCCGGCTCGTTGAGTGCGGGGACGTGGCCCGGCCGGACGACGTCGACACGCCCGAACAGCTCGCCCGGCTCCGCGGCGCGGGCCCCGGACTCAGCGGCCCCGGAGACGCCGCCGCCCCGCCACCGTCTGCGTGACGGGAGCGGGGCGCAGGGGGAGCGGACGCTCGCTCAGACAGCGACCTTCTGGCCGATGCTGAGCAGGTTCGGGTTCGCCAGGCCGTTCTTGGCCGCGAGCTGCTGCCAGCTCGTGCCGTGGGCCGCGGCGATCTTGCCCAGGGTGTCCCCGGCCTTCACGGTGTAGGCACCGGCGGTGGCGGGCGTCACGGCGGGCGCGGGGGCACTCAGCCGCACCTGCTGGGCGGGCGCGGAGCGCGCCGTGGGGCCACCCGAGGCCCCGATCTTCTTGGAGCACGCGGGCCAGGCTCCCCAACCCTGACCGGCCAGGACCTTCTCCGCGACGACGATCTGCTGCTCACGGCTGGCCTGGTGGGCGACCGGGGCGAACTGGCCGCCGCCGAAGGCGTTCCAGGTGCTCTTCGTGAACTGCAGGCCGCCGGAGAACCCGTTCCCGGTGTTGATGGCCCAGTTCCCGCTGCTCTCGCACTGGGCGAGGCGGTCCCAGGTGGAATCCGCCGCGGCATTCGCGGCCGGGGCGGCAATGATGAACGGTGCTCCGGCGACAGCCCCCGCAAGCGCCGTACGGGCGATGTTGCGTCCCGCGGTCGAAGGTTTGCGGTGCTTTCCGCGATTACGCGCCATGACAGTTCTCCACCGCTGCGCGTGCGGAATTGTCGACTACTGCCAGGGAGCTCGGCAGCGACGGAGTGGGGATCTCCGTCGGTCTTTCCGTCCCTGTCCCACGTGAGTGCTTCGGGGGCCGTCACCGCCGGACAGGGAACGCGCTGCGGTGTCGGGGTCCGCCCGCGGTGGGGAATGAACCCGGGGGATTCAGGAGGACCGACGAGAACGGTACGTGGACGTCAGGATGTCGCAAGTGGCCTCGACATCCGACGATCATCGTGCATTACCACGGCGTTAACCGGCGACGAGCGGCGTCCGCCCTGGTCAACGACGTTATATAACGGACGGGACACGGACGGGTCACGCATCGCTACGGTTCAGTCATTGTGATCCAGATCACGAGAATGCCCGCGCCGAGCGTGGTCCACACCACGCCGACCGGCGGCACGTAGGGTCGCCGTGTGGAGCTCACGCACGTCGACAAGACCGGCGCCGCCCGAATGGTGGACGTCAGCAGCAAGGAACCGAGCGCCCGCACGGCGGTCGCCACCGGGGTGTTCCGCACCACGGCCGAGGTCGTCGGCCTGCTGCGCAGCGACGGCCTGCCCAAGGGCGACGCGCTCGGCACGGCCAGGATCGCCGGGATCATGGGCGCCAAGCGCACCCCGGACCTCGTCCCGCTGTGCCATCCGATCGCGCTCAGCGGCGTCGTCGTGGAACTGGAGCCGGGCACGGACACCGTCGCCATCCGGGCCACCGTCCGCACGACGGACCGCACGGGCGTCGAGATGGAGGCCCTGACCGCGGTGGCCGTGGCCGGCCTGACCCTGCACGACATGGTCAAGGCCGTGGACCCGGCGGCGGTCCTCGACGCGGTCCGCGTGGAGCGCAAGGAGGGCGGCAAGACCGGCCTCTGGACCCGCCCGGAGGAGGGCGCGTGAGCACCCGGAGAGCCTCCGTGGTGACGGCGTCGAACCGGGCCGCGGCCGGGGTCTACGCGGACCGCGGGGGTCCGCTGATCGTCGACTGGCTGCGCGAGCACGGCTTCGACGTGGGCGAACCCGTCGTGGTGCCGGACGGCGAGCCGGTCGGCGAGGCGTTGCGCGCGGCCGTCGCGTCCGGGGTGGACGTCGTCCTGACCACGGGCGGCACGGGCATCTCCCCCACGGACGCGACGCCCGAGGTGACGCGGGCGGTCCTGGACTACGAGGTGCCGGGGCTGGCGGACGCGATCCGGGCCGCGGGTGCGGACAAGGTGCCCACGGCCGTGCTGTCCCGCGGGCTCGCCGGCGTCGCCGGTCGCACGCTGGTCGTCAACCTGCCCGGGTCGACGGGCGGCGTACGGGACGGCCTCGCGGTGCTCGAGGACGTCCTGGAGCATGCGGTGGACCAGTTGCGAGGAGGCGATCACACATGACCGACGTGACGGCAGAGGTGCGACGGGCCGCCGTCGGCACGGGCGTCCTGGACGTGGACGAGCACGCGAGGCTCGTCGACGATCCGGCGGCCGGCGCCGTCGTGACGTTCGCGGGCGTGGTCCGGGACCACGACGGCGGGAAGTCGGTGCACGGGCTGGAGTACAGCGCGCACCCGACGGCGGAGTCGGTGGTCGCCCAGGTCGCGAGGGATGTCGCGGCCCGCGCCACCGGGGTGCGGGCGATCGCGGTGAGCCACCGCATCGGCCCGCTGGGGATCGGCGACGTGGCGCTGGCCTGCGCCGTCGCGGCGGATCACCGCAAGGAGGCGTTCACCACCTGCGCCGAGCTGGTGGACGAGGTCAAGCGGCTGCTGCCGGTGTGGAAGCACCAGTCGTTCGCCGACGGTTCGGACGAGTGGGTCAACTCGACCTGACGCACCCGGCCGGGGAGGCCGGGTGCGTCGGCGTCGAGCGGGGGCCGCGTCGGACCCGCACGGCCCGGGTCAGACCCGCAGGGCCTGGCCGATCGCGAGCCGGTTCGGGTTCGCGAGGCCGTTGGCCGCAGCGAGCTGCTGCCAGGTCGTGCCGTGCGCGGCCGCGATCTTGCTGAGCGTGTCACCGGACCGGACGACGTAGTTGCCCGGAGCCGCGGCGGCCGGGGGCTGCGCGACCGGGGCGGACGCGCGGACCGGGGCCGCGGCCGGCGCGGTGCTCGCGACGTTGCCGCGCACGCCCACCTTGCGCGAGCACGAGGGCCACGCGTTCCAGCCCTGCTTCGCCAGGACCTTCTCGGCGACGGCGATCTGCTGGGTGCGGCTGGCGGTGTGCGGCATGCCCACGCCGCCGTAGGCACGCCAGGTCGTCAGGTTGAACTGCAGGCCACCGTAGTAGCCGTTGCCCGTGTTGATCGCCCAGTTGCCGCCGCTCTCGCACTGCGCGAGAGCGTCCCAGGCAGAGGCGGGGGCAGCCTCGGCAGTGCTGGCGAGGGCGACCGGGGTGCCCACTGCGACGGCGCCGGCGAGGGCGACCCGCAGCAGACTTCGACCGGAGATACCTCGAGTCATTTCACAGCTCCATACCGCGCCGCCGAGGAATCCGGATGCGGGGTGGGCAGGGGAACCCACCGGGCAATCGCGATCTCACGATCGGACTGCAACATTTGCGATCCGGAAATACTTCCTCACCCTGTCCCGTCTCGTTGCTCGACGGACCGAGAACCGCGGGACAGGGAAGTGTGGCGCGGCGGTTCCGGATGTATTCCGATCGAACCCTGCGGCTCGACCGGGGCGGAACGCTACGTTTCGAACAACGGGAATCGTCAAACTCTCGAACCGTGACCCTCATCACGGTAACGGAACACGCTTGTAGTTCGATCGGAAGGTCCACGCAGGTCAGAGCCGCAATATCACGGTCCGATCACGGTGAATCCTTTACGACCGATGTGGAAATATTGACGAACCGCTCACACCGTATTGGCGACGCTCGCGATCCGTTCGACGACGCTGCGTCACCGCCCACCGGACCGGGCCGCCCGTGGTGGCCCGGCGCCCGCGCGTCGGTCATGCTGTGGTCGTGACCGATTCCGCTCCCGGAACGGAGTACCCCTCCTTCCTCGCACCCGAGTCGCCCGCTGCGCTCGCCGACGCCCTCCGCTCCACGGGCTACCTCGCCGACGACGGCCTCGCCACGGCGGCCTTCCTCGCCATGCGCATGGGCAGGCCGCTCTTCTGCGAGGGGGAGCCCGGGACCGGAAAGACCGCGCTCGCGCAGGCGCTCGCCACCGTCACCGGCGCCGAGCTCATCCGGCTCCAGTGCCACGACGGGATCGACTCGACCCAGGCCCTCTACGACTGGGACTTCCCCCGCCAGCTGCTGCACCTGCGCGCCCTCGAGGCCGCGGCCTCCGTGGACGGGGACAAGCTCGACGCGGACGCCGTCGAGGCCTCCCTCTACGAGGACCGCTTCCTGCTCGCCCGGCCGATCCTGCGGGCGCTGCGCACCACCCCGAGCGTCCTGCTCATCGACGAGATCGACCGCGCGGACGACGAGTTCGAGGCCTTCCTGCTCGAGGTGCTCAGCGAGCACGCGGTGACCATCCCGGAGATCGGGGAGATCCGGGCGAAGGTGCCCCCGATCGTCGTCCTGACGTCCAACCGCACCCGCGAGGTGCACGACGCCCTCAAGCGCCGCTGCCTCTACCTCTGGCTGGACC
>JAOZVV010000186.1 GCA_025869365.1 Pseudonocardia sp.
TGCGCTACGTGCCGGTCCGTACCGACGACGACCGCGATCGCCGGCGGATCGCGGTCGTCGTCTCCGTCGACCCGGCCGGGCCCGGCTCCGCGGTACCCGGCCGGGGACTCACTCGAGGGCGAGCGGGTGCACCGGGGACCCGACCGCGCCCACGAACGTGCTGGGCGGGAGAACCGTTGCGCGCGGGCCAGGCCGATGCCGGGCTCGCCGTCCATGAAGGCCTTCGCGTCGGCCGACCTCACGGAAGCGTTCCCTCGTCAGACCCCGATCGCCCGGCCGACCAGGTCGCGGTGATGAGCGGGGGTCCCCAGCAGGAACTCGCCGCTCTTCGCCCGCTTGTAGAACAGCTGAGCGGGATGCTCCCAGGTGAACCCGATTCCGCCGTGCAGCTGGATCGCCGCCCCGGCCGCGCGGGTGAACGTGTCCGAACAGACCGCCTTCGCCACGGACGCGGCCAGCTCGACCTCGGGATCGCCCTCGGCCACGGCCCGCGCGGCGTCCCGCGCCGCCGACCGCGCCGACTCGAGGGCGACGAGCACGTCCGCCAGCTTGTGCTTCACGGCCTGGAAGGTGCCGATCGGCCTGCCGAACTGGTGCCGGACCTTCGCGTACTCGACCGTCATCTCCAGGACCCGTTGTGCTCCGCCGACCTGCTCGGCCGCCAGCGCCACCGCGGCGAACCGCAGTGCCCGCCGCACCCCCTCCCAGGCCTGCCCGCTGCGGCCCACCAGCACGGCGGGCGTCGACTCGAACGTGACGAGCGAGAGCGGGCGGGTCAGGTCCAGCGTCAGCTCGACGTCCACGGTGCAGCCCGGGGCCTGCGGCTCGACCGCGAAGAGCGAGAGTCCGTCCGAGGTGTGGGCGACGACCAGCAGCAGGTCGGCGACGTGTGCGGTCGGGACGAAGCGCTTCCGGCCGGTCAGGGTCCACCCGGCTCCGTCCGGCTCGGCTCGCATCCGGACGGCGGTCTCGTCCCAGCCGCCCTCCTCCTCGCCGAGCGCCAGGGTCGCGATCAGCTCACCACCGGCGATCGCCGGCAGATACCGCTTGCACGCCACCTCGTCCCCGCTCTCCAGCAGGACGTTCGCGGCCAACGCGATGGTGGCGAAGAACGGCGAGGGCAGCAGCGCCCTGCCCATCTCCTCGAACACCACGCACAGCTCCTCGTAGCCGAACCCGGCGCCGCCGTGGGCCTCCGGGACCGCCATTCCCTGCAGGCCGAGCTGATCGGCCATCACCGCCCAGACCTCGCGGTCGTAGCCGGCGGGATCCGCCATGAGCCTGCGGACGTCGGCCTCGGTGGATCGGCGCTCCAGGAACTGCCGGACCACCCGGCGGAGGTCCTCGCGGGCGTCGTCGACGCCCATGGTGTCGGTCATGTCAGCCCCGTGGGATCTGGGAGAAGGGGAGGTGCTTGTCGCCGCGCGGTTCCGGCGGCAGGCCGAGGACCCGGTCGGACAGGATCGTGCGCATGATCTCCGACGTGCCGCCCTCGATCGTCTGCGCCCGCGAGCGCAGGAAGCGGCGCCGGAGATCGGCCTCGCCGCGCCGCTGCAGCGACTCCTCGGTGTAGGCGTGTGGTTCGTAGGAGTCGTAGAGCAAGCTCTCGTCGCCGAGCAGGTCGAGGCAGAACTCCAGGGCGTCCTGGTTCAGCTCGGCGTAGACCAGCTTGCCGATCGAGCCCTCGGGCCCGGGGATGCCGGCCGTCCGGTTGGCGGCGGCGCGGACGGTGTTGAGCCGCTGGACCCGCGCCCGGATCCACAGGTCGATCATCCGGGTGCGCAGCTCCGGACCCCGCTCGCGCCCGCGGTAGAGATCCAGTGCGATCTCGGCGGGCCCCTTCTCGTCCCGCTGCCGGTTGAACAGGACGCGCTCCTCCATGAGCGTCGTCATCGCGACCTTCCAGCCCGCCGACACCGCACCGACGCGCGCGGAGTCGGGGATCCGGACGTCGGTCAGGTAGACCTCGTTGAACTCGGCCTCGCCGGTCATCTGGCGCAGTGGCCGCACCTCGACGCCCGGTGTGTGCATGTCCAGCAGGAAGTAGGTCAGGCCGCGGTGCTTGGGCAGCTCGGGATCCGTGCGGACGATCAGCATCCCGATGTCGGAGATGGTCGCCATCGAGCTCCACACCTTCTGGCCGTCGACGATCCAGTCGTCGCCGTCGCGCACGGCGCGGGTGCTCAGGCCTGCGAGGTCCGACCCGGCGCCGGGCTCCGAGAAGAGCTGGCACCAGCGCTCGTCCCCGACGAACAGCGGCCGCAGGTAGCGCTCCTGCTGCGCCCGCTCCCCCCAGGCGACGACGGTCGGGGCACCCATCGCGTAGCCGAGCCGGTTGGTCTCGGCGCCGTCGGGCGCCCCCGCCTCCGCCAGCCGCAGGACGACCTCGCGCTGCAGCTGCGGCGCGAGGCCCAGCCCGCCCAGCCCGATCGGGAAGTGCACCCAGGCCAGCCCGGCGTCGAACTGGGCCGCCAGGAAGTCCCGCCGCGGGGTCCGCGCGGGCGGATGGTCGCGCAGGAGCTCCTCGGTGCGCTCCCGGACGAGGCCGGCGTCGGAGGCCGCGATGGCGCCCATCAGATGAACCCCTCGGCCCGGAACGCGCCGTCGCGCCAGTCGAGGGCCGCCTGCAGCCCACCCGCGTCGAGCTTCTCGCGGAAGGTGCGCGCCCCGGGTCGGACACCGCCGCTGAACGAGTGCCAGGACCAGGACTGGTCGAAGTGGGTCTTCATGCCCTGGATCTCGTAGGCCTGGTTGACCGAGTGCTTGTTCGCGGACAGCAGCGCCGGGGCGATCGACGAGATCGCGCGCAGCTCGCGCAACGTCTCCTCCTCAAGCCGGTCGGCGGGGAAGGACTTCACGACCCAGCCCATCCGGGCGGCCTCGGCGCCGGTGACCGAGTTGCCGGTGAGCTGCAGGTACTTCGCGTGTGCCATGGTCATCTTCCACGGGAAGTACGGCACGTCCGGGCTGGTCATGCCGCGCATCGGCGGGTAGCCGATCCGGGCGTCGTCGGCCACGAAGGCGATGTCGCACATGGACATCAGCTCGGTGCCGCCTGCCAGGCAGTGCCCGTGCACCATCGCGACGACGGGCTTGAGCAGGTCCCAGATCGTGTACCAGTCCCGCACGCAGCTGCGCGCCCACTGGTCGGTCCAGCCGTCGAACTCGGCCGCGTCCACCCATCGTTCGGGCCGGACCCCGTCGTCGCGGAAGTAGTCCCGGGTCTGCTTGCCGCTGGTCTTCGGACCGGTCGAGAGGTCGTACCCCGCACTGAACGACGGACCGTTGGCCCGGATCAGCACGACCGCGACGTCGTCGTCGGCCTCGGCGGTGCGCAGTGCGTGGATGATCTCGCGGCGCATCAGGTAGCTGAGCCGGTTGCGCTTGTCGGGGACGTTCAGGGTGATCGTCGCCAACCGGTCGGCGACCGAGTAGAGGATCTCCTCGTACGGCGGCCGGGTGTCTGTCGTGGTCACGAGCGGTCCGATCTGGTGAGGGGGTCGGGCGGGTCGATGCGGGCCCGGAGCTCCCGTTTGAGCACCTTGCCCGCGGCATTGCGCGGCAACGGGTCCGGACCGATGAGGAACCGGGTGGGGATCTTGAAGGGGGCCAGCCGGAGCCCGGCGTGGTCGCGCAGGTCCGCGGCGGTCACGACCGCCCCCGGCCGGACCTGCACGATCGCGGCGACCTCCTCGCCGAGGAGCGCATGGGGCACGCCGAGGACGGAGACGTCCTCGACGCCCGGATGGTCGCCGAGCCGTTCCTCCACCTCGGCGCAGTAGACGTTCTCACCGCCCCGGATCACGACGTCCTTGATCCGGTCCACGATGAACACGAAGCCCTCGGAATCCCGGCGGACCAGGTCGCCGGTGCGGAACCAGCCGTCCGGGCCGAACGCTCCGGTGTCCTGGCCCCAGTAGCCGCGGGCGACGTTCGGGCCGCGGAACCAGGCCTCACCGACCTCGTCGGTCCCGACGTCCGCACCGTCCGCCCCGACGACCCGGACCTGCGAGGTCGGGAAGGGCCGCCCGACGGACAGCGGGCGGCGGAAGTAGTCGCGCGAGCCGATCATCATCATCGCGCCCGTGGTCTCGGTGAGCCCGTAGCCGGTCCCGGTCCCCGTGCGCCCCTCGAACAGGGTCTCGATCCGGCCGACCAGTGCCGCGGTGGACTGCGCGCCACCGGTGGCCAGGGTGCGCAGCGACGGCAGCCGGACGCCGGTCCGCTCGACCTCGTCCATCAGCTGCCGGGCGACGGACGGGACGGCGGTGAGCGAGTCGACCCGCTCGCGTTCGATCAGCTCGACGGCCCGGCGGGGGTCCCAGCGGTACATCAGGACCAGGTGCAGCCCGGTGACCGCGGCCGAGACGACCCGGGGCAGGTAGGCGACGTGGAACAGCGGACCCGTGACCAGCATGGTCGGCCGCTCCGGGGGCGGCGGCGGAGCCTCGCCGCGGGCCCGGGCGAGCTCGGTCTCCACGAGGGCGTGCACCCGCATGTTCATCAGCGTCGTGAGGTGGGCGCGATGGGTGGCCACCGCACCCTTGGGCCTGCCACTGGTTCCCGAGGTGTAGAGGATCGTGGCGTCGTCGTCCGGGTCGAGCGGCACGGTGGCCGGGTCGAACCGGCGGTGCTCCCCCGCCAGCACGGCCGACCACTCGTCGTCCCCGCGCACGGTCCCACCCGGGCGGACCTCGACCACGGCGCGCAGGTCGGGCAGCTCGGCCCGCAGGGCCTGGACGCCCTCGGTGCGCTCGCGGTCCGCGACCAGCACCCGGGCGGCGCAGTCACCGAGGGCGCCGGCCAGCTCGGCACCGGTCCACCAGGCGTTGAGGGGCACGCAGACAGCACCGACGCTCACCGCCGCCGCGAAGACCACGATCCACTCCGGATAGTTCCGCATCGCGACGGCGACACGGTCGCCCTTGCGGATCCCGTACCGGTCGACCAGCAGCGTGGCGAACCGGCCCACGAGATCCTCGTGCTCGGCCCAGGTGCGGTGCTCGTCCTCGTAGGTGTGGGCGAGCCGCTCGCCCCAGCGCCCGCCCCCCGTCACGACCTCGCGCAGGCTGACGGGGGCGTGGACGTACACGGGCAGCTCGACGCCCCGGACACGGGCGGGGCGGAGGGCGAACTCACCGTCCCCGCCGGTCAACCGGGCGACGATCGCGGCGCGGCGTTCGGTCTCGTTCACTCGCCGACTCCTTCGCGGTGGACCGGACGGCGCCTCGATGCGCTCGCGGCGGGCCGCCTGCATTCGTGAGCAATGCTAGCTTGTGGGATACCGAACTAGCAATACTGGATCCCATCTCATCGCCCTGCCCAGAGCGGGGCCCGCCTCTCCGGCAGGCCGAAGACCGCGGACCACGCCGCGACGACCAGGTCGCGCGCCGACGTCGGTGATCCCGAGGTCGACGATCGCGGCATCCATTCGGAGGCCTCTCTGTTTCATATTTGGAACAGCGTGCTAGATTTGCACCATGACTGTAGGAAAGCCGCCGGACGGGCGTCAAGGCTCGCCTGCCGTCGACTCGGCGGCGCGGATCCTGGAGCTGCTCAGCCGCTACCGCACACGGACCAGCACCCTGTCCGAGATCGCCGCCGCGCTCGACCTGCCGAAGAGCACCGTGCTGCGGATCCTGCGCACGCTGCAGGCGCACTCACTGGTCCAGCACGACGAGGAGACGCGCCGCTACCAGCTCGGGTTCTTCACCGCGGTCCTCGGGTCCCGCGCCGCCGAGGGGCTGGACTCCTTCACCAGGACCCGTCCGTTCCTCGTCGAGATCAGCGAGCGGACCGGACTGACCGCCGCGCTGGTCCAACGGGCGTCGGCGGAGCGGCTGATGTACGTGGCCAGCCAGCACGGCGTCGGGTCCAGCACGGTGCACATCTCCGTCGGCAACCGGTTCCCGATGTTCGAGGTCTCCTTCGGTCGATGGTGGGTCGCCTTCAGCGCACCGGAGGAGCGGGAGGCGCTCGTCCCGGCCACCCTGCCCGCGGTCACCGACCGCGCCCCCACGGACCGCGAGGCCTACCTGCGCGACTGCGCCGAGCTGCGGCCGCACAGCGTGCTCGTGACGCGGGACGAGTACATGCCCGGCGTCTTCACCTCCTCCTGCGCCGCCCTGGACCCACGGGGACAGCTGGAGGGCGTGGTCGTCGCCCTCGGGTTCTCCCAGTCCGTCGACGACGCCGCCGAGCGGACCGTCCGCACGGTGATGGCCGACGCGGCGGCGCGCCTCAACGCCCACGCTCCCCTCGATTGAATCCAGCGTTGACCTTCATGGATCCTATCTTGTAGGCTGACGCGGCCGTCAGCAATCGGGAGACCACATGACTCAGGACCTGCCGTTCACCGGGGTGGTGGTCGTCGATCTGAGCCAGGGCATCGCCGGCCCCCTCGCCACGATGATGCTCGCCCAGTACGGGGCGACCGTGATCAAGGTGGAACCGCCGGGCGGGGACTGGCTGCGCGCCTCCGCACAGGTCCCGGGTGGCAACACCGGGGTCACGGTCTCGGGCAACATGGGCAAGCGCAGCATCTGCGTCGACCTCAAGTCCGAGCGGGGCGCGGAGATCCTGCGGCGCCTCATCGCCGGCGCCTCGGTCTTCGTCGAGTCCTACCGCCCGGGCGTCATCGGGCGGCTCGGGTTCTCCTACGAGGCCGTCACGGCGCTCAACCCGGAGATCGTCTACGCCTCGGTGTCCGGCTTCGGGCAGTCCGGCCCGCACGCGCAACGTCCGGCGATGGACCCTGTCCTGCAGGCCTACGCCGGCCTGATGGCCGAGCACGGGACCTTCCTCGACGGCCCGCACCGCCTGATCACCATCCCGGTGGACCTCACCGCGGCGTTGTTCACCTTCTCGGCCCTCTCGGTTGCGCTGTACGGCAAGCGGAGCCACGGGAAGGGTGCCTACCTCGACCTCAACCTGCTGCAGGCCGCGGCCTGGCTGGACCTGCACGCCCTGCACGAGCGGCTGCTCCACGACGGCCGGCTCGCCCCCCAGCCGACGATCTACGGCAACTACCGCACGGCGGACGGCGAGATCTTCGTCGCGGCGCTCAACGAGACCGAGTGGGCCAGGGTGCGCGCCGCCCTCGGGGACGACGAACGCCTCGTCGCCGACCGGTTCCGCCCCTACGGCGCACTGCGGGCCCCCGAGCCGCACACCGGCGCGTCGGCGGAGCTGCGTACCCTCGTCGCGGAGCTGCTGCTCGCAGCGACCACCGCGGAGTGGGTCGAGCGGTTCAACGCCCACCGGGTCATGTGCGCACCGGTCAACGACTCGCTGACCTTCCTGCGGGATCCCCACGTCGAACAGCTCGGGCTCTTCGAGCACCTGACCCAACCGGGGATCGAGACTCCCGTGCCGATCCCGGGCCTGCCCGGGCCCGTCCCCATCCCCGAGGGCTCCCCGCGCTCGGTCTCACCGCTCGCGGGCGCCGACCCCGCGGACCGCCTCGCCGACCCCGGGTTCGCGGCGGAGGAGACCGACGCGCTGCGCGGCGCCGGGATCGTCGCCGTCCCCGCCGCGGCGGCGGCCGCGGCCGCCGAGTAGGCCGACGGGCTCACGGGGCGTGGACGACGCCCGCCCCGTGCAGCCGGTCGATCTCGGCGACCGGGAGCCCGCCGAGGCCGAGCAGCTCGCGGGCCCCCTCCCCCAGCGCCGGCGTCCGGGCGACGTCCACCGTGCCGTGGGGTCCGAGTCGCAGCGGCGCCGCGGGGGCCTCGACCACCGAGCCGTCCGGGTGCTGCATCCGTGTCACCCCGGCGCGTTCCCGCACGTGCGGCAGCTGCAGGCCCTCGGCCACGCTGAGCACCGGCGACACGCAGACGTCCTCGTCCCCGAACAGCGCCAGCCACTCCGCCCGGGTCCGGGTCGCCAGCACCCCGGCGACGGTGGCACGCAGCCGGTCCTGCCGGGTGCGGTCGTGCTGGGCGCCCTCGTCGTCGATCCCGGTGAGCGCGCAGAACCGCCGCCAGAAGCGTTCTTCCAGCGCCGCCACCGCGAGCGGCTCACCGTCGGCGCACCGGTAGACGGCGTAGCAGGCGAGCTCCCCGTTGAGCATGCTGGTCCGGGGGCCCACGTCGAGGCCCAGCATCAGGGCCTGCGCCTGCGCGACGACCAGCGAGAACATCGCGCCGTCGAACAACGAGGACTCGGCGACCACGCCCCGACGGGTCCGACCGGCCTGGTGCACCCCGCTCACCGCGGCCAGCGCGGCGAGGCTCGCGGCGAGCCAGTCGGCGACCTGCACCGGCGCCGGGGCCGGGTGCTCGTGGCGGGCCATCGACAGCACGCCCGCCATCGCGGCGTAGTTCAGGTCGTGCCCCGCCCGGGCGGAGAGTGGGCCTCCCGAGCCGTAGCCGGGCAGGGTGACGTAGCTCAGCGCGGGATTGCGCCGGCGCAGCGCCTCGGCCCCCACCCCGAGCCGGTCGGCCACCCCCGGTCGCATGCCCTCGACCACGACGTCCACCGCGCCGGCCACGGTGCGGTAGACCCGGCGGCCCTCCGGATGCCGGAGGTCCACCGGGAGACTCTTCTTGCCGCGGTCGAACACGAGGTGGTTGACGCCGATCCCCCGCACCAGCGGCTCCATGGTGCGGGCGTTGTCGCTACCGTCGACGGGTTCGATCTTCCAGACGTCGGCCCCCAGCTCGGCGAGCAGCCACGTGGTGATGCATCCGACCCCGATCCAGGAGAGGTCCAGCACCCGAACACCGGCGAGGGGGCCGTCCCCGTCCGCCACGGTCAGGGCACCAGGGAGGGCTGGACCCCGTAGGACTCCACGAGCCGCCCCGCCTCGTCGTGGTCGTAGAGCAGGGCCGTCGAGTGCCGGAACACGACGTCGACCCGGTCCTCGGGACCGAACGGCCAGGTCCGGGCCTTGGCGGAGGCCACGATCCGGGTGTCCCCGACCTGTACGACCCAGTCGCTGCTCTCACCGCTGTAGACGACGTCGGTGACGACGCCCGGGAGTCGCCCGAGGTCCGGATCCACCGGCCCGGAACCCGGCGCGGCGAGGGTCACCTCGGTCGAGCGCAGGTACAGGTCGAAGTGGGTACCCGGCAGGTCCCCGGCGGCAGGCAGATCGATTCGGGCGGCCCCGCCCCCGACCGCCCAGCGCCCGTCCGGATCCCGGAGGAGCTCCAGCCGGTTGCCGATGCCGAGGAACCGGGCGACGTAGGCGCTCGCGGGCCGGGAGAACAGGCTCGCCGGATCGGCCAGCTGCTCCACCTTGCCCTCCTTGAGGACCGCGACCACGGTGCCGAGCTGCATGGCCTCGGTCTGGTCGTGGGTGACGTAGAGCCCGGTGAACCCGAGCGTGCGATGGAGGTCGCGCAGCTGATGACGCAGCTGCGCCCGCAGCCGGTAGTCGAGGTTGGACAGTGGCTCGTCGAACAGCATCAGGCCCGGACGGGCGACGAGCGCACGGGCCAGCGCGACGCGCTGCTGCTGTCCGCCGCTGATGGCCGACGGGATGCGATCGGCCAGCATCTCGCACTCCACCAGCGCGAGCGCCTCGCGGGCCTGCCGGCTGCGCTCGCGGCTCTTGATGCCGCGCACCCGCAAGGGATAGGCGACGTTCTGCTCGACCGTCATGTGCGGCCAGAGCGCGTAGTTCTGGAAGACCATCCCGATGCCCCGCTTGTGCGTCGGCACCTGGGTGCGGCCGTTCCGACCGAACATCAGCGAGCCGCCGATCTCGATCGTGCCGCCGTCCGGTGTCTCCAGGCCTGCCACGCAACGCAGCAGCGTGGTCTTGCCGCAGCCGCTCGGCCCGAGCAACACCACCAGCTGCCCCTCGGACAGGGTGAGGCTCAGGTCGTCCACAGCACGCACGCCTGCGGAGCCGAACCACTTCATCAGGCCGTCGATCCGTACTTCGCTCACTCGGTGCTCCAGCATTGTGAGGGTGGGCGGCTAGATCTTGTCGACGGTGTTGCCGCCGGCGATGAGCCAGGAGATCCCGATGCCGACCAGCGTCACCGCGAGCATGAGCAGCGACAGGACGGCGACATTCGGTGCTGTGCCGCTGACGGTCTCGTCGTAGAGCAGCGAGCCGATGACCCGCCGCGTCGGGGAGGTCACCATCAGGGACACGGTGAACTCGTGGGCGACGATGATCGTGATGAGGGCCGCGGCCACCCCCAGACCGCTGCGGATCAGCGGGAGGGTGATCCGCCAGGCCGTGCCCAGTGAGCCCGCCCCGGAGACCCGGGAGGCCTCGGAGTACTCCGGCCCGATCGCCGTGAGGGCGGAGAGCTGCGGCCGGATCGCGAAGGGGATCGTCAGCGTCACGTAGGCGACGACCACCATCGCGGTGGTGCCGTAGAGCATGAAGGGCGGCTCGGAGTAGGTGAAGAGGAAGGCGAAGCCGAGCAGGGACACCGGCATGCACAGCGCGATGCTGCCGAGGATGTCGATGGGCAGGCGGACGACGCCGGGGACCCGGGTGCGCTGCAGCAGCGCCACCGAGATCAGGTAGCTCAGCGGCAGGACGACCACCAGCGTCAGCAGCAGCGCGTTGAGCGTCGTCATGATCGCGTCGACGGTGTTCTGGTTGCTCCAGACCGACGCCCAGTTGTCCAGGGTGAACGTCGAGGGTCTGATCCGACCCGACCAGAACGGCGACAGCGAGACCGAGACGAGGGCGAACAGCGGCAGGACGACCGCGACGACGAGATAGGCGATGATCGGGACGAGGGCCCAGCCCGAGGCCTTCAGCCCGATCTGCCGGCTCCGGGCGGAGACGGACACGTAGCGCCGCTCGTCGCGCAGTGCGTTGCGCTGGATCAGGATCACCCCGAGCCCGATGACGAGCAGGGGGAACGCGAGCGCTCCCCCGAGGGCGTAGTCGACCGGGTAGTCCGCGGAGACCTTGTAGACCGCCGTGCTGACGACGTCGATGCGGTCCGGCGTGCCGAGCAGCAGCGGGACGGTGAACTGGCCGAGCGCCAGCAGCAGCACGATCGCGGTGGAGTACACCAGGGCCGGTCGCATCATCGGCAGGGTGACCGTGAGGAACGTGCGCCCCGGCGACGCACCGCACGCCGCGGCGGCGGCCTCCAGCTCGGCACCGCGCTGGCGCAGGCTCGCGCTGACGAACATGAAGACGAAGGAGGTCAGGATGGTCCCGGCCATCAGGATGATGCCGGCCATGGAGTACACGTCCAGCGGCCCGCTGTCCCCCGACCCGATACCCCACTCACGCAGGTACTGGTTGATGATCCCGGTCCGCGGCGACAGCAGGTAGGACCAGCCCTGCACGCTCGCGACCGAGGGCATCAGCAGCGGCACGATGGGCAGGAGCGACATCGCCTTGTACCACCGCCGGGGCACCCGCGTGATACACCACGCGAGGCCGGTCCCGGCCACCACCGCGACGACCGTCGACCCGACCGCGATGATCGCGGTGTTCAGGTAGACCCGGCCGAGATCGCGGTAGCCGAGCAGCCGGTCCACCGCGCCGGGCAGGTCGTCGACGACACGGGTCTCGAGCTTGATCAAGGGCCACAGGATCAGCGCGGCCATGACCAGGGCGAGCAGCGCCCACTGCCAGCCGGTGACCTTCGCCGGGGCCGTGGCCTGCTTCTCCGCCGGCTCCGGGGCGGCGGTCCTTTCCTGCGTCAGCGTCACGTCTGGAGTCCTCACTCACGGTCACACGGCACGGGCGACGACGAGCCGCGGACGTCTCCGTCCGCGGCTCCCTGGGCCTGGTCAGCCCAGCCGCATCTTCGCGTTCCAGAGGTCGGTCACCCAGGACTTCTGCTCGGGGTTCAGCACGCCGTCGACGACGGTGGCGCCGTCCGGGATCGAGTGCATCGTCGCCGGGACCTCGCCCAGGTCGGCCAGGGCCAGCGGGGTCAGCAGCGAGCCGCTGCCGTTGAGCGCGACCTGGCCTGCGGGTGAGAGCAGCCAGTTCTGGAACACCTGGGCGGCGTTGGGGTTCTTCGCCCAGCCGACGACCGCCGCGGTCACCGGCGTCGAGATCACCGGGTCGAGGGTCACGAACTTGACCGGCGCCCCCTTCGCGGCGAGCGCCTCGACCGTGCCCTTGATGCTGTAGGCGCCGACGGCGACCTCACCCGACGCGATGTCGGTGGCGATCGTGGAGGGCGTGGTGTATAGGCGGGGCTCGAGGCCGGCGAGCTGGTTGACCGCGGCGTCTCCTCCCATCTCCTTGGCGGCGAAGTACCACCACTGCTCGGCGGCGGGCGACCCGGTTCCCGGGACGATCCCGAGCGCGCCCTTGAGCTGCGGCTGGAGCAGGTCCTTGTAGGTCGCCACCGGGGGGTTGCCGAGCTTCGCGAGCTGCTCGGTGTTGATCCCGGCGCCCAGCGGGGTCGCCGCGACCAGGACGTACGCGCCGTCGGCGTAGACGTGCTCGCTGCCCTTCCAGTACTTCTCCAGCGCCGGACCGGTGGACGCGACCAGCGTGCCGCGGTTCGCCTCGAGCCAGGGCTTGGTGGAGACGGTGATGACGTCCGCGCCGACCACGCCCCCGCCCTTCTCGGCGTCGAGCTTGGTCGTGAGCTCGCCGGACGTGTACTTGGAGACGACCAGCTTGATGCCGGGGTAGGCCTTGGCCCACGCGGCCTCGAACGCGGCGTTGACACCGTCGGAGTTGCTGTAGAGGACGACCTGGCCCTCCTTGGCCGCCGCGTCGACGACCGCCTGCCAGGCCGGTCCACCGCCCTCGCTCGGATCGATCCCGGAGCCAGCGGAGTCGGCCGGTGCCACGCCGGACCCGCAGGCGGCGGTCAGCGCTAGTAGACCGGCGGCGAGGACTGCCAGGAGGGCAGAACCACGCTTTCGGGAAGAGAGCCCCATCGCCGTCTTCTCCCTTACGTCTAGGACGGATAGCGGTTCCTGTCAGCTGTGATCCACACCCGAGACAGCGCTGGGAGGACCGGGCGGGCCCGCTCACTTTCCCTCGAGTGGACCCTGCTCATGCGTGACGCTCGGACTCTCAGGTAGAGACCCGATCGTAGCCAGAACAGTACTAGAAGGATCTACTCATGACAATATTGGATCCGAAAACTCGGGGTGCGCCCTGCCCAGCCGAATCCTGGTGCGTCGGTGTGCGCGCCGTCCCTGACGACGGCGTGAGGCCTCAGCCCGCCGAGCCCGCACTCCGGGCCGGCGCCACGTACGGCTCGGGGCCGTCCGGGACCGGGAGGACCTGGCGGGGCAGGAGGTCGGTGACCGGGATCGCGTAGCGCTCCTCCCGCGGCTTCCACTCCCGCGGATAGCCGAGTGACGCCTCGACGAACCGGACGCCGTCCTCGTGGATCACGCGCGGGATGTGCAGATGCCCGTAGACGACCGTCGACGCCCGGTAGCGGACATGCCAGTCCGCCGTCGCCGTCGTCCCGCACCAGAGCGCGAACTCGGGATAGCGCAGCACGCGTGTGGCCAGCCGGGTCATCGGCCAGTGGTTCACCAGGACGGTGGGCAGCTCGGGGTCGATCTCCGCGAGGCGCGCCTCGCTGTACCCGACGCGGGCCGCGCACCAGGCCTCCCGCGACGGGTACGGGTCCGGGTACAGCAGGTGCTCGTCGGTGCAGACGACCCCGGCCTTGTACGCCGCGGCGAGCCCGTCGGCCGCGTTCGTGGTGCCCTCGGGCAGGAACGAGTAGTCGTAGAGCAGGAACAGCGGGGCGATGGTCACCGGACCGCCGTCACCACGCCAGACGGGGAACGGGTCCTCCGGGGTGAGGACGCCCAGCTCCCTGCACCGCTGGACCAGGTGCAGGTAGCGGTGCTCGCCGCGCAGGCCCACCGGGTCCTTCGTACGCGTCCACAACTCGTGGTTGCCCGGCACCCAGATCACCTGCGCGAAGCGGTCCGCCAGCATCGCGAGGACGGCGACCGTGTCCTCGACCTGCTCGGCCACGTCCCCGGCGACGATCAGCCAGTCCCCCGGGTCCCCGGGGTGCAGATCCTCCGCGAGTGCCCGGTTCTCGGGGTAGCGGACGTGCAGGTCGCTGACGGCGAGCAGGCGGGCGGGCACTGATCAGTCCTACCCGACGCACCCGGATTCCTCTCGGCCGCACCCTGGGCAGCCGAACTTACTCGCGGTAACCTCGGGTGCGACGACGACGGTCCGGAGGCGGCGATGGCGGGATCACGGGGAGCACGACGAGCGATCCGGTGGGTGCTGCGGCACGCGCTGATCCGCCGGGCCCTGCGCAGGGAGGTCGCCGCGGGTGATCTCGGCGCCCGGCTGATGGCCGATCCCGTGCTGATCGCGAACCCGTTCCCGCACTACGACGAGCTCCGGGACCAGGGCGCGATCGTCCGGTCCGGGCTCACCCTCACCACGGCGAACCACGAGGCCTGCACCACGATCCTGCGCAGCCAGGACTTCTGCGTCGAGATGCGGATGCCCGAGAACCTGCCGCGCGTGGTGAACCTCCTGCAGCGCATGGGCGGGGACTGGGCGCTCGGGCCGGCCCAGCCGCCGTCGATGCTGGCGACGGACCCGCCGGACCACACCCGCTATCGCAAGCTCGTGACCAGGGCGTTCAGCGCGAAGAAGGTCGCGGCGCTGCGGGAGCGCACCGAGCAGATCGCGACCGGACTGCTCGACGAGCTCGCGGGGCGCGAGCACGCGGACCTGATCACGGACTACGCGGCGCTGCTGCCGGCGACCGTCATCGCCGAGGTCCTCGGCGCCCCGCTGGAGATGCGCGGACAGTTCCTGGAGTGGGGCGAGGGTGCGGCGCTCTCCCTCGACGCCGGGTTGACCTTCCGGGAGTTCCGGCGCTCGGAGAGCGACATCGACTCGCTGCACGCCTGGATGCTCGGCCACTTCGAGACGCTGCGTCGCAACCCCGGCGACGACATCCTCTCCGCGCTGGTCACCGCGCACGACGAGGACGGCAGGCTCTCCGAGGACGAGCTGTCCAGCATCGCGATGCTGCTGCTCGCCGCCGGGTTCGAGACGACCGTGAACCTGATCGGCAGTGGCTCGGCGCTGCTGCTGGAGCATCCGGACCAGCTCGCGATCCTGCAGGAGGAGCCGGGACGCTGGCCGAGTGCCGTCGACGAGATGCTCCGTCTGGAGTCCCCGGTGCAGCGGACGGGTCGGGTCGCACGGGTGGACACCGAGGTCTGCGGGCGCCCGGTGAAGCGCGGTTCCTTCGTCGTCACCCTGCTGGGCGGGGCCAACCGGGATCCGGCCGTGTTCGCGGACCCGAACCGCTTCGACGTCGCGCGGGCGAACGCCGGGGAGCACGTCGCGTTCTCCTCCGGGTTGCACTACTGCCTCGGCGCGGGGCTGGCGAAGATGGAGGGCGAGGTCGCGCTGCGGGCCCTGTTCGCGCGCTTCCCGGACCTTGCTGCCACCGACGCACCCGTGCGGCGGCGGACGAGGGTGCTGCGGGGGTACGCCTCGTTGCCGGTGGCGCTGAACAAGGCGAGCGTCCCTGCCTGAGCCGGTCCTCGCCGCCCCGAACGGCACATTCGGGGCGTGTCGCGCCCCCGGCGGACCGCTCGTGGCAGGCTCCGGCCGTGTCCGATGATCTCGCGCGGCTCGGCGCCGCCCAGTACCTGCTGCTCACCACCTTCCGCAAGGACGGCACCCCGGTCTCGACGGCGGTCTGGGCCGCCCCGCTCGACGGCGGCGAGATCGGCGTCTGGACCGCGCCGGACAGCGGCAAGGTGAAGCGGATCCGGCGCAGCGGCGCCGTCGAGATCGGCGAGTGCGACCGCCGCGGGAACCCGACCGGGCCCGCGGTCCCCGCCATCGCCCGGATCCTGGACGGGCCCGGGACCCACCGCGTCCTGACCGCGATCAACCGCAAGTACGGGATCGTCGGGCGGCTCGCCACGGGTGCGGCCCGGTTGCGCCGGGGCCGGGACGGGGCCGCGGGGTTGGCGATCACGCTGGTCTGAGGCCCGCATGGCGGTTGTCCATCGTGTACCGGCCTGATCCTCCGGGCAGGCTCCACTCCGACGGCGCATTGCTTGACGGTGATTCACACGATCTCCTCGACTTTCAGGGCCCACTCCTACGGAGACGACCCGAAAGCCTTCCTTCCGCGAGACCTTCTCAGCGCCCCCTGGAGCCGTCCGAGTGAGCCGGTGAGGCCGTTCGCGCGATCTCTCACCACCGAACGGGTCTCCCGACGCGTCCACGGAAACGCACTGAAGTCGAACTCCGAACCTTCCCGCGGGGATGCAACAAAAGCGATCGACTCACGGGGAATACACATGGAAAACCACTTCGGGAATATCACAGCATCGACATTTCAGGTGGCAGACACCATCACCAACAACGGACCGATCCTCAACAGCGCCGTGATGACGACGGTGCGCTCGTCGGTAGAAGATCTACAGAAGACGGTTGACGACGTCGTCGAGTCGGGAGAACTGGACACACCGGTCCGCGCAGGCCTCGAGTCGACGATGGAGTCGGTCTCTGCGGAGATCGCGAAGCCCGCCCCCGATCGCGGTCGCCTGGTCACGCTGGTGGCCCGGATCAGGGAGATCGCCGCAGGCACGGCAGCCGCGGCCGAGATTGTCGAGTCGGTCGACTCCGTCACGCAGATCCTGACAGGCGTGTGAGCCGCAACGACTTCGGCGACGTCAATGCCCACACAGCGCAGTTCGCCGATCAGATCATCAACACCACTGTCGAACCGGGTGTCGACCAGTGCATTGCCGGGAACGCGCTGCTCGACCAGCGGGCCTATGACGAGGCCATGATCTCGTTCGCGAGTGCGCTGAGGACACAGGCCACAGATCCGAGTCTCAACCTTTCGTTCGCACTCGCCTTGATGAAGGGGGCCCGGCCGAGCCGCGTCAGCCGAGCGACCCTGGACCGCGTTGCCCGACATCTGGACACTGCGAGCACCCTTCCGGCCGCACTCGTACTCCAGGAACTGATCAACGAGGACTACACGTCGCGCTGGCGAACCCGACAGCTCGTCCCTCCCGGGGTGGCCGAGGCGATCTCCCGCATCGACCCGACCTCCGCGGAGCGCATCCTCACCCATGTGCGGGTCGAGGACTCCGCAATCTGGGCCGCGCTCGCCTCAGCACGCGGATGGATACGATGACGGGCTGTCCCGTGACGGACCACCCGCTGGGCCCGCCGGGGTCACGTCAGCGTCGTGACAGCGTCCGCCGATACTTCCGGGCCACGCCGAATCCGCGCGAAGCGATCAAGGCCCGCCGGTCCCAGTTCTGGGGAATGGGCTTCGTCGTGTTCGCGGTGGCGTTGCTGCTCACAACACCATGGATATTTGCAGTCTTCGCGGCGGTTGCCGGGATCGGGCTGATGGTCCACGGGTGGGATCTCATGCGGGCGTACCTGAAGGCCTACGCGAGGGCCGAGCCGAAACCGCACCATTCTGAGGTCGAGCGGACACTCCACTCGGATCTGCACGATGCGTGCCGGCGCGCAATGAAACGCCTCGATCTCACCCCTGAGGATCTCGAGCTGCACAGTTCAGACGTGACCGGCAGCAATCCCTCCGGCGACTCGCGCTGGATCGCGAACCAGGGCCGGTGGCCGCACGCGGTCTACGGTCCGGGGCCACGCGCCCAGGCTTGCCGCGGCGCGGACGGGAGCTGGCTGTTCAGCTCGTACAAGGTCATGGTCATCTGTCCGACCGGGCACCATTTCGCCATCTACGAATGTGTCCTGGATCTCGTCTTCGGAAAACGCAAGGATGAGGACACCCACGAATACCACTACCAGGACGTCGTGGCGGTCAGGACCAGCACCCGACCGTTCGGCAGCGATGATGTCGACCTCTCCAAGTGGGGTGACCTCGTCATCGGACAGTTACGTGTGCCGGTCAAACGCGAGTTCGGCATCGTCGTCTCCAGTGGGGACAAGAGCACCGTCACTGTCGGCATCGACGACGACGACCGACCAGGCGTCCAGATCGACCTGCAGGACGTCCCGATCGAGCGAGTCATCCGCGCGGTTCGCCGAACCCTTCGGGAGAAGAAGGGCGGGACGGCCGCATAGCTCGGCGTGTCGACCCACCTGAAGTACCCCGTTCGGGTACAAGTTCTCGAACGGGTGCGAAGTGGGAGGACACATGCGGCTCAGGGTCCGGCCCGCCTCCTCCCGCATCCCCCGGCAACGCGGCGGCCCCGATCCGCGGACGATCGAGGGCCTGTTCCGCGGCCGGGCCTCGGACCGGGTGCCGGCGCTGATCGCGGCGACCGCGTTCGCTCTCGTCGCCCCGCTCGGGGCGCCCACGGTGGTCCTCACACCCGCGCCCCCCGTCGTCGCGGCGGTCGCGGCTCCCCCCCGGGGGCCCGCGACCGTCCTCGACGACATGCCGACGAGCGGCCCGGAGGACCGGCGGATCGCGCTGACCTTCGACGACGGCCCGGACCCGCGCTGGACCCCGGAGATCCTCGCGGTGCTGGCGCGCCACGGGGCGGTCGGGACGTTCTGCATGGTCGGCAGCCAGATGGAGCGCCATCCCGAGCTGGTGCGGCAGGTCGTGGCGGCCGGGATGCGGATCTGTGCACACAGCCGCACGCACGACGAGCAGCTGAGCACCCGGGACACGGTTCGCATCACCGACGAGATCCTCGACGTCCCGCGGCGCGCCGTCGGGGCCGGGGACGTGGCGGTGTCCTACTTCCGGGCGCCGGGCGGCTACTGGAGCCCGACGATCCTCGACGTCTCCTCGGCCAACGGGATGCGGCCGCTGGGCTGGTCGGTCGACCCGCGCGACTGGAAACGCCCGGGCGCGGACGCCGTCGTCACGGCCGCGGAGAAGGCCGTGCACCCGGGGGCCGTGGTCCTGCTGCACGACGGCGGTGGCAACCGGCAGCAGACCGTCGACGCCCTGGACCGCCTGCTGCCCGCGCTCACCGCCCAGGGCTACACGTTCACGTTCCCGTAGACAGACGTGATCGACGACACGTCCGGCTAGCGTGGCGGTATGCCCCACGCGCACCCACCGTCGGAGACCGGCGGACGCTCGACCGACATCACCGTGAACCCCGTCTTCACTGCAGAGCCGGTGAGTGTGCCTCGTTTCCGGCTGCCGGACGCGGGCCTCGGAAGCGACATCGCCTACCAGATCGTGCACGACGAGCTGATGCTCGACGGCAACGCGCGACTCAACCTCGCCACGTTCGTCACGACGTGGGGGGAGCCGCATGTCAATCGGCTGATGGCGGAGTCGTTCGACAAGAACATGATCGACAAGGACGAGTACCCGCGGACCGCGGACCTGGAGCAGCGGTGCATCCGGATGCTCGCGGACCTCTGGCACGCCCCGGACCCGTCCACCGCGATCGGGTGCTCGACGACGGGCTCCAGCGAGGCCTGCATGCTCGGCGGGCTCGCGCTCAAGCGACGCTGGCAGCACCGCCGCCGCGCCGAGGGCAAGCCCGCGGACCGGCCGAACATCGTCATGGCGATCAACGTCCAGATCTGTTGGGACAAGTTCGCCAACTACTTCGACGTCGAGCCGCGGCTGGTGCCGATGGAGGGCGAGCGGCTGCACCTGGGCGCCGCCGAGGCCGTCGCGCTGTGCGACGAGAACACCATCGGCGTCGTCGCGATCCTCGGGTCCACGTTCGACGGGAGCTACGAGCCCGTCGCGGAGGTCTGCGCGGCGCTCGACGACCTGCAGGAACGCACCGGCCTCGACATCCCCGTACACGTCGACGGCGCGTCCGGGGCGATGATCGCGCCGTTCTGCGACCCGGACCTGGAGTGGGACTTCCGGCTGCCGCGGGTCGCGTCGATCAACACCTCCGGGCACAAGTTCGGGCTGGTCTACCCGGGCGTGGGGTGGGCGCTCTGGCGCGACGAGGCCGCGCTGCCCGAGGACCTGGTGTTCCGGGTCAACTACCTGGGCGGGGAGATGCCGACGTTCGCGCTGAACTTCTCCCGCCCCGGCGGCCAGGTGATCGCGCAGTACTACCAGTTCCTGAGGCTCGGGACCGAGGGGTTCCGGCGGGTGCAGCAGACGTGCCGGGAGGTCGCGACGTCCCTGGCCGCGAGCATCGCCGCGCTCGGCCCGTTCCGGCTGCTCACCGACGGCTCCGAGCTGCCGGTGTTCGCGTTCACCGTGACCGAGGGCCAGCCGTTCTCGGTGTTCGACGTGTCCGCCGCGCTGCGGGAGGCCGGCTGGCTGGTGCCTGCGTACACCTTCCCGGCGCACCGCGAGGACCTGGCCGCGCTGCGGATCGTCGTCCGCAACGGGTTCAGCCACGACCTCGCGGGCCTGCTCCTGGACGACCTGACCCGTGCCCTCGGCCAGCTCGGGAGGCAGTCCCAGCCCCAGCGGGGCGCCGAGGCGGCGTCGTTCGCGCACGGGACCGAGACCCCACCCGCCGTTGCAGGAAAGCCACCTTCACGCCAGGACATTGCGTGAATGTGGCTTTCCTGCCAGAACCGGGGCGTCACTCCACCGCGAGAGCGACGCCGAAGCCCAGGAGCGCGGTGCCGGTGACGGCGTCGACGGTGCGGAGCACCCGGCGGCGGCCCAGCCACTCCCGTACCCGGTGCACGACGAGCAGCAGCAGGCCCAGCCACACCGCGCCGAGCAGCCCCACGGTGTAGGCGAGCAGCAGCGCGTCGAGGGTCGTGGTGACGCCAGGGGTGAGGAACTGCGGCAGCACCGAGAGGTACATGACCAGCACCTTCGGGTTGGTGACGTTGGAGAGGAAGCCCTCGCGGAAGCGGCGGAACCCCGCCCCGCGGCGCTGCGCGACGCCCTCCATCGCGGAGTAGTCCCCGCGGACGGCGCCGCGGAGCGCCTGCACGGCGAGCACCGCGAGGTAGGCGACGCCCGCCCAGCGCAGGATCTCGAACAGCACCTGCGAGCGGGCGATCAGCACGCCGAGCCCGAGAGCGGCGGCGGAGCCCTGCAGGAGGTTGCCCACGAGGATTCCGGCACCGGCGATCAGGCCGCCGCGCCGGCCGCCGGCGAGGCCGTTGCGCAGCAGGACGAGCGTGTCCGGCCCGGGCGCCACCACCAGCAGGATCGCGATGATCAGGTACGTGCTATAGGTCCCCCAGGTCACCCGGCGGACGCTACCTGCCGATCCGGTGCTTCCACACCGACCGGGGCGTCCCCGCGCAACGTCACACGGTGCATGACGCGCCGGGCGTCTCCGTAGTCCCGGTTGGCGTAGTGGGCGGTGGCCCGGTTGTCCCACATCGCCACGTCCCCCTCCGCCCAGCGGTGCCGCACCAGGTGCTCGGGCTTGGTGAGGTGGGCGAAGAACAGGTCGAGCAGGTGGCGGCTCTCCGCGTCCGACACCCCGGCTATGCGGGTGGTGAAGCCCGGGTTCACGAACAGGGACCGGCGGCCGGTCTCCGGGTGCACGCGTACGACGGGGTGCTGCACCTCCTCCAGCGCGGTGAAGGTCTCGCCCTCCCAGTCGCTACCGCGGCCCTGGCGGCGCTGGGCGAGGTAGTAGCCGAAGTCCTTGGAGCCGTCGTGCACCGCGGTGAGCTCGTCCGCCAGCCGCTGCACCGCCGGGGAGAGCGAGGCGTAGGCGAGCTCCAGATCCGCCCAGCTGGTGTCCCCGCCGGTCGGCGGAAGGATGACCGCGCGCAGGATCGAGCCCAGGGGCGGGCGCTTCACGAAGGTGACGTCCGTGTGCCAGACGTCCGCGTAGCCGTCGTCCGCGCTGTCCAGGGCGTAGATCTCGCTGTGGGCCTCGTCGATCCCCGGCACGACGGGATGCGACGCCGTCAGGTCCCCCATCCGGTTGCCGAGGCGGATCTGCTGGTCCGGGTTCAGCCCCTGGTTGCGGAAGAACAGGACCTTGTACTCGGTGAGCGCGGCGCGGACGGCCGAGACCTGGACGTCGTCCGCGGTGGCGAGGTCCAGATCGTGGACGAGCGTGCCGAAGCGCGGGCCGAGCACCTCGAGGGTGAGCGGTCCGGCGGGCACGGCAGAGAGCGGGGACATTCGGTGGCTCCTTGCGCAGGGGTCGCGGTGATTCGGTCAGGGGTCCGTCGGTGCTACCGACAGACCGCCGACCTGGTCCGGCACAGGTCCACGTGCAGGCGCGCCACGAGCCGGGGGTCCACGATCACCTCGCGATCGTGACCGACGCCCCCGGACTCCGCAAGGCGCCGGACGGACCGGCGCCGTCCGGATGTCTCCTGGTGTCGCCCACCCCCTGGCGCGGGACCTTTGCTCTGCGCACACCGACGCACCACCCGGGTTCCGGTGGTCGCCGACCGGTGATGATCGCGGCCTGCGGTACATCCCGGCCGGATACGGCCGGGATGTACCGCGGACGCAGATCATCCCCCGCTCGGGGGGCGGTCCGCCCAGCTTCCGGGCCGGCGCCCGTCCCGATGGTGC
>JAOZVV010000187.1 GCA_025869365.1 Pseudonocardia sp.
GCCTGGTCTGGGGGGACGAGCAGGCGGCGAGCCGCAACGTCGTCGAGGTGTACGTGGGATACCTGCGCCGCAAGCTCGACGCGGCCGGCGCCGGACACCTGCTGCGCACGGTCCGCGGGCACGGGTACCTGGTCGGCACGGGGTGAGCAGGCGGGCCGCGGCCCGGCGAGGGGTCCGGTTGCGGGCCTGGTGGCGGCGGCGCTCGCTGCGGGTCCGGATCACCCTGGTGGTCGGCGTGGTGGCCGTCGTCGCGCTGTTGGCGTTGAGCCGGCTCGGCGTCGGCCTGCTCTACACGACCCTCCTCGGTGCGGCGGACGCCGAGCTCCGGACCCAGGCCCAGACCGTCGCCACCCGACTCAGCAGCGGGGAGACGGCGAGCGCTCCGGGCATCGCGCCGTCCGTGCGGATCACGGACGTGGCCGGGAACCCCGTCGACGGGCGCGGCCCGCTGCCGTTGCGGCCGTCTGAGATCCGGGAGCTGGCGGCGGGGAAGGCGCAGTCGGTGTTCCGCGGACCGGACTCCGCCCGCTGGCTGGCCGTCTCCGCGGTGCTCCCGGACGGCACGACGAAGCTGGTCCTGGCCTCCGGGGACCTCGTGGGCGGGGCGACCCTGCTGGCCAGGGCGGCCGTCGGGTTCGTGGTCGCGGCGCTGGTGGTGGCGGTGATCGTCGCGCTCGCGGCGTGGACCGCGACCCGGTTCGCGCTGCGCCCCGTGGACCGGATGCGCTCCGCGGCCGCCGCCCTCCCGCCGGGGGAACGGCTGCCGGTGCCCGTCGCGCGGGACGAGCTGCGGTCCCTGGCCGAGGAGCTGAACTCGCTGCTGGCCCGCCGGGACGACGCCGTCACCCGGCTCGAGCGCTTCACCGGCGATGCGGCCCACGAGCTGCGGTCCCCGGTCGCGGCGATCCGCGCGCAGGCGGAGGTCGCCGTCGCCCATCCCGACCCCGAGCTGGCCGAGGAGACGCTGCGGGACGTCGCGCGGGAGGCGCAGCGGCTCTCCGCGCTGCTCTCGGACCTGCTGGCCCTGGCGCGGGCGGACGCCGGGCAGCGACCCGCGGCGGAGCCGGTGGACCTGGTGGCCGCCGCGCGGCTGGCCGTGTCCCGCGCGGGTGCGGAGGGGCCGGTGCTCGAGCTGGTCGCGCCCACGCCCGTCGCGGTCGCGGCGAGTTCGGCGGAGATCGGCCTGGTGCTGGACAACCTGATCGGCAACGCCCGCCGCTACGCCCGCACGCTCGTGCGGATCGAGGTGCTCCCGGCGGGGCGGCGGACCCGGCTCGTGGTCTCCGACGACGGCCCCGGCATCCCCGCCGAGGACCGCCGCCGGGTCTTCGACCGCTTCACCCGTCTCGCCCCGGAGGCGGACGGCGGCCACGCGGGCCTGGGTCTGGCCCTGGTGGAGGCGCTGGTGGCGGGCCGGGGCGGCGAGGTCGCCGCGGGGGCGTCCGCCTGGGGCGGCGCCCGCCTCGAGGTCCGCTGGCCCGCACCCGCGCGGCCCGCACACGACGACGGAGATCCCGCGACTCGGTGACGGGAATACCGCGACTCGCGGGGGTCCCGGAGCCGCCCCCGCGGCAGGCCCGCGAGTCGCGGTATTTCCGTCACCGAGTCGGGGTGCGGGTCGGGGTCCGGGCCGGCCTGACACGATCAACCGATGCCGGTCCTGCGCTGCACGACAGTCGTCGACGCCCCGCGCCGTCTCGTGGCCGGCCTGCTCCGGGACGCCGAGGCCGCGCGGGAGGCACTCGCCCGGGCCGGGCACGACTTCACCTCCTCGGTCCGGCTGCTGGTGCCCGGGGACGAGGCGGTCCTGGTCGCCCGGATCGTGCCGGGCGTCCGGCTCGGGTTCCGGACGCGGATCCTGCGCATCTCCCCGGACGGGATGACGTCCGTGCTGGTCGCCGGGCCGGCGCGCGCGCTCACGCACACCACGACGCTCGCCGAGGACGGCCGTGGCACCCGGCTCGTCGACGAGATCGCGTGGACCTCCCCGCTCGGCGCGCTCGGCCGGATCGCCGACGCCGTGCTGGTCCGCCGGCTGATCCGCGACGTCCTCGACGCCCGGTCCGCCGCCTTCGCCGAGCGCGCGGCCGCCCTGGCCGGGGGACGGGTCGTCGTGGCCACCGCCCTGGTCCGGGACCGGACGGTGCTCGCGGCGCGCCGGTCGTACCCGCCGGAGCTGGCGGGCCGCTGGGAGCTGCCCGGCGGCGGCGTCGAGCCGGGGGAGACCGAGCCGGCCGCCGTCGCCCGCGAGTGCCGTGAGGAGCTGGCGAGCGACGTCGTCGCGGGGGAGCGGCTCGGCACCGACCTGATGGTGTCCGGTGCGGTGCTGCGGGTGTGGTCCGCCGCCCAGGTACCCGGGGACGCGGAGCCCCAGGCCCTGGAGCATCTCGAGATCCGCTGGGTGGGCGCGGCGGAGCTGGCCACGCTGGGCTGGGTGGAGGCGGACCGGGCCGCCGTCGCGGACCTGCAGCGGCTGCTGGGCGAGCAGCCCGACTAGGGCAGCCGTCCGGGTGCCACCCGCCGCGGCCACCGCGGTGGGCTGCGCCGAACCGGTGATCACGGGACGGGGTGGAACCGGACGGGCGCCGGGCCCGTCGAACGCAGACATGACGGTCCCACCGCACGCGGTCCTCGACGCCCACCTCCGCCGCCAGGCCGGGGTGATCACCCGGCGGCAGGCCCTCGCCGCAGGTCTCTCGCCGGACGCCGTCGACCGGCGGCTGGCCGCCCGGCGCTGGAAGCCCCTGCACCCCCAGGTCTACCTGGACGGTTCCCACCGCACCACCGACGAGGTCCGGGTCCGCGCGGCGGTGCTGTGGGCGGGCGCGGACGCCGTCCTCTCCGGCGTCGCCGCGGCGTGGTGGCACGGGATCTCGCCCGCGCTGCCGGCGACGGTGCAGGTCACCGTCCCGCGGTCCCGCTGTCCCCGGCCCAGGCCGGGGGTGGGCGTACGGCGGCGGGAGATCGCGGCGGAGGACCTGACGTCCCGGCACGGGGTCCCGGTCACCGCGGTGCCGCTGACCGTGCTGGAGGCCGCCGTCGAGCTCGGGACGGACGGCGGCCCGTTCCTCGACCGCGCCCTGCAGGTCTCCACGACGTTCCCCGCGGTGCTCGGGGCCTACCGCCGCAACCTCGGTAGGCACGGCTCGTCGACGATGCACACCCTGCTCGCCGCCGCCGCGGACGGCGCGGCGTCGGCGGCCGGACGCGCGCTCGCGGACCTGCTGCGCGAGGCCCGGCTCCCGGGATGGCGGCCGAACTTCCCGGTCGCCGGGTTCGGGGTGGACGTCGCGTTCCCGGAGCACCGCGTCGCCATCGAGGTCGACGGGTGGGCGTGGCACGTCGATGAGGGCCGGCGGCAGCGGGACCTGTGGCGGCGGACCGTGCTCGTCCGGGGCGGGTGGACGGTGCTCCGCTTCACCTGGCACGACCTCGTCGGGCGGCCGCGGGCGGTGCTCGCCGAGATCGTGCACGCCCTCGCCCGGGGGCGGCGGGCCCTCACCGGCGCGTGATCGGGCTGAATCGGTCGAGAGCGGGCGGGATCACTGTGTGAGCTAGGTCATCCCGGAAGCCATGATCATCCGTGCGGAACATCCCGCCGCGGCCGCCGCGGCCCGACGTTCCCGGGCGAGGATCACGGCCGATCCGCGCGGCGGACCCCACGGGTGTCGGGGCTGCCCATGCATCCGGCGGGCATGATCGTCGCATCGGCGCGGGACACCGCGCTCACGGCGGCCCGGCGCGCACAACCGCTGATCAGCGGGCATGCGGGAGGCCCGGACGGCCCCCGACGCGGGCGCCCGCGGTCCTCAGTAGACGCGGGCGTTCTTGATCGCGCGCGCGAGCGCCTTGCCGCCGAGATCCTTCGTGTCGATCTTCGAGAGCCGGAGCGCGACGACCGGGCAGCTCTTGCACCGCTTCGGCTTCGAACGGCAGCACTTCCTCTTCACCTTGGCCATCGTTTGGCGAGCCTATGCTCACCGCGCGAGGGGGTCCAGGGTTCGGGCGAGATACCGTGAACTGTGAGCACACCCGGATCCACACTCGAGGCCGCCCCGGAGTCCGCCGATCGCGGGCTTCCCGACGCGCGCCACGAGCTGCGCAACGTCGCCATCGTGGCGCACGTCGACCACGGAAAGACCACCCTCGTCGACGCCATGCTGCGCGCCTCGGGCGCGTTCGGTGAACGCGCGGAGCTCGTGGACCGGGTGATGGACTCCGGTGACCTGGAGCGCGAAAAGGGCATCACCATCCTCGCGAAGAACACCACGGTCAACTGGCACGGGGTGACGGTCAACGTCATCGACACCCCCGGCCACGCGGACTTCGGTGGCGAGGTCGAGCGCGGCCTGTCCATGGTCGACGGCGTGGTGCTGCTCGTGGACGCCTCCGAGGGCCCGCTCCCGCAGACCCGCTTCGTCCTGCGCAAGACCCTCGCCGCCGGCCTGCCGGTGATGCTGGTCGTCAACAAGACGGACCGCTCCGACGCCCGGATCGCCGAGGTCGTCGACGAGTCGCTCGAGCTGCTCCTCGAGCTGGCCGACGAGCTCGAGCTCGACGAGGAGCAGACCGCACACCTGCTGGACCTCCCGGTCGTCTACGCCTCGGGCCGCGCCGGACGCGCGAGCCGCAACCGCCCGGCGGACGGCGAGATGCCGGACTCCGAGGGTCTGCAGCCGCTCTTCGACGTGCTGCTGGACACCGTGCCGCCGCCCGCGGACGACCCGGAGGCGCCGCTGCAGGCGCACGTCACCAACCTCGACGCCACGAACTTCCTCGGCCGCATCGCGCTCTGCCGGATCCGCGCGGGCGTCATCCGCCGCGGCCAGCAGGTCGCGTGGATGCAGGAGGGCGGCAAGGTCACCCGCGTCAAGATCACCGAGCTGCTGCGCACCGAGGCCCTGACCCGCGTGCAGGCCGACGCCGCGTACGCCGGGGACATCGTCGCCGTCGCGGGCATCTCGGACGTGACCATCGGGGACACCCTCGCGGACCCGGACAACCCCGTCGCGCTCCCCCGCATCCACGTGGACGAGCCGGCCATCTCGGTGACGATCGGCATCAACACCTCGCCGCTCGTCGGCCGGGACCCGCACCCGGGCAGCAAGCTCACCGCGCGCCAGGTGAAGAGCCGGCTCGAGTCCGAGCTGGTCGGCAACGTGAGCCTGCGGGTGCTGCCCACCGAGCGCCCGGACACCTGGGAGGTCCAGGGCCGTGGCGAGCTCGCCCTGGCGATCCTGGTCGAGACCATGCGCCGCGAGGGCTTCGAGATGACCGTCGGCAAGCCCGAGGTCGTCACCCGCATCATCGACGGCAAGCTGCACGAGCCGTTCGAGCAGATGTCCTGCGACGTGCCGACGGAGAGCCTCGGCGCCGTCACCCAGCTGCTGGCCGCCCGCAAGGGCGAGATGTCCCAGATGGTCCACGGGGACACCCGGGTCCGGCTGGACTTCCGCGTCCCGTCACGCGGCCTGATCGGCTTCCGCACCGAGTTCCTGACGCTCACCCGCGGCGCCGGCATCATGAGCCACGTCTTCGACGGGTACAGCCCCTGGGTCGGTGAGATCAACAACCGGCTCCGCGGCTCCCTGATCGCGGACCGCTCCGGTCCCGTCACGGGCTACGCGGTCGACGCGCTCAGCGACCGCGGCGTCCTGTTCGTGGGCCCGGGCACCGCGGTCTACGACGGCATGGTGATCGGCGAGTACACGCGCAACGAGGACCTCGAGGTCAACATCGTGCGCGAGAAGAAGCTGACCAACATGCGCAAGTCGACGAGCGACGAGCTGGTCAAGCTCACCCCGCCGACGGTCCTGAACCTCGAGCAGGCGCTCGAGTTCTGTGCCAACGACGAGTGCGTCGAGGTCACCCCGGAGAACGTCCGGATCCGCAAGGTCGAGCTGGACTCGCACCTGCGCGGCCGCCAGCGCGCCCGTACGAAGGCCGCGAACGCAGGCAAGGCCTGATCCACCGCAGCACCCCACCGCACCACCGCACCGCCGTCCGGGCGGGGTCGATCGCGAGTCGATCGGCCCCGCCCGGACGTCGTCGGTCACCGGTTGGGACGATGGCTCCGGCGGGCCGTCCGGTCCGCCCGGGCGGGAGGACGGGCGTGCGGACCCAGCGATCGGTGCTCACCGTGCTCGTCGCGGTGCTGCTCGGGTTCCTGGCCGCCTGCACGAACGCGCCCATCGAGGCGCCCGCGCCCGCGCCGGCCCCCGCGCCGCCGCCGGCCCCGACGCCGACCCAGGTGGTGGTGGGGGTCGACGATCTCGGCTCCGGGTTCAACCCGCACCTGCGCGCGGATCGCTCGCCCGTCACGACCGCGCTGTCCACCCTGGTCCTGCCCTCGGTGTTCCGGCCGGACGCGAACGGGGAACTGCAGCTCGACCGCACGATCGCGACGAGCGCCGAGGTCACCTCCACGAGCCCGTTCACCGTCAGCTACGAGCTCAACGTCCAGGCGTCCTGGTCGTCGAACTCGCCGATCGCGGCGGAGGACTTCGTCTACCTGTGGGAGCAGATGCGCTCCCAGCCGGGCACCGCCGACGCGGCGGGCTACAAGCTGATCACCGACGTGCGCTCGCGGGCCGGCGGCAAGGCGGTCGACGTCGTCTTCTCCGAGCCGTACCCGAACTGGTCGCACCTCTTCTCGGGCCTGCTCCCGGCGCACATCCTCAAGGACGCCCCGGGCTCCTGGACCGGTGCGCTGGCGGGTGGCCTGCCGGCGTCCGGCGGGCCGTTCCGGGTCGTCACGGTCGACCGTTCCCGCGGCGAGGTGGTCCTCGCGCGCAACGACCTCTACTGGGACACCCCCGCCACGCTGGACCAGATCGTGCTGCGCCGGCTCGACCCGCCGACGCTCGCCGAGGGCCTGCGGACCGGGGACGTCCAGGTCGCGATCCCGACGTCGGACGCGGCGGTGCGGACCGCGCTGGCGTCCCTGGGGACGGCGGTGCGCACCCAGCCCGTGCCGCGGCCCACCGTCACCGAGCTGGGGCTCCGCTCCGACGGCGGCGCGCTCGCGGACACCCGGGTGCGGCAGGCCGTCGGCGCGATCGTGGACCGGGAGGCCGTCCGGACCGCCGTCGCGCCGGACGCGCTCCCCGCGGACGCGTTCGGCCTCGCCCCCTCCCAGCCCGGCTACGCCTCCACCGCCCCTGCGGGTGCCCCGGCCCGCCCGGACCCGGCCGCGGCGCAGCAGCTGCTCACCGAGGCCGGCTACACGCGGGACGCGAGCGGCCGGTGGTCCCTCGGCGGCAGCCCGCTGCGGCTGGTGATCGGGGCCGGCGCCGAGCGGCCGTCGGACGTGGCGGTCGCCCAGCTCGTCGCGCAGCAGCTGCGGGCCGCGGGAATCACGGTCGACGTGATCGCCCCGCCCTCGGCGGACCTGTTCTCGGCGGCGACGGTGCCGGCCGCCCTGCCGCCCACGACGAGCAGCGCCCCGTCCTCGGGTGCCGCACCGGGCACCACCGCCGCCTCGCCGCCTGCCGCGACCGCGACGGCCCCGGCCCCGACGACGGGGCCGACGACGGGGCCGACGACCACCGTGCCGCCGACCACCACCCGGTCCTCCGGGGCCCCGGCCCCGGACGCCGCGGTGTCCCCGGACCTGATCGTGCGGCCCCGCGCGGTCGGTGACGACCTGGGCGCCCAGCTCGCCTCGGACTACGGCTGCGGGACCCCCACCCCGACCGTCCCGAACCCGCCGCGCAGCCCCGCGGACTTCTGCTCCGCGGCGCTGCAGCCGGTCCTGGACGGTCTCGCGACCGAGGCGATCCCCGACCCGGAGCAGCTGGCCACCACCGAGCGCGTGCTGTGGGCACAGCTGCCCGCGCTGCCGTTGTTCCAACCCGTGAGCCTCGTCGTGAGCACCGCGACGGGCGACGCCGCGACGGGCGGGATCGGCCCCGGCCCGCTGACCACCGGCCCGCTGACCGGAGCACAGCGGTGGGCTGCACCACTGCGCTGAACGGCGCAACGGAGTTGTCCCATATCCTGGACGTTACCGTTGGGTAATAAGCTCGTATCTGCGGTTTCTCGGCTGGTCACCCTTTGGTTACGAACCTGGCGGGAAACCTGTGCGGTTCCTAAGTTGCTCGGGGCGGTGCGCCCGCTCCGAACATGACGAGGCGCCGGCCGACCCGAACAGCGGACCCGGACCCGGGTCCGGCAGGCGCGAGAGACAGAGGACATCGATGAGAAGCAAGAGGGCGGTCGCGGCCGCCGGGCTGGCGGCGGTTACGGCTCTGGTCGTGGCGGCCTGTGGTGGCGGTGGTGGCACCACAGCGAGCGGGGGCGGTGTCTACGGGGACTGCAAGACCGACCCCAACACCTGCAACTCCGTCGCGGCGGACCAGTTGCAGCAGGGCGGGCAGGTCACGATCGCGTCCGAGAAGAACATCGACAACTGGAACGTCATCTCGTCCGAGGGCAACACGGACTGGACCGCGTACGCGATGAAGCCCCTGATGCCCTACGTCTTCTACACCGCGCCCGACCTGAAGTCGACGTTGAACACCGACGTCATGGACTCCGCCGAGCTGACGAACCCCACCACGGTCACCTACAAGATCAAGCAGGCGGCGACGTGGGACGACGGGACGCCCGTCAGCGCGGACGACTTCATCTTCAACTGGAAGACCCAGGCCCCGGCCTACTGCCCGGACTGTGAGACGGCGGGCAACGGCGGCTTCGACCAGATCGCGAACGTCGTGGGCTCCGACGGTGGCAAGACCGTCACGCTGACGCTCAGCAAGCCCTACACGGACTGGCAGAGCTTCTTCGGCTCGGCGGCGCCGCTCTATCCCGCGCACATCGCCGCGCAGCAGGGCGACCTCTCCACCCCCGCCGGGCTGAAGGCCGGGTTCGACTACTTCAGCAAGACGGTGCCGAACTACACCGCCGGCCCGTTCAAGGTCGAGAACTGGCAGGACAACGTCGCGCTGACGCTGGTCCCGAACCCGAAGTGGTACGGCGCGACCAAGCCGAAGCTCGACCGCCTCGTCGTCCGCGTCATCACCGACGCGACACAGGAGCCGATCGCCCTGCAGAACAACGAGGTGCAGGTCCTGTTCCCGCAGCCGCAGGTGGACATCGTCCAGCAGCTCGCGAGCATCCCGAACGTCTCGCAGAACCAGGCCCAGGGACTGTCCTGGGAGCACTACGACTTCAACCTGGTCAACCCGTTCCTGAAGGACAAGGCGCTGCGGCAGGCGCTGTTCACCGCCGTGAACCGGCAGGACGTCATCGCCAAGACGGTGGGGCAGTTCAACCCGGACATCAAGCCGCTGGACAACCACATGTTCGTCCCGGAGCAGGAGGGGTACCAGGACAACATCGCCTCGACCGGGCAGGGCACCGGTGACATCGAGAAGGCCAAGCAGATCCTGACCACGGCCGGCTACACCGGCGTCGGGACCGCGCTGGTCGCCCCGAACGGCCAGGCCGTGCCGCCGCTGCGGATCAAGTACACGACCGGCAACGCCGTGCGGCAGAACGAGTGCGAGCTGTTCGCCGGGTACGCGAAGCAGCTGGGCGTCACCGTCGAGGTGTCGACCACGGACAGCCTCGGGACCACGCTGGGCAGCGGTGACTACGACGTCATCGTCTTCGGCTGGATCATGTCGCCGTTCCCCTTCGGCGGCGCCCAGCAGCTGTGGCTGTCGACCTCGGCGAGCAACTACGGCAAGTACGTCAACCCGCAGGTCGATCAGCTGATCAACGACGCCGCGTCGTCCAGCGACCGGGCCGCGGCGACGCAGCAGCTGAACCAGGCGGACAAGATCATGTCCGACGACGCCTACGTCCTGCCGCTCTACCAGAAGCCCACCCTGGTGGCGACGCAGAACACGATCGGCAACATCCGCAACAACGCCTCGCTCGACGGGCCGACCTACAACACGGCCGAGTGGGGGATCCGCAGCGGTAGCTGATGCCGTCGTTCGCCCCGGGAAGGTCACGAGCCTTCCCGGGGCGCACGCCTGCGCGCGGTTGACCTGCCGCGTTCCCCTCACGAGTCGGAAGAAGCTCGACCATGCTCGCCTTCGCCCTGCGCAGGGTCCTGGTCTCGATCCCGGTCCTGCTGGTCGCGTCGTTCATCGTGTTCGCCCTCGGCGCCGCGTCCGCGAACCCCTTGGCGCCGCTGCTGGAGAAGAACCCTCCGGCACCTCCCAACGTCATCGCCGCCGAGACGGTGCGGTTGCACCTCGACCAGCCGCTGATCCCGCGCTACTTCTCCTGGCTCGGGGGGCTGATCCTGCACGGGGACTTCGGCCCGTCGGTCACGTCCACGATGGACATCGGCGCCGAGCTCGGCCCGCGGTTCCTCGTCACGATCCGGCTGATCGCGCTCGCCATGGTGATCGCGTTGGTCCTCGCGATCGTGGTCGGCGTGCTGACGGCGGTGAAGCAGTACAGCAAGACGGACTACATCGCGACGTTCCTCGGCTTCCTGTTCCTCGCGATGCCGTCGTTCTGGCTGGCGATCCTGCTCAAGCAGGGCGGCATCGCCGTCAACGGCGCCGTCGGGTACCCGGCCATCTACACGATCGGCTCGGCATCGGTACCCCCGCCGACGGGTTTCGGCGCGAACCTCGCAGACATCCTCGGGCACATGATCCTGCCGACGATCGCGCTGGCGCTGATCTCCTACGCGTCCTGGAGCCGCTTCACCAGGGCGTCCATGCTCGAGGTGCTCAACAGCGACTACGTGCGGCTGGCCCGGTCCAAGGGGCTGTCGCGGCGGACCGTGATGGTCAAGCACGCGCTGCGGACCGCGCTCATCCCGCTGACCACGGTCACCGCGCTGGACATCGCCTCGATCATCGGCGGCGCGGTGGTCACCGAGTTCGTCTTCCAGTGGAAGGGGTTGGGGGACTTCTTCCTCAACGCCGTCCGCAGCAACGACACCTACGCCACCTCCTCGTGGCTGCTCGTCTCCGCCGTCGTCGTGATCGCGTTCAACCTGATCGCCGATCTGCTCTACGGCGTCCTCGACCCCAGGATCCGTCATGCCTGAGCACACTGTGACCTCGCCGGAGACCCGCGAGCCCGGAACGCCCGTCACCAGCGGCGTGGACCGCGAGTTCACCGTCGCCGAGCGGAGCCAGACCCAGCTCGTCCTCCGTCGCTTCCTCCAGCACCGCGCGGCCGTGATCAGCCTCGGTGTCCTCATCGCCGTGATCCTGCTGGCCTACGTCGGTGGGATGCTGTGGAAGTACGGCGCGGGGGAGATCACCCCGGACAACTCCCAGCCGCCGTCCTGGGACCACCCCTTCGGCACGGACGCGGTGGGCAAGGACGAGTTCGCGCAGGTCCTGCGCGGCACCCGCATCTCGTTGCAGGTGTCGGTCTCGGTCGCGATCCTGGCGACGCTCGTCGGCACGCTCTGGGGCTCGGTCGCCGGCTACTTCGGCGGCTGGGTCGACTCGCTGATGATGCGGATCACGGACCTCGTGCTGACGCTGCCGCTGATCGCCGTCGCGGCGATGCTGGCGCACAACTTCGGCGGCACCTGGTACCTGATCGCGGCGGTGATCGCGGGCCTGTACTGGGCCTACGTCTCCCGGGTCGCCCGCGGCGTGGTGCTCTCGTTGCGGGAGAAGGAGTTCGTGGAGGCGGCCAAGGCGCTCGGCGCCACGGACACCCGGATCATCCTGCGCCACCTCGTGCCCAACGCGCTGGGCTCCATCCTGGTCAACCTGACGATCCTGGTGGCGCTGGCGATCCTGCTGGAGACGTCGCTGTCCTTCCTGGGCTTCGGCGTCCAGGCACCGGACACCTCGCTCGGCCTGCTGGTCAGCGAGGCGCAGACGGCGTTGACCACGCGGCCGTGGCTGTTCTACTTCCCCGGCCTGTTCATCATCATCATCGCGCTCACCATCAACTTCATCGGCGACGGCCTGCGTGACGCGTTCGACCCGCAGCAGACGAAGGTGCGCCAGTGACCTCCTCCGGATCCGTCCACCACGAAGAGATCGACCTGTCCCCGGGCTCGGGCGACGCCGCCGGGACCCGGCGAGGCCGGGCCGGGGACGTCGTCCTCGAGGTCCGGGACCTCAGCGTCAGCTTCCCCAGCGGGGACGGCCCGGTACGGGCCGTGCGCGGGGTGGACTACGTGCTGCGCCGGGGCGAGGTGCTCGGGATCGTCGGGGAGTCCGGATCGGGCAAGTCCGTGACCTCGATGGCGATCATGGGTCTGCTCCCGACCACCGCGACGGTCACCGGACAGGTCCTCTTCGACGGCCGGGACCTGCTGAGCCTGTCCGAGAACGCCCTGAACGGCATCCGCGGCGCCCGCGTCGCGATGATCTTCCAGGACCCGATGACCTCGCTGAACCCCGTCTACACGATCGGGGCGCAGATCGCCGAGGCCGTGCGGGCCCATCACGACGTGAGCAAGGAGAAGGCCCTCGAACGGGCCGTCGAGCTGCTCGAGACGGTCCGCATCCCGAACGCCAGGGAGCGGATCTCCTCGTTCCCGCACGAGCTGTCCGGCGGCATGCGCCAGCGGGTCGTCATCGCGATCGCGATGGCCAACGACCCGGACGTGATCATCGCGGACGAGCCGACGACGGCGCTCGACGTGACGGTCCAGGCGCAGATCATGGAGGCGCTGCAGGTCGCGCAGGACGCCACCGGTGCCGCGATGGTGCTGATCACCCACGACCTGGGCGTCATCGCCGGCCAGGCGGACCGGGTGATGGTCATGTACGCGGGCAAGCTCGTCGAGTCCGGCACCGCGGAGGACGTGTTCTACACCCCGCGGATGCCCTACACGCTGGGCCTGCTCGGCAGCCTGCCGCGGATGGACCGGCCCACGGAGCGGCTCACGCCGATCCCGGGCTCGCCGCCGTCGGTGGTCAACATGCCGCCGGGCTGCCCGTTCGAGCCGCGCTGCCCGAAGGCCACGGACCTCTGCCGGGAGACCGAACCGGAGCTGCGGGAGACGACCGGCCCGGAGCACCTGGCGGCCTGTCACCACGCCGAGAGCCTGGTCGGGGTCGTCGCGGACGAGGTGTTCGACGCCCGGGTGGCGGACGCAGACACACTCGCCAAGCTGGCGAGCGAGGGGGAGAAGTGACCGTCGAGACCCGAACCGAGGGGCTGGGCCCGGTCCGGACGGACACGCTGCTGTCCGTCCGCAACGTCGTCAAGCACTTCCCCATCCGCTCCGGCGGCCTGGTCCGCCGGACCGTCGGCGAGGTGCATGCCGTCTGCGGCGTGTCCTTCGACCTCGCCGAGGGGGAGACGCTCGGGCTGGTGGGCGAGTCCGGCTGCGGCAAGTCGACCACCGCGCGGGTGGTGCTCAACCTGCTGCCCGCCACGTCCGGCGACGTCACCTTCCAGGGGACGGACCTGATGTCGTTGCCGCGCAAGGCGATGCGCAGTCTGCGCCGGCAGATGCAGATCGTCTTCCAGGACCCGTACGCGTCACTGGACCCCCGGCTGCCCGTCAGCGAGCTCATCGCGGAGCCGCTGCGGATCCACGGCCTCTACGACGACGGCGGCCGCCAGCAGGTCCGGGACCTGATGAAGACCGTCGGGCTCAAGCCCGAGCACGGCAACCGGTACGCGCACGAGTTCTCCGGTGGGCAGCGCCAGCGCATCGGCATCGCCCGCGCGCTGGCGCTGCGCCCGAAGCTCCTGGTGCTCGACGAGCCGGTCTCGGCGCTGGACGTCTCCATCCAGGCGGGCGTGCTCAACCTGCTCGACGAGCTGCAGACCGAGCTCGGCCTGTCCTACCTGTTCGTCAGCCACGACCTGTCCGTGGTGCGGCACATCGCGGACCGGATCGCCGTGATGTACCTCGGGAAGATCGTGGAGACGGGGACGGCCGAGCAGCTCTTCACCGGGCCCGCGCACCCGTACACCCAGGCGCTGATCTCGGCGATCCCGTTGCCGGACCCGCGCAAGGAGCGGGCCCGCGAGCGGATCACCGTGGTCGGGGACCTGCCCAGCCCGGCCAACCCGCCGTCGGGCTGCCGGTTCCGGACGCGGTGCCCGAAGTTCGCCCACGAGCTCGACACCGCGCAGCAGTCCCGCTGCGTCGACGACGAGCCCACGCTGACGTCGCGCGATCAGGGGCATCCGGTGGCGTGCCACTACGCGGCCCGACGCGAGCTGCTCTAGGACGCCCGTAGGCTGGACGCGTGACGTTCCCACGCACAGCTGGGCGTCGGCTGCTGCTGGTGCACGCACATCCCGACGACGAGACGCTGACCACCGGCGGGGCCATCGCCCGCTACACCGCAGAACCGGACACGTCGGTGACCGTGGTGACCTGCACCCTCGGCGAGGAGGGCGAGGTCATCCCGCCCGACCTGCGCGAGCTGGCCCCGGACCGGGCGGACCAGCTCGGCGGCTACCGCGTCCACGAGCTGGCGGGCGCCCTGGCCGCGCTCGGCGGCCCGGACCACCGCTACCTCGGCGGCGCCGCGTACTGGCGGGACAGCGGGATGGTGCTGGCCGGGCACGGCGGTGTCTGGGCGGCCACGCCGCCGGAGCTGCACCCGCGTGCCTTCGCCGCACCGGCGGCCTACGACGAGCAGCTGGCGCGGCTGCTGGAGATCCTGGACGAGGTCCGGCCCCAGGTGGTCGTCTCCTACGCCCACGACGGCGGCTACGGGCATCCGGACCACGTGCGCGCCCACCTGCTGGTCACGGCGGCGGTCGAGGCGCGCCGGGACGTCGTCGCGCGGCTGTTCCACGCCGTCGTCGGGCGGGCCACCCTGGACAAGGGCCTCGCCGGGATCGTCGGGCTGCCGGGCATGCCGTTCGTCCCGCCCGAGGACGACGAGCTGCCCGGCGTCGCGGACGCCGAGATCACCACCCGGCTGGACGTGTCCGCGCATCGGGAGGCGCGGATCGCGGCCATGCGGGCGCACGAGACGCAGATCTCGGTGTGGGAGAGCGACTCCGGGCCGGTCGCGCTGGCGATGAGCAACGAGGTCGCCCAGCCCTTCCTGGACGTCGAGGAGTACGTGCTCGCGTACGGTGCGGGCCCGGCGCCGGAGGACGACCTGTTCGCGGGGCTCGAGCCGTGAGGTGCCCGCGATGAAGGCGCTGACGTTGATCGGGGTGCTCGTCGCGTCCGCCCTGCTGGCCGTCGCCGAGCTGCTCTACCAGCCCACCTACGTCGGGACGGTCCCCGTGCCGCTGGGCACGCTGCTGATCCTGGGCACCATGCCGGCGATGATCCGCGGGGCCGCGACGGTCGGCGCGACGCCGCTGGTGGCGGGCTCGCCGCTGCTGGTCTGGCTCGTGGTCGTCGGGGTGCTGGGGCTCGGCGGGCCGGGCGGGGACGTGATGCTGCCGGAGACGTGGCAGTCCCTCGTGCTGATCGTCGCGGCCCTCCTCGCGGGCCTGCTGACGCTGCGCCGGGTGCTGGACGAGTCGTACGCCGCGGACAGGGCGGCCGCGGACAGCACGGGGACGGAGACCGCGAGTGCCCGGACGTGAGCACGGCCCCATCCCCGACCAGGCCGTCGTCGGGGTGCTCCGGCCCTTCGTCCGCGCCACCCGCCCGCTGCTCGCGGGCCTGCGCGAGACCGATCCCTTCGGCCTGCGCGGGCGGGTGCAGGGGGCGGCGGCGGAGGATGCCGAGCGCTCGTTGAAGGACAAGGTCCTGGACGCCCTCGCGTCCGTCGAGGTGCCGGGGACATCCGCCTGGGCCGCGATGGAGGTCAAGGCGCGCTCGCACTGGTGGATCTACCGGGTCGGCCGGTTCACCACGCTGGTCGCCGCGATCCCCGGGCTCGGCGGTGCGCTGGCCAGGACGCTGCCCGTGTCCGCCGCGGTCGGCGCCGCCGGCCAGGGGCTGCTGCTCGTCGCGATCGCGGGGGAGCACGGCATCCACGCCCGGGACCACGAGGACCGGATCATCGAACTGCTCGCCGCCGTCCTGTTCGGCCGCGAGCTCGCCCTCACCGGGTCCCTCGACGCCGCCGAGGACGCGGCGGCGGACCGCAGGGCGGCCGAGCTCACCGGGGACCTCGGCGGGAAGGGCGCGAAGCCGACGCCGGCCAAGGTCGGCTCCGCGGTCTGGCGGCTCGGCCGGGCGCTCTACTCGGTCGAGGACGAGCTGGACAAACGCCCGCACGGGCGCTTCTACCACGAGGCGTTCGGGATGCTGCCCGTCGTCGGGGTGGTGGGCAAGTACTTCGGGGAGTGGTCCGGCCTCAAGCGTGCGGCCCGGGCGGCGGAGAAGCATCTCGCCGCGTGAGGGGCGCGGGGACGAGGTAGTGGTAGCGGTGGTGCTCGGTGCAGCCCAGCCGCTCGTAGAACCTCCGTGCGCCGGTGTTGTCCAGCGCCACCTGCAGGACGGCCCACCGCGCACCCCGCGCCAGTCCCCAGCGGGCCACGGCGGCGGTGAGGGCCGTCCCGACGCCGGAGCGCCGGGCGGCGGGTGAGATGTCCAGCCGGGACAGGTGCAGGTGGTCCTCGACGAGCGCGCCCCGCACCGCCCCGAGCGGCTCCTGGCCGGCGAAGACGGTCGCCAGCCCGAAGACCGTGGGGGGCCCGGCCGGGCCGGGGTCGAGGACGTGCCGCTGCGCCCGGGTCGGCTCCGCGCCCACGCCGAACTCCCACCATGTGGACGTCGCCCGGGCCGTCAGCGAGACGGGGACACGCCCGTCGGAACCGGTCAGAAGAGTGAGATCCGCCACCAGCACGGCGACCTCGGAACCGGCCTCGTGGCCGTCGTCGAGGACCCAGCCCGCGTGCTGCGCGGCCGTCGACCACCGGGAGCCGACCGGCGTCTGCAGCCGCGCCGGGACCCCCTCGTGCGCCGCGGCGAACTCCTCGACGGCGGCGAGTGCGGCCGGGATCGGCAGGCCGGGATCTCCGATGGCGAGGCACGAGTTCGCGCGGCCCGTGAAACCGTCCGCGGCGCGCAGCCGCCAGGCTCCCAAAGGCTCGTCCACCAGGGCGGGCCAGGCGTCCGCACACAGCGACTCCAGCCGGGACACCGCACTCCAGGAGGCCCGGCGCGGGGGCGCCGGCGGGACGGCGCGGACCGCGACCACGGCCTCGCGCGCCACCCGGACCGCGCCCTTGCGGGTCTGGACGACGACCGTTCCGGCACCGCCGTCGGACAGGGTTCCGACGGCGTCGGTGAACAGCGGCCGGCCGTCCCGCTCGCCGATCCGGTGCCGAAGCGCGACCCGGACACCGAGGACGGCGTCGAGGTCCGTGCCCGGGGTGTTCGCTGAGCCTGTCACTGAGGCTTACCTTCCAATGCCGGAGCCACGACCCGCGGGATAACCTGCCACAGAAGTTTCTACAGGCGTAGTTGGAGGACGACCCGTGACGTACGTGATTGCAGAGCCTTGCGTCGACCTCAAGGACAAGGCGTGCATCGAGGAATGTCCGGTCGACTGCATCTACGAGGGTGGCCGGATGCTCTACATCCACCCCGACGAGTGCGTGGACTGCGGCGCCTGTGAGCCGGTGTGCCCGGTCGAGGCGATCTACTACGAGGACGACGTGCCGGACCAGTGGGGCGCGTACACGAAGGCGAACGCGGACTTCTTCGCCGAGCTCGGGTCCCCGGGCGGCGCCTCCAAGGTCGGCCTGGTGGAGAGGGACGTCGAGCCGATCTCGAGCCTCGCGCCGCAAGAGCACGACGAGTGAGCCGGACGGCCCTCCCGGACTTCCCGTGGGACTCCCTCACCGGAGTCCGTGAGCTCGCTGCCGCGCACCCGGACGGTCTGGTCGACCTCTCGGTCGGCACCCCCGTCGATCCCGTGCCCGCCGTCGTCCGGGATGCTCTCGCCGGTCCCGCCGCCGAGATCCCGGGCTACCCGGCGACGCACGGCACCCCCGCCCTGCGGGAGGCGGTCGCCGCGTCGCTCGGGCGCCGCTTCGGGGTGACCGGGCTCGATCCGGAGGCCGTCCTGCCCACGATCGGCTCGAAGGAGCTGGTCGCCTGGCTGCCGACGTTGCTGGGGCTCGGCCCCGGGGACGTCGTGGGGGTGCCGGCCGTCGCCTACCCCACCTACGAGGTCGGCGCGCTGATCGCCGGGGCCACACCCGTCCGGCTGGCGGACGGCGAGACCCCGCCTGCGGGGACCCGGCTGGTCTGGCTCAACTCCCCGTCGAACCCGACGGGACGGGTCCTCGACGCCGCCGCGCTCAGGGCGTCGGTCGAGGCGGCCCGCGCCGCGGGTGCCGTCGTCGCGTCGGACGAGTGCTACCTCGCGCTCGCCGCACCCCGGCTCGGCGCGGTCTCGGTGCTGCACCCGGACGTGTGCGGCGGGAACCACGAGGGTCTGCTGGCCGTGCACTCGATGTCGAAGACGTCGAACCTCGCCGGCTACCGGGCCGCGTTCGTCGCCGGCGACCCGGTGCTGGTCAGTGCCCTGCTGGAGATCCGCAAGCACGCCGGCATGATCGTCCCGTACCCGGTGCAGGCGGCGCTCGCCGCGGCCACCGCGGACGACGTCCACGTCGCGGCCCAGGTCGCGCTCTACGACGCCCGGCGCACCCGGCTGCGCGCCGCCGTCGAGAAGTTCGGGCTCCGGGTGGACCATTCGGAGGCCGGGCTCTACCTGTGGGCCACCGCCGCCCGGCCGTGCCGGGAGACCGCGCAGGACCTCGCCGAGCTCGGCATCCTGGTTGCGCCGGGCGAGTTCTACGGCGAGTCGGGGGCGCAGCACGTCCGGATCGCGCTGACCGCCACGGACGAGCGGATCGACGCAGCGGTGAGCCGACTCTCCGGGCGATGACGCCCCCGGCCGGTGGCCGGACCCGGCCCGTGACCGAGCCCGGCCCGTGACCGAGCCCGGTACCGGGACGACGCGGATCCGACCGGTGATCGTCCTGCTCGGGCTGCTCGCCCTCGCCGCGAACCTCCGCGCAGCCCTCGCCGGATACCCGCCGCTGCTGGAGACCGTCCGTGCTCAGCTCGGGGTCTCCTCCGGCGCCGCGGGACTGGTGCAGGCCGGGGCCGTGCTGATGATGGCCGTCGGGTCGTTCGTCGGGTCCGGGTTCGGCGCGCGGTTCGGCCGCGAACGTGCGGCCGGCGCCTCCGTCGGCCTCGTGGCGCTCGGCAGCGTCGTCCGCGGCGTCCCCGCGCTCGTGCCGCTGATCGTGGGCAGCCTCGTCGTCGGCCTCGGGATCGGGCTCGCGGGCGTGCTGCTCGCGGGCATCGTGAAGGAGCGCCTCGCCGCCCGCGCGGGCGCTGTGACCGGCGGCTACGTCGTCGCGATGATGATCGGGGCGACCGTCTCCTCGGCCGTGGCGGTGCCGCTGTCCGTGGCTCTCGGGGGCTGGTCGTTCTCGCTCGCCGCGTGGGCCGTTCCCGCGGTCGTCGCGTGCGCGGTCTGGGCGCCGGTGGCGGTGCGGGCCGGGAGCCCGGGCCGGAGCGGCCCCCGGATGCCGCTCCCGTGGCGGGACCCGTTCGCCCGCCGGGTCGCCTGCTACCAGTCCGGCACGTCGCTGATGTTCTACGGCTGGCTGACCTGGCTCTCGCCCTACTACGAGAGCCACGGCTGGACGCCGTCGCGCGCCGGGCTGCTGCTCGCGGCCTGGAGCGTCGCGCAGATCCCGGCCGCCCTGCTCGTGCCCGCCCTGGCCGAGCGTCGCCGGCGCTGGCGGTTCTGGGCGTCGGTCACGCTGGCCTGTGGCCTGGTCGGGACGCTCGGTGCGTTGCTGGCGCCCGAGCCCGGTGTCGTCGGGCCCTGGCCGTGGGCGGTGCTGATGGGGATCGGCGTCGGCGCCGGGTTCCCGCTGGGTCTCGCGGTGATCGCCTGGCGGACCCCGGACGGCGCGAGCAGCGCCGCCACCAGCGGCTTCGCCCTCGGCGTCGGCTACACCACGGCCGGGCTGGGCCCGCTGCTGATGGGGGTGCTGATCGACCTGACCGGCGGCTACGCCGCGGCGATCGTGATCCTGCTCCTCGCCGGGACGGTGCAGGGCCTGGCGATCCGGCGGATCGGGGACAGGCCTACAGCTCGGCCGCCCGGTCCCTGACCTGCTCCCAGGCCGCCCACCACTCCGTCCGCTTGTGCTCGGCGCGGGTCCGCTCGCGCTCGACCAGCCGGCCGGCGACGAACACGACGTGGGCGTCCGGATACTCGCCGAGCCCGTCGAGCAGGCCCCGGATGCGCTCCTCGGCCACGCAGGCGTCCTGGTGGTCCCCGAGGATCTCCTGGAGCACCGCGGTCGCCTGCAGCAGCCGCTTCACCGGCCTGCCGAGCATCGGCTCCACCAGCTCGCCGACGTACCGGACGCGCTTCACCCGGATCCGCAGCGCGTGCAGCGTCGCGTCCTTCGGGTGCTCACCCGCCCGCTCCACGTTGCGCCGCAGCTTGTGCGCCTCGGTGCGGACGAGGTCGGCGAGCTCGGGTTGCGCCTGCGTCGCCGAGGGTGTGGGCAGCGGCAGCCGGATCGCGTCCGCCAGCCGCTCGAGCAGGGCGGCGTAGCGGGGGGCGTCGAGGGCGGCCAGCATCTCCTCCCGGGCTCGCGCCCGCTCGGTCTCCAGCGCCGCGACGAGCCGTTCGGCGGCCTCCCGCTCGGCCGCCGGCAGGCTCGCCGCCTCCTCGCCGAGCCGCAGCAGCAGGACGTCGAGGTCCCGGACCGGCCCGAGCGCGCGCCCGAGCCAGCCGAGCTCCTCGCGCAGCCCGTCGGACCACGCGCCGTCGAGCAGGGGGCGGGCGGCCTTCAGCGCGGCCCGCATCCGCCGCACGGATACCCGCATCTGGTGCAGGTTCTCGATGTCCGTGCCGTCCCGGGTGCCGGGGTCGTGCACGAGCAGCGCCCGCAGCCGCAGGTCCAGCGCCGCGCGGACGTGGTGGGCGGGGGTGTCGGCCGGGCTCGCCGTGACCGGGGCCGGGAGGTCGGCGAGGGCGATGGGCCGCCGTCCGTTGCGTGCTTCCATCTCGGGTTCCGGCACTGCGCTCAGTTGGCGTGCAGCGCGGCGTTGAGCGCGATGCCCTCACCGGTGCGGGGGAGGGCCTCGACCGCGCCGCTGACGCTGTTGCGGCGCAGCAGGACGCCGTCCTGGCCGGAGAGCGTCCGGGCGGCGACCGCGCTGCCGTCCGGCAGGGTCACCTTGGTGCCGGCGGTGACGTAGAGGCCGGCCTCGACCACGCAGTCGTCGCCCAGGGAGATGCCGATGCCGGCGTTCGCGCCCAGCAGGCACCGCTTGCCGATCGAGATGACCTGCGTGCCGCCGCCGGAGAGCGTGCCCATGATCGAGGCCCCGCCGCCGACGTCCGAGCCGTCGCCCACGACGACACCCGCGGAGATCCGGCCCTCCACCATCGAGGAGCCGAGCGTGCCGGCGTTGAAGTTCACGAAGCCCTCGTGCATGACCGTGGTGCCCTCGGCGAGGTGCGCGCCGAGCCGCACCCGGTCCGCGTCCGCGATCCGCACGCCGGACGGGAGCACGTAGTCCACCATCCGCGGGAACTTGTCGACGCCGTACACGGCGACGGCGCCGCGGGCCCGCAGCTTCGCGCGGACGAGCTCGAACCCGGGAACCGCGCACGGGCCGAAGTTCGTCCAGGCGACGTTCGCGAGCAGCCCGAACTGGCCCTCGAGGTTCACCTCGTGCGGCGCGACCAGGCGGCTGGAGAGCAGGTGCAGGCGCAGGTAGACATCCGCCGCGTCGACCGGCTTGTCGGCGAGCGAGCCGATCTCGGTCCGGACGATCCGCGTGGTGACCTCGCGCGCCTCGTCGTCCCCCGTGAGCGGCTCGAGCGCGGCGGTGGCGTCGACGGCGTCCGGCCCCAGCGCGGGGGCCGGGTACCAGGTGTCGAGGATCGTCCCGTCCGGCGTGACGGTGGCGAGGCCGGTGCCGGACGCGCCCTCGCTGCGGAAACCTGTGCTGAACTCGGTGCTCACGGCTGCGCAATCTACGTCAGTGGTCGCGGTCCTCGGGGCGCCGGTGCGCCGGGTGGCGCCGGAGCCACTGGTCGACGGTCGGGGGCGGCGGGTCGTGGCGGAACCGGGCGACGCGGACCTCCCACTGGCTGCGCCGCCGTTTCGCGTCCCGGTACTCGCGATCGCGATGGAACGTCTCCGGCGGCCGTGCCAGCCCGTACCGGCCGCCCCACCAGTCGCCCGAGGTCGGCTCGAGGATCACGTCGAGGTGCGCGGGGTAGCGGCGGTCGGCACCGTCGAGCAGCCCGCCGTCCGGGACGTCGAGCATCGGGGGCACGACGGCCCCGTCCTCGTCGACCAGCACGAGCCGCAGACCCGCGACGGCGAGCAGCCTGCCGAGCGTCGCCAGGCTCGGGACCAGGGTCCCGGCCTCGATGCGGCTGACCGTCGAGCGCGCCATGCCCGCCTCCGCCGCGAGCCCGCGCTGGCTGAGGTCCGCCCTCCGCCGTGCCGCGCGGACCAGCCCGCCGGGGTCCGGCACGACGGGTTCGGCGTGTTCGGCACGGTGCTCGCCGTTCTCGCCGTGCTGGTCGGAGGGGCTGGGGACGGAGTCCGCGGGGCTCATGCTCCCGAGCGTGCAGGGCGCGGCGGCCCGCGGCGGCACGTGCTGATCGACATGTGGATAGAGCCTGTGGACAACCGGGGGAGAGGGGTGCTTCCGGGGGACCTTTGCTCTGCGCACACCCACGCACCGGGCTGCCTGTGGACAGATTTGCTCTGCGCACACCCTCTGCTCTGCGCACACCGACGCACCCTTGCTCTGCGCACACCGACGCACCGCGGCCGGCTCGCCGGCGTCCGTCGGGGTGCAAGATCACGGGTTGCGGTACAGAACGGCCGCCGGTGGCCGACATGTACCGCGGACGGTGATCAAGGGCCTCCCGGGGATCGGATGATCGCCGAATGCGACCCGCAACGTGTCATCGCCGGCACCTCCCGGGTCACGAGCAGCGAGCTTGCTCGCCGCGGTGCGTCGGTGTGCGCAGAGCAAGCGTTCCGCTGCTCCGAACGGCCTATGACGCGTCGGTGTGCGCAGAGCAAAGGGCCCCCGAGAGGCACCCGGGGACATCCAGACCCCCCGCCCGAGCACCCGACCGCCGTGCGCGACCCGCCCCCGGCGCCGGCCGGTACCGTCCCTCGGGTGACCTCGCAGACCGCGGCCCTCGACCTCACCGCCGATCCCGTCGACCTCACGGCGGCGCTGGTGGACGTGCCCAGCGTGTCCGGGGACGAGGCCCTGCTGGCCGACCTGCTCGAGATCGCGCTGCGGGAGCAGGCGCCGCACCTGGAGGTCGTGCGCAGCGGAGCGGCGGTCCTGGCCCGGACGGACCTGGGACGACCGTCCAGGGTCCTGCTCGCCGGGCACATCGACACCGTCCCGATCGCGGACAACGTCCCGAGCCACCGTGACGGTGCGGTCCTCTACGGCTGCGGGACGTCGGACATGAAGGCCGGGGACGCCGTCTTCGCCCACCTCGCCGCCACCCTCACCGAGCCCCGCCACGACCTGACGCTCGTCTTCTACGACTGCGAGGAGGTCGAGGCGGTCCGCAACGGTCTCGGCCGCATCGAGCGCGAGCTGCCGGACTGGCTCCGGGCGGACCTCGCGATCCTCGGCGAGCCCACGGACGGCGAGGTCGAGGCCGGCTGTCAGGGCACCCTGCGGGTGGAGGTCCGGACCAGCGGCCGGCGGGCGCACTCGGCCCGGTCCTGGCTGGGGGACAACGCGATCCACCACGCGGGCGCCGTGCTGGCCCGGCTCGCCGCCTACCGACCACGAGACGTCGACATCGACGGCTGCCTCTACCGCGAGGGTCTGCAGGCCGTCCGGATCGCCGGGGGCGTCGCGGGCAACGTCGTGCCGGACGAGTGCGTCGTCACGGTCAACTTCCGGTTCGCCCCGGACCGCACCGCGGACGCCGCGGTCGCGCACGTCCGGGAGGTGCTCGACGGCTTCGACCTCGCCGTCACCGATCTGTCGCCGGGGGCGCTGCCGGGTCTGAGGGCCCCGGCGGCGCGACAGTTCCTGGAGGCGACGGGGACGTCGGCGCGGGCGAAGTACGGCTGGACCGACGTGTCCCGCTTCGCCGCGCTCGGCATCCCGGCGATCAACTACGGTCCGGGGGACCCGAATCTGGCGCACACGCGCGAGGAGCACGTGGACACCGCCGCCATCACCCGATGCGCCGACGTCCTCCGGCGTTTCCTCGGCTGACACCGGCCCGCCGCACGGGCCTCATTACGCTGCGGGTATGAGCGTGAACGGGGAGCGGGCCAGACCCGAGCAGAGTTTCCGCGGTCCGGTGATGCGACGGGACCGGCAGGCCGAGGGCAGCACGACCGACCAGCGCCTCCTGGACTCCCGTGGCCCCAGCGACTGGGTGCACACGGACCCGTGGCGGGTGATGCGGATCCAGGCGGAGTTCGTCGAGGGCTTCGGGATGCTCGCCGAGCTGCCGCGCGCCGTCACGGTCTTCGGTTCGGCCCGCACGCCCGTCGACAGCCCCGAGTACGCGATGGGCGTGGAGCTCGGCGCCGCGCTGGCGGAGTCCGGCTTCGCGGCGATCACCGGTGGCGGCCCGGGCACGATGGAGGCGGTCAACAAGGGGTGCTCGGAGGCGGGCGGGCTCTCCGTCGGGCTCGGCATCGAGCTGCCGTTCGAGCAGGGGCTCAACGACTGGGTCGATCTCGGCATCAACTTCCGCTACTTCTTCGCGCGCAAGACGATGTTCGTGAAGTACTCACAGGCCTTCGTCTGCCTGCCCGGCGGGTTCGGCACGCTCGACGAGCTGTTCGAGGCGCTGTGCCTCGTCCAGACGAAGAAGGTGACGAAGTTCCCGGTGGTCCTGCTGGGCAGCAAGTACTGGCAGGGCCTCTACGACTGGATCGCGGGCCCGGTCCTGGAGACCGGCAAGGTCGGGCAGAAGGACCTCGAGCTGCTGCACGTCACCGACGACGTCGACGACGCCGTCAAGGTGGTCCACGAGGCCTACCGGGCGTGGGAGGAGGCGCACTGATGGGCGCGGAACACGCGGGACGGGACCCGCACGCGGTCTGCGTCTACTGCGGCTCCTCCGACGGGGTCCCCCGGCGCTACCTCGACCTCGCCGTCGAGGTCGGCAGGGAGATCGCGGCCCGTGGCTGGTCCCTGGTCTCCGGCGGCGGCCGGACGTCGATGATGGGTGCGGTCGCGATCGGCGCGCGGGAGGGCGGCGCGCGGACCATCGGCGTCATCCCGCAGAGCATGGTCGAGCGGGAGTGGGCGGACCACGACTCCGACGAGCTCCTCATCACCGAGACGATGCGGGAGCGGAAAGCGCTGATGGAGGCGCACGCGAACGCGTTCCTCGCCCTCCCCGGCGGCATCGGGACCTGCGAGGAGCTGTTCGAGGTGTGGTCGGCCGGGGCGCTGGACCTGCACGCCAAGCCCGTCGTGCTGCTGGACCCGGACGGCCACTGGACGGGCCTGCTGGACTGGGTGGGGGAGCTCGCGGCCAAGGGCTTCGCGAGCCGCTCGCCGTTGGACCGGCTCGTCGTGGCGACGGACGTGCGGAGCGCGCTGGACGCCTGTGCACCCGCGCCGGTCGCCGTGCCACCATCGGTGGCGTGACGCCTCTCCCGCTGCGCTTCGGCACCCGTACCCCGGCGCAGGACCGCGCACTGGTGATGGCGATCGTGAACCGCACACCGGACTCGTTCTACGACCGCGGGGCCACGTTCTCCGACGAGGCCGCGATGGCGAAGGTGGACCGGGTCGTCGCCGAGGGCGCGGACATCATCGACATCGGCGGGGTGAAGGCCGGCCCGGGGGACGTCGTGGACGTCGAGGAGGAGATCCGCCGGGTGATCCCGTTCGTCGCCGCCGTCCGGGACCGGCACCCGGACGTCGTGATCAGCGTGGACACCTGGCGCGGTGCCGTCGGGCGGCTCGCCGTCGCGGAGGGCGCGGACCTGCTCAACGACACGTGGGCCGGCGCGGACCCCACCCTCGCCGAGGTCGCCGCGGACACCGGGGTCGGGATCGTCTGCTCCCACACCGGGGGTGCCGTGCCGCGGCTGCGGCCCCACCGGGTGCGGTACCCGGACATCGTCGCGGACGTCGTGGCGGAGGTGACCGGTCACGCGGAACGGCTGGTGGCGATGGGGGTGCCCCGCGAGGGTGTGCTCGTGGACCCCACCCATGACTTCGGGAAGAACACCTTCCACGGCCTGGCCCTGCTGCGGCACTGCGACACCCTCGTCGCGACGGGCTGGCCGGTCCTGATGGCGCTGTCCAACAAGGATTTCGTGGGGGAGACGCTGGGCGTGGCGCTGGACGACCGGATCGAAGGGACACTCGCCGCGACGGCGCTCGCGGCGGCCGCGGGCGCCCGCGTGTTCCGGGCGCACCAGGTCGTCGAGACGCGGCGGACGGTGGACATGGTCGCCTCGATCGTCGGTACCCGCGCGCCGGCCCGGACGGTCCGCGCCCTCGCCTAGGCGGCCGGAGCGGAGGAAGCAGGAAGAAAATCACCCGGAAGTTTGGTTTAGATTTTACCGGACAAGCACAATCGGGCCCTTCCGATCCTCTTAACCACGCTGTAACGGACCGTGCCTCGAACAGTAATGCGCAATGGAATTAATCGAGTACTCGCACGACGTGTTGGACGCCCGAGTTGATGATTGTCGTCGACGCGCTGACCGCGCTCGGAGACTCGACCCGAGGAGAACCATGCAGCCGCTCACCGAGGACTGGTTCACCCGACGTACCTGGCAGACCCCGGACTGGACGGTGGGCGACCTGATCGCGGCCAAACGGGGCCGCCGCGTCTCGGTCGTCCTTCCCGCGTTGAACGAGGAAGCCACGATCGGCGCGATCGTCGCCGGTATAGCGCCCTTCACCAGGGGTGACCGGCCGTTGGTCGACGACCTGCTCGTGATGGATTCCGGCTCCGAGGACCGGACCATCGAGATCGCCCGCGAGAACGGCGCGCGGGTCGCCCGGCGCACCGATGTCGTGACGCACCTGGAGCCCGTCCCCGGCAAGGGCGAGGTGCTCTGGCGCTCGCTCGCCGCCACCGACGGGGACGTCGTCTGCTTCATCGACTCCGATCTCGTCGACTTCGACCCGGGCTTCGTCCCGTCGCTGCTCGGTCCGCTGCTGCTGGCGGACGGGGTGCACCTGGTCAAGGGCTTCTACCGGCGGCCGCTGCGCCTGGAGGTCTCCGACGCGGAGTCCCTGGACCACGGCGGCGGCCGGGTCACCGAGCTCGTGGCCCGCCCGCTGCTGTCCGCGCTGCGCCCGGAGCTCGCCGGCATCGTGCAGCCGCTCGGCGGGGAGTACGCCGGCACCCGGGAGCTGCTCGAGTCCGTCCCGTTCGCCACGAGCTACGGGGTGGAGATCGGGTTGCTCCTCGACACCGTCGACGACTTCGGGCTCGACGCCATCGCGCAGGTCAACCTGGGTGTGCGCAAGCACCGCAACCGCAACCTCATGGATCTCGGGTTCATGTCCCGCCAGATCACGGCGACGGCGCTGCGCCGCTCCGGGCTGCCGGACACCGGCGCGCCGCTGACACAGTTCGTGCAGGTCGGGGGCGAATGGATCCCGAACAGCCGGGAGCTGATCGTGACCGAGCGGCCGCCGATGCGCGAGGTCCTGCCCGCCCGGCAGCCGGATCAGGTCGCCTGAGTCCGTCTCGCGTGGGTCCCCGCACCCGTGATGGGATGGGCCGGTGGGGACCGCTCTGATCTACCTGCTCGTCGTCGCGGCGGTGGCGGCGGTGGTGTTCGTGCTCGCCGCGATGGTGTTCGGCCGTGGCGAGGAGCTGGCCCCGCTGGTGCCGGGGGCGACGCCGACCAGGCTGCCCGCGGACTCCGTGCGCGGGGCGGACGTGCGAGGCCTGCGCTTCCAGCAGGTCGTGCGCGGCTACAAGATGGGCGAGGTGGACTGGGTGCTCCAACGCCTGGCGGACGAGCTGGACGAGGTCACGGACGAACGTGACGGGCTCGCGGCCCGGGTCGCGGAGCTGGAGTCCGGGTCCGCGGTCCCGGCGGCCCGGCGCCCGGCGGGCGGGGTGCACCGGCGCACGGACCAGGCCGAGCAGGACGGGCCGCGGGCGTGAGCGAGCCGTCGGCGGACTCCCGCCGTGAGCTGACGCTGACCGTGGACGTGCGGGCCCCGGGCCCGGCCGTGTGGGCCTACGTCACGGACTGGGAGGCGCAGGGGGAGTGGATCCCGGCCACGCGCGTGCGGCGCACCGGCGGGGACGGCCGGTCCGTCGGATCCACGCTCGCCGCGTTCACCGGGATCGGCCCGGTCGGCTTCCTGGACACCATGGAGATCACCGAGTGGAGCGAGCCCGTTGCGGGGTCCGACGCGCCGCGGCGCTGCGTCGTCCTGCACACGGGGAAGGTCGTGCGGGGGGACGGGGTGTTCGAGGTCGTCGATCTCGGGCCGCAACGGTCCAGGTTCGTCTGGACGGAGCTGCTGGATCTCCCGCTCGGGGCCGTCGGCCGGCTGGGCTGGCCGATCGTGCGCCCCGGGTTCGCCGCGGGCGTGCAGCTCGCGCTCCGGAAGATGGCGCGGCTGTGCGAGCAGCGGCACCGCGCGGCCGGCTGAGCAGAACTGTCGGTCCCCGCCTGTAGCGTCGCGCCGTGGTCCAGGACACCTTGCCAGATCAAGATCGCCCGAAGGTCCGGTGCGGGTGGGCGACCTCCGCCCCGGAGTACATCGCGTACCACGACGACGAGTGGGGCCGTCCGCTCCACGGCGAGGTCGCGCTCTTCGAGCGGCTCACCCTCGAGGGCTTCCAGTCCGGCCTGTCGTGGCTGATCATCCTGCGTAAACGGCCCGCGTTCCGGGACGCGTTCGCCGGGTTCGACCCGAAGGCCGTCGCGGCGTTCGACGACTCGGACCGCGCCCGGCTGCTGGCGGACGCCGGCATCGTCCGGAACCGCCTCAAGATCGACGCGACGATCGACAACGCCCGCGCGGTCCTGGAGCTGGACACCCCGTTGGACGAGATCCTCTGGTCCTTCGCCCCGGACCCCACCACCCACGTGCGCCCGGCCTCGCTCGCGGACGTCCCGGCCACCACGGCCGAGTCGACGGCCATGGCCAAGGAGCTCAAGCGGCGCGGTTTCCGGTTCGTCGGGCCGACCACCTGCTACGCGCTGATGCAGGCCGCCGGGCTCGTGGACGACCACGTCGCGGACTGCTGGCGGGCCTCCGCCGGACGGACGCCTCCATAGCGGACGGCCGCCGTATCGGAATCGGGTTCGGACGGTGATTCCTCGATTGCGCAGCGTGCCCGCGTCACCCCGCCGTGGGCCGTTGATCGCCTCGGTTGCACCTCACCCTCCGCGATAGGGGAGAATGGAGGCACCATCCCGCCGTGCGCGCTCCCCAGCGCACCGGCGCCCTGCATGAGAACTGACGACGGAGGGAGCAGGACATGGCGGCGATGAAGCCCCGGACCGGTGACGGACCCCTGGAAGTGACCAAGGAGGGGCGGGGCATCGTGATGAGGGTGCCGCTCGAGGGCGGCGGCCGGCTCGTTGTCGAGATGACCCCCGAAGAGGCCAGCAACCTGGGTGATGCGCTCAAGGCGGCGTCCCCCAGCTGAGCACCGGATGCGGACCGCCCACGCCGCGAACCGGCGCGGGGGTCCGCATCGGCCTGCTGCGGGAACTCCTGCGCAGGCCGCCCCGGGGGGCATCGCGTGCGAGGTCAGGTACGGGCGCCCGTCGCGGCGTGGATGCCCTGCTCGCTCAGCCCCGAGGCGGCGAGCTCGAGGAGCTGGATCGACAGGGTGCCGCACCCGCAGAGGCGGTAGCGGACCCAGCCGTCCGACGTGTGGTGGGTCGAGAGCGTCCGCGCCTCGTCGGTGGGCCGGCTGCAGCTCGCGCAGTACATCGTATGACTCCTCGTGAGAGTAATGTGTGTCAGTGTTTGACGCCTTACGATGCGAGGGTAGCAGGAGTAATAGCTCAGTGGACTTCATCGGTTACAGAAGTGACGCACTCGGCGCTGCCGTCGAGCTGGTCAACACGGTCACGGCCGGGCCGGCCGGCGAGACCCCACCGCCGAACCAGCTCCGCGAGGTGCTGCTCGCGCACGGCTACCTGGCGGGCAGGGCGCCGGCGTCGGTCGAGCCGACGTTGCGCGGCTGGGCGGACCGGTTGCGCACGGTGTTCGATGCCGCGGACCTCGACGAGACCGCGGCCGCCGTCAACGGGGTGCTCGCGGATGTCGTGATCGGGCCGCACCTGACCCGCCACGACGACGAGAGCTGGCATCTGCACTACTCGCCCCCGAACGCCGCGGTGGTCGACCGGGTCCGCTCCACGACCGCCTTCGCGCTCGCGATGCTGGTGTCCGAGTACGGGATGGACCGCCACGGCGTGTGCGCGGCGGACGGCTGCCGCCGCGTCTTCGCGGACACCTCGCGCAACGCCGCCCGCCGCTACTGCTCCCCGGCCTGCGCCAACCGTTCGGCGGTCGCGGCCCACCGCGCCCGCCAACGCTCCTCCCGCTGACCCCTGCGGGTCGGCACCCGGGGTCGCGCCGCCCCGCGGGTCACAGGGCGCGGTAGGGGTTCGCGGTAGGGGTCACAGGGCGCGGTAGACGGCGACGGTCCGTTCCGCCGCCTGCTCCCAGGCGAACTCGCGCACGGCCCGTTCCCGCCCCGCGACGCCCATCGCCTCCGCCCGCGACGGGTCCGCGAGCAGGGCGTTGACGGCGTCCGCGAGGCCGGCGCGGAAGGCGTCCGTGTCGTGCTCGTCGTAGTGCACGAGCGTCCCCGTCACGCCGTCCTCGACGACCTCCGGGATCCCGCCCACGTCCGAGGCGACGACGGCCGTGCCGCACGCCATCGCCTCCAGGTTCACGATGCCGAGCGGCTCGTAGACCGAGGGGCACACGAACACGGTCGCGGCGGAGAGCAGCTGGCGGACCTCCGGGGTGCCGAGCATGCGCCGCACCCAGATCACGCCGGGCCGGGCCGCGGCGAGCTCGCTGACCGCCTTCTCCGTCTCCTCGGCGATCTCCGGGGTGTCCGGCGCACCCGCGCACAGCACGATCTGGGCGTCCGGGCTGATCGAGTGGGCCGCGGCGACGAGGTGCCCGAGGCCCTTCTGCCGGGTGATCCGCCCGACGAACACGACGATCGGCCGGTCCGGGTCCACCCCGGCCGCGACGACCGCGTCCCGGCCCTGGTCCGGACGGTAGAACTCGGTGTCGATCCCGTTGTGCACCACGTGGACCCGGGCAGGGTCCAGCGCCGGGTAGCAGTCCAGCACGTCGTCCCGCATGCCCCGGCTCACGGCGATCACCGCGTCCGCGGACTCGTACGCCGTCCGCTCGACCCAGGAGGAGAGGCGGTAGCCGCCGCCGAGCTGCTCGGCCTTCCACGGGCGTCGCGGCTCCAGGGAGTGCGCGGTCGCGACGTGCGGGATGCCGTGGAGGATCTTGGCGAGGTGGCCCGCCATGTTGGCGTACCAGGTGTGCGAGTGGGCGACGTCCGCGCCCTCGAGACCGGCGACCATCGACAGGTCCACGCCGAGGGTCTGCAGCGCGGCGTTCGCGCCCGCGAGACCGCCCGGGGTCGCGTAGGCCGTCACCCCCTCGCGGGCCGGGGAGTCCGCACCGCCGAAGCAGTGCACGTCCACGTCCACGAGGGCACGCAGCGCCGGAACGAGATGGGCGACATGGACCCCGGCGCCGCCGTAGACGTCCGGGGGATATTCGCGGGTGAGCAGTCCGATCCGCACGCGGGCACACGCTATCTCGTCGATCGGTACCCGGACAGGCCCGTCTCGGTGTGGCCCACCACCCGTCGGGCGCACTAGGGTTCTCCCCGTGACCGTGCGACTGCTGGACGGGCTGTCCGGGAAGGGCGGCGGGCGATGACGTCCTCGCGGATGCTGACGCCGGGGGGCATGCCGGCCAACGTGTTGGGCATCGTCCTCGCCGGTGGCGAGGGCAAGAGACTGTGGCCCCTCACGGCGGACCGTGCGAAGCCGGGTGTGCCGTTCGGCGGCAACTACCGGCTCATCGACTTCGTGCTCTCCAACCTGGTGAACGCCGGGGTGCACCAGATCTGCGTCCTGACCCAGTACAAGTCGCACTCGCTGGACCGGCACATCTCCACCACATGGCGGCTCTCGAGCGTGCTCGGGCAGTACATCACCACGGTCCCGGCCCAGCAGCGGCTCGGCCGCCGCTGGTACACCGGCAGCGCGGACGCGATCTTCCAGAGCCTCAACCTCGTCTACGACGAGAGGCCGGACTACATCGCGGTCTTCGGTGCGGACCACGTGTACCGGATGGACCCGAGCCAGATGATCGCGCAGCACATCGCGACCGGCACCGGCGTCACCGTCGCCGGGATCCGGGTGCCGCGGATGGAGGCGAAGGCCTTCGGGTGCATCGACTCGGACGCGGACGGCAAGATCGTCGGGTTCCTGGAGAAGCCCTCGGACCCGCCGCACGTCCCGGACGACCCCGAGGTCACGTTCGCCTCGATGGGCAACTACGTCTTCACCACGGACACGCTCATCGCGGCGCTGCGGGCGGACGCCGAGGACCCGGACTCGGACCACGACATGGGCGGGGACATCATCCCGCGCCTGGTCAACGAGGGTGACGCGCACGTCTACGACTTCGCGGACAACGTCGTGCCCGGCGCGACGGACCGGGACTCCGGGTACTGGCGAGACGTCGGCACGATCGACGCCTACTACGACTCCCACACGGACCTGGTGAGTGTCCACCCGATCTTCAACCTCTACAACGAGCGCTGGCCGATCCGCACCGCGACGCCGCCGCTCCCGCCGGCCAAGTTCGTGGAGGGCGGGATCGCGCAGGACTCCATCGTCGGCGCGGGCACGATCATCTCCGGCGCCATCGTGCGCCGGTCGACGATCGCCCCGAACGTCATGGTGCAGGCCGGGGCCGAGGTCTCGGACTCGGTGATCCTGCCCGGGGTGAAGATCGGCCGGGGCGCCGTGGTGCGCCGGGCGATCCTGGACAAGAACGTCGTGGTGCCCGACGGCGCGCTGATCGGGGTGGACCTCGCCCTGGACCGGGCGCGCTACACCGTGAGCCCGGGTGGCGTCGTCGTCCTCGGCAAGGGCGTCACCGCCCTGTAGAGCGGTGCCTCCGCATCCCCGGCGATCAGAGGCGGGTGGCGCAGAGCAGGCCCTCGCCCAGCGGGAGCAGGGCCGGGACCAGCCGGGCGTCGTCCCGGGCGAGGTCCGCGGCGTCCTGCAGGGCCGCCGCGGCGAGGTCCGCGCGCTCGTTGCCGTCGTGGCCCGCGCGGTCGATCCCGGGGTCCGCCAGCACCCCCTCCAGCACGACGACGCCACCCGGCCGGAGCAGCCGTACGGCCTCCGCGAGGTAGCGCGGGTACTCCGTGGGCACGGCGTCGACGAAGACGAGGTCGTAGCCGCCGTCGGTGAGCCGCGGGAGCACCTCGAGCGCCATCCCGTTGATCAGCCGGAGCCGGGACGGGCCGTAGCCGGCGTCGAGGAAGGACCGGCGGGCCACGCGCTGCAGCTCCGGGTCCACGTCGATCGAGGTCAGGGTCCCGTCCGGGGCCATCCCGCGGAGCAGCCACAGGCCGCTGACGCCCGCCCCGGTACCGATCTCGACGACGGCGCGCGCCGACGTCGTCGCGGCGAGGAACGCCAGCGCCGCGCCGACCCCGCTGCTCACGGGGCCCGCACCGGCTGCCGTGCCGCGGGCACGCGCCGCCGCGAGGACGTCGTCCTCGGCGAGGTAGCCGTCGGCGGAAACCGGCGGCCGGTCCGCCCGGTCGCTCGCCGCCATGGGGCCGGTCATGGGACGAACTTACTGTGCGCGGGCCCCGGCCTCGGCGCGGGCGGGAGGGAAGATCGCCGAATTTCCCGGATCGATCGATTTCACAGGCTCTTCTCAGACGCATCTCACGCATCTGTCATGGGGGTGCGGCACCGTAGGTCCCATGGAACCGGGGTCGTCGGTTCCGTATCGGCTCCCCTGAGGAACTACTCGGGTGCGCTGCCCGTTGCCACGAAGGCACGACCCGCCGCAGGAGGTGCGCTACCCCGATGACCGACCGACCGGCCACCGTGGGCTTCGACGCGGAAACGGTGACAGTCTCGTCCCCGGGCTCCGTGTCGCTGCCCGGCGACGGGCCCGCTTGGACCCCGCCGAGCTGGGACGAGGTCGTCCGGGAGCACGCGGACCGGGTCTACCGGCTCGCCTACCGCCTCACCGGCAACCCGCACGACGCGGAGGACCTCACCCAGGAGACCTTCATCCGGGTCTTCCGCTCACTCGCCAACTACAAGCCCGGCACGTTCGAGGGCTGGCTGCACCGCATCACCACCAACCTCTTCCTGGACATGGTCCGCCGTCGCGCCCGCGTGCGCATGGAGGGCCTGCCCGAGGACACGGACCGGATCCCCGGCGGGGGCCCGGAGCCGGAGACGGTCTTCTCGGAGACCCACCTGGACCCGATGCTGCAGGACGCCCTGGACGAGCTGCCCCCGGAGTTCCGGGCCGCGGTCGTGCTGTGTGACGTGGAAGGTCTCTCCTACGAGGAGATCGGCGCCACGCTCGGCGTGAAGCTGGGTACCGTGAGGAGCAGGATCCACCGCGGCCGTGCCCAGCTGCGGGCGGCGCTCGAGCGTCGCCGCGCCCAGGGCGAGGTGCTGCGGCCGGAGACGGGTCGGGGCGAGCTGGTGATGGCCGGGGAGGGTGCGGGACGATGACCGAGGCGCGCCGGAGGTTCGTCCGCGGACCCGGCTGGGGTACTGATCACCTGTCGTCGGACGCGGTGGTCGCCTTCGTCGACGGCGAGCTCGCCGCCGGTGCCCACGAGCGGGCCACCGCACACGTCCGCGGCTGCCTGGAGTGCACCGCCGAGGTGCGCGCCCAGCGTCAGATCCGTACCCGGCTGCGCGGCGCGGACGCCCCGGGCGTCCCGTCGTCCCTGCTCGCGGCCCTGCAGTCGATCCCGCAGGACGCCGAGCTCCCGCCGCCCCCGCCCGGTCTGGCGATGACCGCGGACGGCACGCTCGTCTCGGTGCTCAGGCCCGAGATGATGCCGGACGTCGTCCGGCCCGCCACCTCCGTGCGGCCCCCTTTCGGGCGCACGCTCTCCGACGCCCCCGCAGGGCTGCCCGACGGGCTCGCGGTGGAGGGTGACGAGCCGGTCCGACAGGGCCGTAGCCGCCGCCTGCGCGCCGGTGCGGTCGGTGCGGTGTCCGGACTGGCGCTGGGAGCGCTGGCACTCGGCACCGTCCCGTCCGCGGGTGTCGCCCACACCGGCATCCCCACCTCGCGCGGGGTGCTCGGCGGATCGGTGCTCGGCAGCACCGGTGCCGTGGTCCCCGCCGCCCGGCTGCAGAGCATCCCCGCCTCGGGACGCGCGACGACGACGCCGGCTCCCACGGCCAATAGCTCCGCCCCGGTACTCCCCGCGGAGATCCTGCAGGACACGAACCCCGCGTTCCCACCCGCCGGCCTGCGCTGAGGCACGGGTCCGACGGCCCGGCCGGGCCCGGCTACGCGGACTTCACCCCCCGTCCGGCAGGCTGAACCGGTCCGATCAGATCCGTCCCCGGGAGCCGGCCTGCGATGTCAGACGAGCAGGACGCGCGTGAGCGCGCCGAGCCGGACCCGGCAGCGCCCCCGCAGGACACAGCGCAGGCCCCACCCGGCCCGGCCGAGATCGAGGACGTCCGCTCGGAGGGCGCCGGCGGTCCGCCCCGGCTGACCCCGCGGCCCCTGGAGCGACCCGCTGTGGAACCCGCCGCGGCGGCGGCCTTCTCCCGGCCGGACGGCGTCGAGGGGGCCTTCGCCGGCGTGGCCCCGACGGCCTCGAGCAACGGCCGCACCCACCTCGCCCCGGCCCCCACCGCGGCCCTGGCGACGGCGTTCGGCCGTCCCGCCACGGACGCCCCTTCCCTGCAACGCCCGCCCGACGAGGCCGGCGACGCGGACGGCCGTGGTCCGGACCCGTTCTGGAACCCCGACGCGGCGCGCGATCCCTGGCGGGACCCCGGCACGCCCGTCGAGCTCGGCCCGCCGCACTCGGGCGGCACCGAGGACGGGATCAGCTCCCCGGCGCGGGTCGGGGCTCGCCTGAGCATGCGCGAACTGCTGTTCGGGCGCCGGGTGGACCCGAAGGCGCTCGCCCTGCTCGGCGTGGTCGCCCTGCTCATCGGCGCGGTCGGAGGGCTCGTCGGCCGGTACACCGCGGAGGGCGCCAACTCGCTCACCGAGCCGGGTGCCACCCTCACCTCGACGTCGGGCGGCAAGGAACGCCCGCCCGGCTCGGTCGCGGACATCGCGCAGCGGGTCCTCCCCGCGGTGGTCTCGCTCGACGTCAAGGTCGGCCAGGAGAGCGGCACCGGCTCCGGCGTCGTGATCGACAAGGCCGGCTACGTACTCACGAACAACCACGTCGTCGCCCCGGCGGCGGGGGCGCAGGGCGCCACCATCGAGGCCGTCTTCAGCGACGGGACGCGGGCGCCGGCGGCGATCGTCGGGCGGGACCCCAAGACGGACCTGGCCGTGGTCAAGGTCCGGGTCACCAACCCGACCGTCGCGACCATCGGGACGTCGTCCTCGCTGGTCGTCGGGGACGGCGTGATCGCGATCGGGTCCCCGCTGGGCCTGGCCGGCACCGTCACCGAGGGCATCGTCAGCGCCATCGACCGGCCGATCCGGCTCGGCGGCGACGGCTCGGACGTCGCGGTCATCGACGCCGTGCAGACCGACGCGGCGATCAACCCCGGCAACTCCGGCGGCCCGCTGGTGGACTCCACCGGCGCCGTCGTCGGGATCAACAGCGCGATCCGCAGCCTGGGCGCGACCCAGGACGAGGGCGGCTCGATCGGCCTCGGGTTCGCCATCCCGATCGACGACGCGCGGGTGATCGCCGAGGAGCTGATCCGCACCGGCGCGGTCACGCACGCGGACCTGGGCGTCAACGCCCGGTCGGTCACCGACGGCGCCTCGGACGGCGCCGAGGTGCAGAACGTCGTGCAGGGCGGGGCCGCCGCCGCGGCGGGGATCCTCGAGGGCGACGTGATCGTCAAGGTCGGGGACCGGGACGTCGCGGGGGCGGACGAGCTCGTCGTCGCGGTCCGCGAGCGCAACCCCGGGGACGTCGTCACGGTCCAGCTGGTCCGGGACGGGCGGCCCCTCACGGTGACGGCCACGCTGGCCTCGGACTGACCCGCGTAGGCTGGCAGCGTGTTCGACTCCGTCGGCTGGGGCGAGATCCTGGTCCTGATCGTCGCGGGCCTGTTCATCCTCGGCCCCGAGAGACTGCCGAGCGCCGCGGCGTGGCTCGGCAAGACCGTCCGTCAGGTGCGGGAGTACGCCACCGGCGCCAAGGACCAGTTGCGCAACGAGCTCGGCCCGGAGTTCGACGAGCTGCGCAAACCGCTGGAGGACCTGCGCGGCCTGCGGAACTTCAACCCGCGCACCGCGGTCCGCCGCTCGCTCTTCGACGACGGGGACCTCTTCGGCGAGAAGCCCAACGGCCACGCCCCGGGCGCGAACGGCAGCGGCGGCGCCACCACCCCGCAGCAGCACCCGGCCGCACCCAAGGTGCCGGAGAAGCTCGCCCCGAACGAGCGCCCCCCGATCGACCCCGACGCCACCTGACCCCGGCCATCCGGGGTGGGGAGTCGGGGCTCAGCCGAGCAGCGGCGGGCGGCGCCGGTGGTGCTCCGTCGCGGTCTCGAAGGCGTGGGCCGCGGCCAGGACCCTGCCGTCGGCATGCCGCGGGCCCACGATCTGCAGGCCCACCGGCAGCCCCGCCGAGGTGAAGCCGCAGGGGACGCTCGCGGCGGGCTGCTGGGTCATGTTGAACGGGTAGGTGAACGGCGTCCAGGACGTCCAGCGCGGTGACGCCGAGCCCGCCGGCACCTCCAGCCCGCCCGGGAACGCCGCGATCGGCAGCGTCGGGGTGAGCAGCAGGTCGTAGTCCGTGTGGAAGGCCCCCATCAGCGTGCCCAGCTCGTTGCGGACGGCCATGGCACCGAGGTAGTCCAGCGCGCTGTACCGCGCGCCCTCCTCGGCGATCTCCACCAGCGACGGGTCCATCTGCGCCCGCGCCTCGGGCCCCAGGTGCTCGATCGTCTTCGCCGCGCCGGAGAACCAGAGCACGTGGAAGGGGTCGACCGGGTCCGCGAAGCCGGGGTCCGCGGGCTCGACCGTCGCGCCGAGGGCGGCGAAGACCTCCGCGGCCGCGGAGAACGCGGCCGCGACCTCGGGGTCCACGGTCGCGAAGCCCAGCGTCGGGCTGACGGCGATCCGCAGCCCCTCGACGCCGTCGACGAGGGCGTCGGTGAACGTGCGGGCGTACTCGGGGAGCAGCCAGGGGTCCCGCGCGTCGAAGCCGGAGATCACGTCGAGCAGGAGCGCGGCGTCCGCGGCCGTGCGGGTCATCGGCCCGACGTGCGCGAGGGTGCCGAACGGGCTGCCCGGGTGGTGCGCGACGCGGCCGTAGGTCGGCTTGTGCGCGACCGTCCCGGTGAACGCGGCCGGGATGCGCACCGAGCCGCCGCCGTCCGTGCCGAGGGACAGCGCGCCCATCCCGAGCCCGACGGCCGCGGCGGACCCGCCGCTCGATCCGCCGGCGGTGAGCGAGGGGTTCCAGGGGTTGGTGGTGACCCCGGTCAGCGGCGAGTCCGTGACGCCCTTCCAGGCCAGCTCCGGCGTCGTCGTCTTGCCCAGGAAGACCGCACCGGCGGCGCGCGAGCGGGCGACGGGAGGGCCGTCGACCTCGGCGGGCACCTCCGGCGACGTGCGGGAGCCCCGGCGGGTGGGCCAGCCGGTCGTCAGCAGGATGTCCTTGATCGACATCGGCACGCCGTCCAGCGGCCCCCGCGGGGTGCCGGCCCGCCAGCGCGCCTCGGACGCCTTCGCCGCGGCCTGCGCGCCCTCGGCGTCGACCAGGTTGAACGCGGTGACGGTGTCGTTCAGCGCGGCGATCCGGTCCAGTGCGTCCCGGGTCGCCTCGACGGGGGAGAGGTCACCGGTCCGGTAGGCGGCGAGGAGCTCGGTGGCCGCGAGGTCGGCGGTGCTGTGGGTGGCGGGGGTGCTGGTGGGGGTGCTCACGGGTCAGCCCTTTCCGGAGACGTAGCCGAGGCTCTTGTCGACGACGTTGCGCAGCGGCTCGCCGGCGCGGTAGCGGGTGAGGTTGTCACAGAACAGGTCCAGCAGCATGTCCCGCCAGCCCAGGACGTCCCCGGACATGTGCGGCGAGACGATCACGTTCGCCATGCCCCACAGCGGCGAGTCGTCCGGCAGCGGTTCGGTCTCGAACACGTCGAGCGCGGCACCGGCGATCCGGCCGCCGGTCAGCGCGTCGACGAGGTCCTGCTCGACCACGAGCCCGCCGCGCCCCACGTTGATCACCCGGGCGCTGTCCGGCAACGCGTCCAGCGCCGCTGTGTCCAGCAATCCGCGGGTGGCGTCCGTGAGCGGCGCGGCCAGGACGAGGTAGTCCGTGGCGGGCAACAGGCCCCCGAGGGTGTCGAAGGCGTGCACGCCGTCCGCGGCGCGCCGGCCGACCAGCTCGACCCGCAGCCCGACGGCCCGGAGCAGGTCCGCGATCGCGTGCCCGATCGGCCCGCTGCCGACGACCGTGGCCCGCTTCCCGGCCACGCCCTCGGTCTCGCGGTGCCGCCACTGCGTGCGGGACTGCAGCGCGAGCGTCCCGGGCAGGTCCTTGGCGAAGGCGAGCACGCAGCCCAGCACGTACTCGGCCATGGGCCGGTCGAAGACGCCGCGCGAGTTCGTCAGGACGGCGTCCGAGGTGATCAGCTCCGGGAAGGTGACCTTGTCCACGCCCGCGCTGGCCGTGTGCACCCACCGGACGGAGTCCGCCGCGTGCCACGCGCCCGGGACGGCGGGGGAGAGGAAGTCCCAGGTGAGCAGGACGTCCGCGCCGGGCAGGGCGTCGGCCAGGGTGGCCCCGCTCGCGAAGCGGATCTCGGCCCCGTCCGCGCGTTCCTCGAGGCCGATCGGAGGGGTGTCGCCCGTGAGCACGGCGATCACCGGTTGACCAGCAGAAACGGGCACGCCGAAGATCCTTTCGAAGGTGGGGGAGGCGATTGACACGCTAGGAAGCGCTCGTATGATTGTCAACAATCCGCGTGATCCCCACGCGTTCGGCCGGTTCCCGATCAGTAGTCACGAGGTGTGTGCGTTGCCGAAGTTCATCAGGATCTCCCTCGAGCGCCGTGGCGTCTCGTGCGTCGCCGAGCTGCTGGAGAAGGACGCCCCGCGGACCACCGCCGCGGTGTGGGAGGCCCTCGCCGACGGCCCGATCGGGGGTCCCGCGCAGCACGCCAAGTACGCCCGCAACGAGGTGTACTCGATCGTCCCGCGCTTCGGCCCGAAGATCGGCCAGGAGAACCCCACGATCACCCCGATCCCGGGCGACGTGTGCTACTTCGACTTCCACGGCGGCATGCTCGACGCGTCCTTCAAGGAGGACCAGGACATCGACCAGGCCGAGGGCGGGATCGACCTGGCGATCTTCTACGGTCGTAACAACCTCCTGCTCAACGGGGACGTGGGCTGGGTGCCCGGAAACGTGTACGCGGCCATCGTGGAGAATCTCGACGCGATGGCGGAGGCGTGCCACGACGTGTGGCGCTCCGGCAGTGTGGGGGAGCGGCTCGTCTACGAGCGCGCTCCCGAGCGGTCGTCCGAGTAGCCACTCGGACCGTCGAGTGGAGTCCCCGTGCCCGCTGAGCTCTCCGTCGGACTCGTCGAGTCCGCGCCCGGTGAGAGTCCCGCCGATCCGGACGCGCCGGGCGTCGGGGTCGTCGCGCCGTTCGACTTCGCGCTGGACCGCGAGCTCTGGCGCTGGGTTCCCGAGGACGTCTCGCTCTACCTGACCCGGCTGCCGTTCTTCACCACCCCGGTGACCGTGGAGATGGCCGTCGCGGTGGGGGACCGACGCGCGCTGCGCCGGGCCACCCGGGACGTGCTCACCCCGCGGCCGGGCACCGTCACGTTCGCCTGCACGTCGGGCAGCTTCGTCAGTGGTGTCCAGGGCGAGTACGTGCTGCGTCGGACGATGCTCGAGGCCGGCGCGCCGACGGCCTCGACCACCAGCGGTGCGCTGATCGACGCGCTGCAGATCCTCGGCATCACCAAGCTCGCGATCGCGACGCCCTACATCGACGCCGTGACGCGCCGGCTGGTCGGCTACCTCGCGGACCAGGGTGTGGAGACCGTCGCCAGCGAGGGCCTCGGCCTGCTCGGCAACATCTGGCGGGTGAGCTACGACCAGGTCGTGGACATCGTCCGGGCGGTGGACCGCCCGGAGGCGGAGGCGCTGTTCATCAGCTGCACCAACCTGCCGACCTACGACGTCATCGAGCCGTTGGAGCAGGCGCTGGGCAAGCCGGTGCTGACGGCGAACCAGGTGACGATGTGGGCCTCGCTGCGGGCGATCGGGCGGCGCGCGGTCGGCGGCGGCCGCCTGCTGACCGCGCCCGAGCAGCTGTCCATGACGTGAGTCGGGTCCGGGGGCTCGACATGTTGTCCGGTTGTCGACAATCATGGTGGCCATGAGCACCGGTACGCCTCCCACCGTCGGCATCCTCTACCCGGGCTACTCGGCCGAGGACGACTACCCGCGGGCCGAGCAGCTGCTCGGGGACGCACGTCTCCCGCTGGTGCACACCCTGATGCGCGAGGACGCCCACCGCGTCGACGCGCTGCTGGACGTCGGCGGGGACGAGATCCTCGCGGACGGCGCCCGGGCCGTCGCGGCGCAGGCGGGTCCCCTGGACTCGATCATCTGGGCCTGTACGTCGGGGAGTTTCGTCTTCGGCTGGGACGGGGCGACCGCCCAGGTCGAGGCCCTGCGCAAGGTCGCCGGGGTGCCGGCGTCGAGCACGTCGTTCGCCTTCGTCGACGCGTGCCGCCGGCTGGGGGTCACGAAGGTCGCCATCGGCGCGACGTATCCGGACGACGTCGCCGAGCACTTCGTCGAGTTCCTCGGCAAGGCCGGGATCACGGTCCTCTCGCTGTCCGCGAGGGGGATCATCACCGCGGCCGAGGTCGGGACGTTGCCGGGGGACCTCGTGCTGGACCTCGCCGCGGCGGCGGATCATCCGCAGGCGCACGCCGTCCTGCTGCCGGACACCGCGCTGCACACGGTGGACCTGCTCGACGCCCTCGACGCGCGGGTGGGCAAGCCGGTGCTGACCGCGAACCAGGTGAGCATCTGGCAGGGGCTGCGCCTCGCCGGACAGGACGACCCGCGGACGGGCTTCGGGGCGCTGTTCGCCGTCGGCCGGTGACGGGAACCGAAGGGGGGCTGAGGGGACACATGGAGCTCGACACGAGCGGGCTGGAACCCGTGGAGCGGCGGTCGACGGCGGCGATCGTCGCGGACCGCATCCGCACGGCGATCATGCGGGGGACGTTCCCGCCGGGGACCCAGCTCGGCGAGGTCGAGCTCGCGACCCGGCTCGGGGTGAGCCGGGGACCGCTGCGCGAGGCGATGCAGCGGCTCGTCGCCGAGGGTCTGCTGCGCAGCGAGCGGCATCGCGGGCTGTTCGTCCGGGACCTCGACGCCGCGGACGTGCGGGACGTCTACACCGCGCGGACCGCCGTCGAGCGTGCCGCGGCCCTGCTGCTCCTGGCCGAGGGGGACCGCAGCGTCGGCGTGGAGCGGCTGACGGCCGCGCTCGCGACCATGGAGGCCGCCGCGGCGGCGGGGGACGCCGTCGCGCTGGCGGACGCGGACCACGAGTTCCACGCCGAGCTCGTCGCGGCCTCCGGGAGCCCGCGGCTCTACCGGATGTCCCGCGCCCTGCTCGTCGAGACGCGGATGTGCCTGGCCGCGCTGCAGCAGACCGCCCCACCGGCGGCGGACCTGCTGGAGGAGCACCGCGCGCTGCGCGACGCCCTGCGGGACGGCGACTCCGCCCGGTTCGTGGGGATGCTGGAGGCGCACATGGCGGACGCGGTCGCGCGGATCCTGGACGTCGCGGCCGTCGCGGACCTGCCGGAGGGGGAGCCCGACCGGCCGGGGGCGGTCCCCGCCTGACCGCTGCCGTCGCCGGGCGCCGCCGTGGCAGGACGGCCACCTTCCTGCCGGATCCTGGCGTGCAGGTGGCCTTCCTGCCCTTCGCGCGGGTCTTGCGAGCGGGCACCCCCCGTGGTTCCATCGACGCAGATTGTCGACAACCCGACAATTGCTCGTCGAGACCGCTCAGGGAGCCCGTTCCATGGCACAGCTGTCCCCGATGCTCACCCAGGCCACCCCGGTCCAGGCCGCGCGTGGCGAGGGCGTCTTCCTCTTCGACACCCAAGGACGCAAGTACCTGGACTTCACGGCGGGCATCGGCGTCACCAGCACCGGTCACTGCCACCCCAAGGTCGTCGCGGCAGCCCAGGAGCAGGTCGCGACCCTGATCCACGGCCAGTACACGACGGTCATGCACCAGCCGCTGCTCACGCTCACCGAGCGGCTCGGCGAGGTGCTCCCCGAGGGCATCGACAGCCTGTTCTTCGCCAACTCCGGCAGCGAGGCCGTCGAGGCGTCGGTGCGGCTCGCCCGGCACGCCACCGGCCGGCCGCTGATCCTGGCCTTCGACGGGGGCTTCCACGGCCGCACCATGGGCGCCGGGGCGCTGACCACCTCCGGCGCGAAGATCCGCTCCGGGATCGGCCCGATGATGGGCGGTACCGCGTTCGCGCCCTTCCCGTACGCCTACCGCTACGGCTGGACGGAGGAGCAAGCCACCGAGTTCGCGCTCAAGGAGCTCGACCGGCAGCTGATCACCACCGCTCCCGCGGCGGACGTCGCCGCGTTCCTCATCGAGCCGGTGCTGGGCGAGGGCGGCTACGTGCCCACCCCGCCGGCGTTCCTGAACGGCCTGCGCGAGCGCGCGGACCGGCACGGCATCCTGCTGATCGCGGACGAGGTGCAGACCGGCTACGGCCGCACCGGGAAGTTCTGGGGCCACCAGCACGCGACCGCCGCCGTGCCGGACATCCTGATCACCGCGAAGGGTCTGGCCAGCGGTTTCCCGCTCTCGGCGATCGCCGCGCCACGCGAGCTGATGGCCAAGGCCCGGCCGGGCTCGCAGGGCGGAACCTACGGCGGCAACGCCGTCGCCTGTGCCGCCGCGATCGCGACGCTGGACGTCGTGCAGGAGGAGGGCCTCGTCGAGAACGCCGCGACCCAGGGCCGCAGGCTCCTGGAGGCCGTCCGCGCCGCCTCGGCGGACGTCCCGGTCGTCGGTGACGTCCGTGGCCTCGGCCTGATGGTCGGGATCGAGTTCACCGCACCGGACGGCACCCCGGACACCGCCACCGCCGTCAAGGCGCACGCGGCCGCGGCCGACCAGGGCCTGCTGCTGCTGACCTGCGGCCCGTTCGGCAACGTCGTCCGGATGATCCCGCCGCTGGTGGTGAACGCCGAGCAGATCGACGAGGGCGTCGCCCTCTGGACCAAGGTCCTGGGCAGCGTCGTCAACTGACTCCGCCGCGGTTCAGGAAAGCCACATTCAGGTAAGGAGATTTCCTGAATGTGGCTTTCCTGAACCTGGCAGGGGCTACTTGCGGACCGGGGAGATGTTGAGGCTCATCCCCGCCAGGCCCCGGCTCCGCACCGTGAGGGCGTCCGCGATCCCCTGCAGCGCCTGCGCCGCGGGGCTCTCCGGCTGCGCCCGGACGATCGGGGTGCCCGAGTCCCCGCACTCCCGCAGCCTCGTCTCCAGCGGGATCTGGCCCAGCAGCTTCACCGGGGCCCCGAGGATCTTGGTGAGCGAGTCCGCGACGGTCCGGCCGCCGCCGGAGCCGAAGATCTCGTTGCGCGAGCCGTCCGGCATCTCCATCCAGGACATGTTCTCGACGACGCCCGCGATCCGCTGACGGGTCTGCTGCGCGATCGAGCCCGCGCGCTCCGCGACCTCGGCCGCGGCCTGCTGCGGGGTGGTCACCACGATCAGCTCCGCGCCCGGGATCAGCTGCGCGGTGGAGATCGCGATGTCCCCGGTGCCGGGCGGCAGGTCCAGCAGCAGGACGTCCAGGTCTCCCCAGAACACGTCCGCGAGGAACTGCTGCAGCGCACGGTGCAGCATCGGCCCGCGCCACACGACCGGGGTGTTGTCCTGCACGAACATCCCGATGGAGATGACCTTCACGCCGTGCGCCTGCGGCGGCATGATCATGTTGTCGACCTTGGTGGGCCGGGTGCCCGCGCCGAGCATCCGCGGCACCGAGTGGCCGTAGATGTCCGCGTCCACGACGCCGACCTTGAGCCCCTTGGCGGCCATGGCCGCGGCGAGGTTGACCGTCACCGAGGACTTGCCGACGCCGCCCTTGCCGGACGCGATGCAGTAGACCCTGGTCAGCGACCCCGGCTGCGCGAACGGGATGACCGGTTCCTCGGAGTCCCCGCGCAGGCTCTTGCGCATCGCGGTGCGCTGCTCGTCGCTCATCACGTCGAGCTCCACGAGGACCTCCCGGACCCCGGGCACCTCCATGACCGCGTTCGTGACCCGCGAGGTGATGGTCTCCCGCATCGGGCAGCCGGCGACGGTGAGGTAGACCCCGACGGCCGCCACGCCGCCGGGCGACACGGCGACGCTCTTGACCATCCCGAGGTCCGTGATGGGCCGGTGGATCTCGGGGTCCTCGACCTTGGCGAGGGCGGCCCGGACGGCCTGCTCCATGGTCTCGGTGCTGGTGTTTCCCATAACGGACATCTGGGTCTCCGCTGAACCTTCCGTGTGACGCGTACCCGGGAGCGCGGCGAGGTGGTGGTTCCGGCGCACCTGGTTGGCTCGTTCCATGCTACGTGCGCCCCCGCCGCCCCCCGCGCATCCGTAGCATCTGTGTACGTGACGGACATCGCTGACGCCCCGCAGGGGCTACGGAGGTCCGCGCACGGGGGGAACAGCAAGGATCCGGGACGGGCGCGCACGGTGCCCACCCCGGAGGAGCTGGCGTCGTGGCGTGCGTTCCTGCGCGCCCACGCTGCGATCACCCGGGCGCTGGAGACCGAACTGGAGGCCGAGCAGCGACTCTCGCTGGCGGCCTACGACGTGCTGGTGCAGCTGGCCGAGGCGCCGGGGCACCGGCTGCGGATGACCGAGCTGGCGGACGCCGTGCTGCTGTCCCGCTCCGGGGTGACCCGGCTCGTGGACCGGCTCGAACGCACCGGACTGGTGCGCCGGGAACGGGTGGTGAACGACGGCCGGGGGGTCGCCGCGCTGCTCACCCCGGCCGGGCTGGACCGCCTGCGGACGGCGTCGCGGACGCATCTTCGGGGGGTGACCCGGCACTTCGTCGAGCATCTGGACCCGGCGGACCTGGCCACCATGGAGCGGATCGGCCGCGCGCTGGCCGCGGGCCAGGCCCTGCTCCCGGCCGGCCGGCACCCGGCGGACCGGGTCCCGGGCACCGGCCAGGGGGACCGGCGCCCGTCCGGCTAGTCCCCGGTGGACTGCCGGCCCGTCCGGCGGGTCCGGTCCCGCGCGGACGGCTGCCCGTCGAGGGCGGCCTGCACCGTCGCGGTCAGCCGCTCCAGCTCACCGCGCAGGTAGTCCCGGGTGGCGACCTCGCCGACGGCGATCCGCAGCGCGGCGAGCTCGCGGGCGAGGTACTCGGTGTCCGCCTTCGTCCGCTCGGCGCGGCGGCGGTCCTCGTCCAGGGCGATGCGGTCCCGGTCGTCCTGCCGGTTCTGCGCGAGCAGGATCAGCGGGGCGGCGTAGGCGGCCTGGGTGGAGAAGGCCAGGTTGAGCAGGATGAACGGGTAGGGGTCCCACCGGATCTGCCAGGCGATGAGGTTCAGCGCGATCCAGAACACGACGATCACGCTCTGGATCGCCAGGAACCGACCGGTCCCGAGGAAGCGCGCGACCCGCTCGGAGATCCTGGCGAAACCGTCCGGGTCCACCTCGAACCGGCGCCGGCCCAGCAGCGGCTGGTCCAGCCGCCGGTTGCTCTGCAGCTCAGGCATGGTCGGCTCCGTTCCGGCCCGCATCGTCCCGGTCCGCGCCCCGCCGGCCGGCCCCGCGGACCTCGGGGGGCACGGCCGCGAGGACGCCGTTCACCACCGCCCCGTCCTTGCCGCCCTCGACCCCGCCACCGGGCTCGCCCATCCTGTCCCGCCAGCCGACCGGCAGCAGGTGGTCCAGCACGTCGTCGACGGTGACCGCGCCCAGCAGGTGGTCCTCCCCGTCGACGACCGGGGCGGCGACGAGGTTGTACGCCGCGAAGTACCGGGTGATCTCACCGAGCGTCGCGTCCGGGGCCAGCCGGGCGAGCTCGGCGTCGACCACGCCCGCGACCAGCTCGAACGGCGCCTCGCGGAGCAGTCGCTGGGCGTGCACGCAGCCGAGGTATCGGCCGGTCGGGGTGGCCGAGGGCGGCCGGCAGACGAACACCATGCTCGCCAGCGCGGGCGGGATGTCCGGGTTGCGGATGTGCGCCAGCGCCTCGGCCACCGTGGCGTCCGGGCGCAGGATGACCGGCTCGGGGGTCATCAGCCCGCCCGCGGTGTCCGACGAGTAGCTCATCAGCCGCCGCACCGGCTCGGAGTCCTCCGGCTCCATCAGGCCCAGCAGCCGACGCGCCTCCTCGTCCGGGAGCTCGTGCAGCAGGTCCGCGGCGTCGTCCGGGGACATCGCCTCCAGCACGTCCGCGGCACGTTCGGACTCCAGGTGCCCCAGCAGGGTGCGCTGCTCGGACTCGGACAGCTCTTCGAACACGTCCGCGAGCCGCTCGTCGTCCAGGTTGTCGATGACCTCGTGCTGGCGTTTGCGGGGCAGCTCGGTCAGCGCGGCGGCGACGTCCGCGGCGCGCATCGTCTCGAAGACGGCGAGCAGCCCCTCGGTGCCCTGGCGGTCCGAGAGCGTCAGCCCCTGCACCGCACTCCACGGCAACACCTGCACCTGGGTGCGACGGGTGAGCCGCAGCCGCCTGGAGCGCAGGGCGAGCCGGCTCACCACCCAGTCCCGCGAGCGGGTCGGCTCGATCGCGGCGTCGACCACGACGACCTCCTCGCCCGTGTCCCGCATCGTGACGGGCGCGTCGAGCATCTGGCCGAGCACGAGCGTCTCGTTGGGGCGCTGGTGGAACCCGCGCAGGCTCACCGACCCGGAGGCCAGCGTGACCGCGGCGGGATCGATGTCGGCGACGCGCAGCATCGGCACGAAGATGCGCCGCCGGCTCGACAGCTCGACCACCAGGCCCAGCACCCGCGGAGGTGTGGCGTCCACCCGCAGCGTGGCGACGACGTCCCGGACCTTGCCGATCCGCTCGCCGTCCGGCCCGAACACGGCGAGCCCCGCCATGCGGGCGACGAAGATGCGGGAGGCCATACGCGCAGCCTAGAGCGGTCGCGGCGCTACTGTCCGAGCCGTGCCGAACCTGCGATTCGACGTCGTCGACGTGTTCACCGACCGGCCCTACGCCGGCAACCCGCTCGCGGTCGTCCACGGTGCGGACGCGCTCACCGCCGTGCAGATGCAGGCGGTCGCGGCGGAGTTCGCGCTCTCCGAGACGGCCTTCACGCTGCCGCCGACCCGGGCCGGGGCGGACTACCGGCTCCGGATCTTCACCCCGGGCCGCGAGCTCCCGTTCGCCGGGCATCCGAGCGTCGGCGCCGCCTGGGTGCTGGCGCGCGACGGGGTGATCCGCCGCGGCGACGTCGTCCAGGAGTGCGGTGCGGGGCTGCTCCCGGTCCACGTCGACGCCGACGGCGCGCAGGTCACCGGCGGCGCGCCGGAGATCGGGGACGACCTGGACGCGGCCCTGCTGGCCTTCTCCGTCGGCCTGACCCTCGACGACGTGGACGGCGCCGCGGCCCCGGGGGTCGCCGCGGCGGGTGTTCCGTACGCGTTCCTCCCGGTGCACGACGACGCCGTCGCACGCCTCGAGCCGGACCCGCAGGCGCTCCGCGCGCAGACGGACGGCCTGGTCGGCCTGGCCGTCTACAGCCTCTCGGCGGACGCGTCGGCCGTGCGCCTGCGGATGTTCGCGCCCGAGGTGGGGGTGGCCGAGGACCCGGCGACGGGCTCCGCGGCCGTCGCGCTGGCCGTGCACCTCGTCGACCGCGGGCTGCTGGAGCCGGCCGGCACGTCCGCGTTCACGGTGTCGCAGGGTGCCGAGATCGGCCGGCCGTCGACGCTGCACGTCACCGTCGAAGCGGCCGGGGGACGGGCGGTGCGCACGACGGTGCGGGGCGGTGTCGTCGCCGTCTCGCGGGGGGAGCTGGTGTCCCTCCCCTGACCGGTCCCGTCCGACGGGAGGGGTGCGACCCGCCGGTAACCCCCTGTCGACCTCGCGTGGGTGAGAAACCAATCACCTGAGCGCCCACCGGGGGTCGCAGACGTGTCAGCATCCAGGTCAGACTTTGCACCCTGTTCGACGAGCACTCGACGAGGAGTCCTGCCAGTGACGTCCGACGCCAGTACCCAGCTTCGTGCCCGCCGGTCCTGCCTGGCCGTTCCCGGCTCCAGCCAGAAGTTCATCGACAAGGCCCGGACCCTGAACTCGGACCAGATCTTCCTGGACCTCGAGGACGCGTGCGCGCCGCTGGCCAAGCCCGGCGCCCGCAAGACGATCGTCGCCGCGCTGAACGAGGGCGGCTGGGGCGACAAGATCCGCGTCGTCCGGGTCAACGACTGGACCACCGAGTGGACCTACCGCGACGTCACCGAGGTCGTCGAGGGTGCCGGCGCCAACCTGGACGCGATCATGCTGCCGAAGGTGCAGACGCCCGAGCAGATCGTCGCGCTGGACCTGCTGCTGACCCAGATCGAGAAGTCCCTGGGCTACGAGGTCGGGAAGATCGGCATTGAGGCGCAGATCGAGAACGCGCTGGGCCTGATCAACGTCGACAAGATCGCGACGGCCAGCCCGCGCGTCGAGACGATCATCTTCGGCCCGGCGGACTTCATGGCGTCGATCAACATGAAGTCCCTGGTCGTGGGCGAGCAGCCGCCCGGCTACGACGTCGGCGACGCCTACCACCACATCCTGATGAGCATCCTGATGGCGGCCCGCGCGCACGACAAGCAGGCCATCGACGGCCCGTTCCTGCAGATCCGCGACGTCGACGCGTTCACCCGTGTCGCCGGCCGCTCCGCCGCGCTCGGCTACGACGGCAAGTGGGTCCTGCACCCCGGCCAGATCGACGCCGCGAACGAGACGTTCTCCCCGCTGCAGAGCGACTACGACCACGCCGAGAACATCCTCGACGCCTACGAGTACTTCACGTCCGAGGCGGGCGGGAAGAAGGGCTCGGCGATGATCGGCGACGAGATGATCGACGAGGCGTCCCGCAAGATGGCGCTGGTGATCTCGGGCAAGGGCCGGGCCGCCGGCATGGAGCGCACGGACAAGTGGACCCCGCCGGAGGCGTGAGCGTCACGTCCGAAGACCACCCGAACCGCGGAGGAGACAGCCCATGGCCCGCCTGGCCCAGACCGCCGGCCTGACCGACGTCCAGGAAGAGATCCTGTCGACGGTCAAGACGTTCGTGGACAAGGAGATCATCCCGCACGCGACCGCCCTCGAGCACGCCGACGCGTACCCGCAGGACATCGTCGACGGGATGAAGGAGATGGGGCTCTTCGGCCTCACCATCCCCGAGGAGTACGGCGGCCTGGGCGAGTCCCTGCTGACCTACGCCCTGGTCGTCGAGCAGATCGCCCGCGGCTGGATGAGCGTCTCCGGCGTGATCAACACGCACTTCATCGTGGCGTACATGCTGATGCACCACGGCACGGAGGAGCAGAAGCAGCGCTACCTGCCGCAGATGGCGCTGGGGGAGACCCGGGGCGCCTTCTCGATGTCCGAGCCGGACCTCGGCTCGGACGTCGCCGCGATCAAGACCCGGGCCAAGCAGGACGGGGACGACTACGTCATCGACGGCGCCAAGATGTGGCTGACGAACGGCGGCTCGTCGAACCTGATCGCGCTGCTGGTGAAGACGGACCTCGGGCAGCCGAAGCCGTACCAGAACCTCACCACGTTCCTGGTGGAGAAGCCGTCGGGCTTCGGCGAGGTCCTGCCCGGGCTCACCATTCCCGGCAAGATCGACAAGATGGGCTACAAGGGCGTCGACACCACCGAGGCCGTGTTCTCCGGCTTCCGGATCCCCGGTGCCCAGATCCTGGGCGGGGAGGCCGGCAAGGGCTTCTCGCACATGATGGACGGCGTCGAGGTCGGCCGGGTCAACGTCGCCGCGCGCGCCTGCGGCATCTCGATCCGGGCCTTCGAGCTCGCGGCCGAGTACGCCCAGCAGCGCAGCACGTTCGGCAAGCCGATCGCCGAGCACCAGGCCATCGCGTTCAAGCTCGCCGAGATGGGCACCAAGGTCGAGGCGGCCCACCACATGATGGTCAACGCGGCCCGGCTCAAGGACGCCGGAAACCGCAACGACGTCGAGGCGGGCATGGCCAAGCTGCTGGCCAGCGAGTACTGCGCCGAGGTCACCCAGGAGGCGTTCCGCATCCACGGCGGCTACGGCTACTCCAAGGAGTACGAGATCGAGCGCCTCATGCGCGAGGCGCCGTTCCTGCTGATCGGCGAGGGCACCAGCGAGATCCAGAAGACGATCATCTCCCGTGGCCTGCTCAAGGAGTACAAGCTCCGCGGCTGAGCCCGGGCCACCCGGATCGGACGAACGGCACTCTCGCCCCGTAGGTTGGGGCGGGAGTGCCGTTCGTCCGTTCGGGGCTCGCGTGGGCACTGTCCGGTCGGTCCGGTCGTTGGCATGATGTGGGCGTCGAGTTTCCGGCGTCCCGTAACGCATTGCGAGGAGAGAGCACGTGACCAGCCCCTTCGGCGGCTCCGGACGCCAAGCGCCCGGGCTGCCCAACCTGCCCACCCCGCCCACCGGCTGGCCGGTCGGCTCCTACGCCACCTACGAGGAGGCGCAGCGGGCTGTCGACCATCTGGCGGACACGGACTTCCCCGTCCGCGACGTGACCATCGTGGGCGTGGACCTGATGCTCGTCGAACGCGTCATCGGTCGTCTGACCTGGGGTCGGGTGCTGGTCCAGGGTGGCCTGTCCGGTGCCTGGTTCGGCCTGTTCGTCGGCCTCGTGTTCGGCCTCGCCGGCGGCGGGGGCCTCGGGCTCGCGCTGCTCGTCGCCGCGGGTGGTGCCGTGTTCGGCCTGGCCTTCGCCGCGGTCCAGTACGGCCTGACGCACGGCCGCCGGGACTTCACCTCGGCGAGCCAGATGGTCGCCGGCCGCTACGACGTGCTCTGCCAGCCCCGCAACGCCGAGAAGGCCCGCGAGGTCCTCGCGAAGCTCGCGATGAGCGGCAACCCCGGCACCTCCTGATCCGCCCCGCCCGCGCGGGCGGCGGACCGGTCCGATGCGGACCGGAAGGGGGCGTTCACATCTCGGTCCGGTCTCGCCCGGCCTCCCCGATTGCGGGGTGCGGCCGGGAGCCATAGGTTCGGCGTACCGGTCGCCTGTCGTGACCGGAGTCACACGAGGATGTGTGTCGCCGGCCTGCCGTGCTGCGGTCGTCCGGTGGCCGTGAACGGGAGGCCGTGATGGGGGAGCCGCCGGGATCCCGGACCAGTGGTCCGGGTCGGATGCGGGCCGGCGGACGGCGGACATGGGCGGCGGCGGGGGCGGCGCTCCTGTCCTCGGCCGTGATCGCCGGCTGTTCGAGCGCCGCGACCGGGCCACCGGTCCTGAACTTCTACACCCCCGCGGACGGCGCCACCCAGTACGGGCAGGCGGCAGCGGACTGCACGGCGCAGGCGAACGGCCGCTACACGATCGTCTCGCAGACCCTGCCGAAGGGCGCGGACGACCAGCGGCTGCAGCTCGCGCGCCGGCTCGTCGCCGGGGACACCGCCGTGGACATCATGGGCATCGACGTCACGTGGACCGCGGAGTTCGCGACCGCCGGATGGATCACCAAGCTGCCCCCCGACGTCGCCGCGCAGGTCTCGCAGGGCACGCTCGAGGGTCCGCTGGAGACGGCGAAGTTCAAGGGCGACCTCTACGCCGCGCCGCTCAACACGAACACCCAGATCCTCTGGTACCGCAAGGACCTCGCCCCGACGCCGCCGAAGACGTGGGACGAGATGATCTCCATGTCCGAGGCGCTGCAGAAGCAGGGGCTGCCGTCGTACATCGAGGTCCAGGGTGCGCAGTACGAGGGCCTCTCGGTGTGGTTCAACACCATGATCAACAGTGCCGGTGGCCAGATCGTCGACGAGAACGGCACCGTCCTGATCGGTCAGGAGCCCGGTAAGGGTGCCGCCGAGAAGGCCGCGTCGATCATGCAGCGGGTGGCGGCCTCGCCGGCCTCGGACCCGTCGCTGTCGGTGGCCAAGGAGAACGACGGCCGGCTCGCGATGGAGGCCGGCACCGCCGCCTTCCAGATCAACTACCCGTTCGTCTACGCCTCGATCAACACCCCGCCCCCGGACGGCGGCGGTGGCGGCACCTTCATCGATGCCCAGGGCAAGCCGTCCGCGACGGACACCGGGAAGCGCGTGATCGACGAGTTCGCCTGGGCCCCGTACCCGTCGGTGATCCCGGGGACCCCGGCGAAGCCGACGATCGGCGGGCTGAACCTGGCCGTCAGCACGACGTCGCTGCACCCGGACCTGGCCTTCGAGGCGGTCCAGTGCCTGCGCAGCGAGGCCAACCAGCTGCGCAACGCCACGGACGCCGGTGTCCCGCCGACGCTCGAGTCCCTCTACACGGACCCGGCGTTCCAGGCGAAGTACCCGGCCTGGCAGGCGATCAAGGAGGCGCTGGACAACGCCAGCGTCCGGCCCAAGACCCCGGCCTACCAGAGCATCTCGATCGTCCTGTCCGACCTGCTGAACCCGCCCGCGCAGATCGACCCGCAGGCCGTCGTCGGGGAGATGGCCGAGCAGGTCGTCAGCGCGGAGAACTCGGAGGGACTGGTCCCGTGAGCATCGACAGTGGAGCCCGCCCGACGGTGCCCGAACAGGGCCGGCCGGCCCCGTCGCACCGGACGGGCAAACCGGCGTTGTCCGAGGGCAAGAAGGCCGAGCGCAAGCTCGGGCTGCTGCTCTGCGCGCCGGCGGCGATCATCATGGTGCTGGTCACCGGCTACCCCATCGTCTACGCGGTGTGGCTCTCGCTGCAGCGCTACGACCTGCGGTTCCCCGCTGAGCAGGAGTTCGCCGGCCTCGCGAACTATGCGGCGGTGCTCACGTCGAGCTACTGGTGGAGCGCCTTCTTCGTCACTGTGATCATCACGGTGATCTCGGTGGCCATCGAGTTCGTGCTCGGGCTCGCGCTCGCGCTGATCATGCACCGGACGATCGTGGCCCGCGGGCTCACCCGGACCGTCGTGCTGATCCCCTACGGCATCGTCACCGTCGTCGCGGCGTTCAGCTGGCAGTTCGCCTGGACCCCGGACAAGGGGTACCTCGCGGCCCTGCTGCCCGAGGGGGCCGCGCCGCTGACGGACCAGGTCTCCGCGCTGGCGATCATCATCCTGGCCGAGGTCTGGAAGACGACGCCGTTCATGGCGCTGCTGCTGATGGCGGGGCTGGCGCTGGTGCCGGACGACCTGCTCAAGGCCGCGCAGGTGGACGGCGCCGGGCCGTGGCAGCGGCTCACGAAGATCATCCTGCCGATGATGAAACCGGCGATCCTCGTCGCGCTGCTGTTCCGCACGCTCGACGCCTTCCGCGTCTTCGACAACATCTACATCCTGACCCAGGGCTCCAACGGGACCGGATCCGTCTCGATGTTGGGCTACGACAACCTGTTCAAGGCCTTCAACCTCGGCATCGGCTCGGCGATCAGCGTGCTGATCTTCATCGCGGTCGCGCTGATCGCGTTCCTGTTCATCAAGATATTCGGGGCCGCGGCACCCGGATCCGACGAGGGGAAGCGCTGATGGCCACGGCGGTTGCCGCTCCGACCCGCGGAAGCGGGCAGAGCGCCGCGTCGAAGAAGACCTGGTGGTCCGTCGCCAACCTGGTCGTCCTGCTCTACGCGCTGATCCCCGTCCTGTGGATCCTGAGCCTGTCCTTCAAGACCGCGGACACGGTGACGGACGGGAACTTCATCCCGCGCTCGTGGACGTTCGAGAACTACGCCCAGGTCTTCCAGATCGACCTGTTCACCTCGGCGCTGATCAACTCCATCGGCATCGCGATCATCTCGACCGTGCTCGCCGTCGTCATCGGGACGATGGCCGCCTACGCGATCGCCAGGCTGGACTTCCCCGGCAAGAAGCTCCTGGTCGGGGTGTCGCTGCTGATCGCGATGTTCCCGCAGATCTCGCTGGTCACACCGCTGTTCAACATCGAGCGCGCGATCGGGCTCTTCGACACCTGGCCCGGCCTGATCCTGCCGTACATCACCTTCGCCCTGCCGCTGTCCATCTACACGCTCTCGGCCTTCTTCCGGGAGATCCCGTGGGAGCTGGAGAAGGCGGCCCAGATGGACGGCGCGACGCCGCTGCAGGCCTTCCGCTCGGTGATCGTCCCGCTGGCCGCGCCGGGCGTGTTCACCACCGCGATCCTGGTGTTCATCTTCTGCTGGAACGACTTCCTGTTCGCCGTCTCGCTGACGTCGACGAGCAGGTCCCAGACGGCGACGGTCGCGATCTCCCAGTTCACCGGCGCCTCGCAGTTCGCCGAGCCCACCGGCTCGATCGCGGCGGCAGCCGTCCTGCTCACCATTCCGATCATCATCTTCGTGCTGTTCTTCCAGCGCCGGATCGTCGCCGGCCTGACCTCCGGTGCAGTGAAGGGTTAAGGGGTATCCGACATGGCTGACATCGTCCTGGACAACGTGGTCAAGCGGTACCCGGACGGCACGCTGGGCGCCGACCACGTCAACATCGAGATCGCGGACGGCGAGTTCATCATCCTGGTCGGGCCGTCGGGCTGCGGGAAGTCGACGACGCTCAACATGATCGCCGGCCTGGAGGACATCTCCGACGGGGAGCTGCGCATCGGCGGCGAGCGGGTCAACGAGAAGGCGCCCAAGGACCGGGACATCGCGATGGTGTTCCAGTCCTACGCGCTCTACCCGCACATGACGGTGCGGGAGAACATGGCCTTCCCGCTCAAGCTCGCGAAGATGAACAAGGCCGAGATCGAGAAGAAGGTCAACGAGGCCGCCGAGATCCTGGACCTCACCCAGCACCTGGACCGCAAACCCGCCAACATGTCCGGCGGCCAGCGGCAGCGGGTCGCGATGGGCCGGGCGATCGTCCGCAGCCCCAAGGCGTTCCTGATGGACGAGCCGCTGTCCAACCTCGACGCCAAGCTGCGCGTGCAGATGCGGACGATGGTCTCGAAGCTGCAGCAGCGGCTGGAGACGACGACCGTCTACGTCACGCACGACCAGACCGAGGCCATGACCCTCGGGGACCGCATCGTCGTCATGCGGGGCGGGGTGGTGCAGCAGATCGGCTCGCCGCAGACGCTGTACGACACCCCGAAGAACCTGTTCGTCGCGGGCTTCATCGGCTCGCCCGCGATGAACTTCCTCCCGGCGACGCTGGAGAACGGGGTGTTCCGCACGGCGCTGGGGGACCTGACGCTCACCGACGAGCTTCGCCAGCACCTCGAGGCCTCCGACGCGCCGCGCGAGCTCATCGTCGGCATCCGGCCGGAGCACTTCGAGGATGCCTCGCTCGTCGAGGAACACCAGCGGCCGAAGGGCTCGATCTTCACCGCGGAGGTCGACGTGCTGGAGTCCATGGGCTCGGACAAGTTCGCCTACTTCTCGGTGCAGGGCGAGCAGGCGATGTCCGACGACCTCGCGGACCTCGCCGCGGACGCGGGCACTGCGGACGTCCCGGGAGGGGACACCGGCACGCTCGTCACCCGCCTCTCCGCGGCCTCGACCGCGACCGAGGGCCGCTCCTCGGAGGTGTGGGTGGACACGAGCAAGATCCAGGTCTTCGACCCGCACAGCGGCCGGAACCTGACCACGAAGGAGGCCACGCCCGCGCACGCCTGACCCCCGCACGTCGCGACGGGGGAGTCGAACCTCAGGGTCCCTGAACGTGCAACGTGCAACGTGCATCCGAGCGCGAGGTGTCCCGGCGAGTCGCGGTCTAGGACCGGGCGAGTCGGGGTGTGAGGCCGCGCGAGTCGCGGTCTGGGGCCGGGCGAGTCGCGATCTGGGCGAGTCGGGGTCCGGGATCGTGATCACCAGTTGCGGTACCAGGCGGTCATATTCGGCCGCGATGTACCGCAACTGGTGATCAACCCCTGCCGCGGCTCATCCGCGGCGCGGGACGGACCCGGTGCGGACGGCGTCGCGTACAGATCCGGCGGTCGGCGAGATTCCGCAAGGAGAGGGCTCGGCCCGGAACGGGTTCGAGACCGCGACTCGCACGGCCTCACACCGCGACTCGCGCGGCCCGAGATCGCGACTCGCGGGGCGGGAGGGCCGACCCGCGGGGCGGGGTCAGCGGGTGGGGTGGGCGCGGAGGTGCTCGACGACCTCGTCGTCCCAGCGGTGGGTGCGGAGCAGGCGGTAGCGCTGGCAGGCGAGCTGCAGGTAGGCGTCGGTGTCCGTGCGGTTCCCGATCAGGTCGGCCTGCCGCAGCATCCGCACCACCGGCTTGTACTCCTCGGACCACCAGCGGCGGGCGACGGTCTCGCGGTCGCAGTACCGGTTCTCGTGCTGCATGAGCCGGAACCCCCACGCCTCCACGGTCTGGCTCAGCTCGGCGTAGCTCCACGGGTCCGCGACCTCGATGGACTCGAGGGCCTTGTCCCGCAGCGGGACCCGATCGATGAAGACCCTCCGCAGGTCCTTGGTGATCAGGTCCCCCCGGTGGACGATGCCGTTCGGGTCGATCTTCGTGGTCACCTCGGTGACGAACGCGTCGATCGTCCGGAGCTTCAGTGCGATCGCCACGGAGACGCGGTGGTGCCCGTCCTTGACGAAGTGCAGCCCACCCACCCGGTACACGTCGATCGGCGGGATCGTCTCGCCCCGCCGCTGGGCGCGGGCGAGCCGCTCCCAGCGCTCGCGGGTGCGGGGTGAGCGTGGGCGGAAGGAGCGGTCGAAGTCCTTCGTCCGGTCGACGCTGCCGACGACCGTCTCCAGCGCGATGAGCTGGAGCCCGAGGCGACGTTCCCCGGTGCGGCCCAGCGCGGACACCACCTCGTCGAACGGCAGGATCTCGGAGACGTCGTCCGGCTCGTGGCGCAGCCAGGCGGCGAGGCGGGAGAGCACCTGACGGCGACGGATCCGCAGGAAGTCGTGTTCCGCATCCGCCTGCGGGAAGCCGGTCTCCACTACACGTCCCACACCTTCCGGCCGACGACGTTCACGACGCGCGTCGAGCCCAGCGTCCGGTCCGGAACCGGCTCGCCGTGGGGATGGATGTGCCCGTGCACGAGCCACCGCGGCCGCAACGCCGCGACGAGCCCGTGCAGGCACTCGAAGCCGCGGTGCGGCCCGTCCTCACGGTCCCCGCAGCGCCGCGGCGGGGCGTGGGTGAGCAGGACGTCCACGCCGCGCCCGTCCTTCCGCCGCGCCCGCCGGGCGATCCGGGCGAGCCGGCGTGCGCGACGGGCCTGCTCGGCCTCGCTCCACTGGTTCGGCCCCGGGCGGTAGCGCAGGCAGCCGCCGAGCCCGGCGATCCGCAGGCCCGCCACGTCGAGGACCCGGCCGTCCGCGTTCTCGAAGCCCGCGGGGCCGGGCCACGCGCTCGGCTGGCCGGCCTGCAGCCACAGGCCGCGGCGCTGGGAGAAGCCGGTGAGATCGCGGTCGTGGTTGCCGGGGACCATGACCCCGGGGCGGTCGAGGGTGTTCGCGATGTCCGCGAGGTAGTCGAACGGGAGATCCCCGGCGCCCAGGACGAGGGCGACGTCGTGCCACCGGGCGGCGGCGATGCGCAGTCCGGCGACCTCCTCGTCGCTCACGGCCAGTGTTCGGACCATCGAGCGCAAGGGTACGGCGCGCGCGTCGTCCTTGGGTGCTGGCGGTTGATGGGTGAGGATTGGGGAGTGACCGGTCCGGAGCGCGAGACCCCCCAGCCGTCACCGCCGCTGGGGCCCTCGACGGTGGCCCATGCCTTCGACGAGCAGGCCGCCAGCTACGACAAGCTGGTCGGGGCCAATCCCGGCTACCACGAGCACCTGCGGCTCTCGGCCCGCCGGATGGGTCTTCGCGGGCGGGGCCTGCGCCTGCTCGACCTCGGCTGCGGGACGGGTGCCTCCACCGAGGCGCTGCTCGGCGCGGCCCCCGGCTCGGAGGTGGTGGCCGTCGACGCCTCGGCCGGGATGCTCCGCCAGGCGAAGAACAAGAACTGGCCGCCCGGCATGCAGTGGGTCCACTCCACGCTCGCGGAGCTCCCCGCGAAGGGCGTGCGCGGACCCTTCGACGGCATCTTCGCGGCCTACCTGGTGCGCAACCTCCCGGATCCGGACGCCGGCCTGCGGCAGATCTTCGACCTGCTCAAACCCGGTGCGCCGGTGGCGATCCACGAGTACTCGGTCCGGGACCACGTGCGCAGCCGGATCGTCTGGGGCCTGGTCTCCTGGATGGTGATCATCCCGATGGCGAAGATCCGCAGCGGCGACACCACGCTCTACCGGTACCTGTGGCGGAGCGTGCGGGACTTCGACGGCGTCGACACCTTCACCTCGCGGATGGCGAAGGCCGGGTTCACCGACATCCGGGTCCAGACGATGCCGGGCTGGCAGCAGCACGTCGTCCACACGTTCCTCGGACGCAGGCCCGCCGAGGAGGCCGTCGTCCTGGAGCCCGGCAGGCTCACCCCCGAACACGCCGGCCCCCGGCCGAGCCCGCGGCCGCGGCACACGCCCGACTTCACCGAGCGCGACGGCGGCGCCGACGACCTGGGCTACGGGGACGACGTCGAGACCCCGCCGGCCGGGACCCCGCCGACGTCCTGATCCCTCGTCGTCAGCGGCCGGACCGCAACGCGTACCGCCGCTCCGCGTAGGCGATGTCGTCGCGCCACAGCCGCGAGGCGGTGCTCGCGACCAGCGGCCGCAGGGCCCGCGCGACCGTCGTCGCCCGCGCGAACCCGCGCCGTCCCGAGTACGCGACGACGGCTTCGATCACCGCGGTGCGGGCGGCACCGTCCGGCCCGGGACGCAACGGCGTCGCATGCGTCTCGACGACGGAGCCGGTGCCCTCGCCGTCGACGATCTCCATCGTGACCGTGCGCGGGTCCGGGCAGCTGAACTCCGCGCGCACCGGTACCCCGAACGGCCCGGCGACCTTGAACGAGACCTCGACGAGGAACCGGTCCTCGGCGGACGGGCAGTCCACCGGCGGCGCGCTGAGCACCCGCAAGGTGGCGAACGAGTACGGGTGGAGCCAGGAGCCGTGCCACGGGTCGAGGCGGTTGGCGATCACGTCCGTCGGCTCGCAGCGGCCGAACGCGGTGGCCACGGCGTCGAACGAGCCGGCCCGCGGCGGGCGGGGACCGAGGAGGGGGCGCTCGGTCGGGGCCTCGCCGTCCGGCAGCGCGTCGTCGAGGCGGACCCAGGTGAGGACCCCGTCGTCGAAGGCGGGGAGGCTGGGCCAGCCGGGTCGCCCGCCGGGCCCGAGCGACATCCCGTGCCAGCGGCAGACCAGCGCGTCGCCGTGCACGGGGGCGTCGCAGAGGGCGGCGCCGAGGTGCGGGCACGCACCCGGGCCGGCGTGCACCCCACCCGCGGTGTCCCGCCAGGCGACGACCTCGCGACCGGCCACGATCCGCCCGTACGCCCGGTCCGCGCGCACCTCCCGGCTGCCGGCGAGCACGAACCAGCCCCCCGACGGCCGGGCCGCGGCCCGGTCCGCCGCGGCCCGGATCAGCGTGGGCGAGGCGTCCCGCCAGGACGGTTCCTGCTCGGCCCAGCGCGGGATCCGGAGCCGCCGCAGCGGGGTCCGGGGTTCGCGTTCGTCCATGTGTCGAATGTAGGACCGCTCCGCGGGCGCGGCGACACGACCGAATGCCGACGCGCGGGCGGGTGGGAGCTCAGAGCCAGTTGTTGCGGCGGAAGTTGCGGTAGAGCAGGCCGCAGGCGACCGCGATCAGCAGCAGGACGGCCGGGTAGCCGAATCTCCAGTGCAGCTCCGGCATGGAGTCGAAGTTCATGCCGTAGATGCCGGCCACCATCGTCGGCACCGTGATCAGCGCGGCGTAGGCGGTGATCTTGCGCATGTCCGAGTTCTGCCGCATCGAGACCTTCGCCAGCACCGCGTCCACCAGGGTGGTCAGGAGCTCGTTGAAGCCCGCGACACTCTCCGCGACCGCCGAGAGGTGGTCCTCGACGTCCCGGAAGTACGAGCGGACCTCGTGCGGGATGAGCGCGCTGTACCCCTCGGTGATCTTCCGCAGTGGCTTGAGCAGCGGCATCACCGCCCGTCGCAGCTCGAGGATCTCGCGCTTCATGACGTAGATCTGCTCGGGATCCATCGTCGAACGCGGGGCGAAGACCTCGGCCTCGATCTCGTCGATGTCGTCCTCGATGGCCTCGGTGACCTCGAGGTAGGAGTCCACGACGTGGTCCGCGATCGCGTGCAGCACGGCGGCCGGGCCGAGGGCGAGCTGTTCCTGGTCCGCCTCCAGGGCGCGCCGGACGTCGTGCAGGCCGCTGTGCTTGCCGTGCCGGACGGTGACGACGAAGTCCCGGCCGACGAACGCCTGGACCTCGCCGGTCTCGACGATCTCGTTGGCCGTGGTGGGCTCGGCGTGACCGACGTAACAGACGGTCTTGAGGACCATGAACAGCGTGTCGTCGTAGCGCTCGAGCTTGGGCCGGTTGTGCGCGTGCACGGCGTCCTCGACGGCGAGCTCGTGCAGGCCGTAGGTCTCGGCGATGCCGGTGATCTGCTCCTCACTGGGCTCGTGCAGGCCGATCCAGACGAAGCCCTCGCCGCGCTCGCGGACCTCCTCGATCGCGGCGTCGTGGGTGAAGCGCCCGGGCAGGCGGACGCCGTCGACGTAGACACCGCAGTCCACGACGTAGGCGGACATCGGGACGCGCAGGCGGGGGAGCAGAGCCTCGCCGTTGCGGTTCGGCAGCTTGGCCCGGTTGCCGGCGGCGCGGATGGCGGGGCGGAGAGAGGACAGGGGCGGCACGGGGGTACCTCCTGCGGAGGGACCTCGAGGACGAGGTCGGGCGAGGGTGTGGACACGAGACGTCCACCGCTGTCGCGCAGCGGCGTCCCGGCGGGCGCATCGCGCCTCCTCGCCGTGGTCCGACGGTGCCTAGCGGCTCCACACGGTGGTCACGACGGGGACGCGCTCGGTACTGCACCCTGGAGCGGGGTCCATCGCGCCACCTCCTTCGTCCACCGTCCCCGATCGCCCGGGCCGACAGCACCGGGACCTGTGATCAGGGCCGCCCGCCGGAACGCGGGCCACCGGCTAGATTACGCCTCCAGAATGTTCTCGGCGATGGAGGCGTTGACGTTGCAGTTCGGCCGGTATTACGAGGAGTTCGAGGTCGGTGCGGTCTACAAGCACTGGCCCGGCAAGACGGTCACCGAGTACGACGACCACCTGTTCTGCCTCCTCACGATGAACCACCACCCGCTCCACCTGGACGCGAACTACGCCGAGGAGACCACCGACTTCAAGAAGAACGTCGTGGTCGGCAACTACATCTACTCGCTGCTGCTGGGCATGTCGGTGCCGGACGTGTCCGGGAAGGCGATCGCCAACCTCGAGGTGGAGTCGCTCAAGCACACGAAGCCGACCTTCCACGGGGACACCATCTACGGCGAGACCGAGGTCCTGGACAAGACCGAGTCGAAGTCGAAGGACGACCGCGGCGTGGTCTACGTGGAGACGAAGGGCTACAAGCAGGACGGCACCGTCGTGTGCACGTTCCGCCGCAAGGTGATGGTGCCCAAGCGGAGCTACGGGGATGCCCGTGGCGGCGAGCAGCCGGGGCGCCCGACCCCGCAGGGCTGATCGGGCCCGCCACCGACGGCACGTTCGGGGCGTCCGACGCCCCGGGGGTGCCGTTCGTGCGGTCAGGAGCGCGGCAGGACGTCCCAGGACGCGAGGGTCTCGGCCAGGAGCTCGACGGTCGGCAGCGCGTCGAACTCCGCGGCGTCGACGAACCGTGCCTCGTCCGCGTCGTCCCCCGCGGCCAGTTCGCCGCCGACCGCGACACAGAGGTAGTCCGCGATCACGTACCTGCCCCGGACGACCGTCCCGACGTGCCGGCCGGGGACGACGACGAGGCCGGTCTCCTCCGCCATCTCCCGCACGAGCGCGGCGGCGTCGTCCTCGCCTGGCTCGACCCGGCCGCCGGGCAGGGACCACAGACCCCGGCCGGGGTCGTGGCCGCGGCGGATCAGCAGCAGGCGGCCCCCGGCGTCGAAGAGGACCCCGCCGACGCAGGCGATCTCGGACATCGGCGGGACTTTACGCCGGGCTGATCATGTATCGATGCAGTACCGTGGCGGACGTCGGAGCGCCGGTCCCACCCGCGAGGACGGGAAATCGGCGAAATGCCCCCTGGGTGGGGGATATTTCGCTACCGTGTGTCGTCGGGTGAACCGGGTACGCTGCCCGCGTGGCCGGTTCCCGTCAGGGCCGAACTCCGGTAGACATGATCTTGTAAGCAGTCCTCGTGCCTGAACGGTGGTCGTGTGAACGTCAAGAAGCTCGTGACGCTCCTCGTCGTTGCTCTCGTGGTGTTCTTCATCCTGACCAATCCGACGGGGGCATCGAACTCGGTGGCCAACATCGGGAACATCCTGTACAACGCGGCGCAGTCGGTCACCACGTTCTTCACCAGCCTGCTCTAGCCGATGCTGGCGCCCCGGGAGATCGACGAGTACCTGCTCCCCACGGAGCGGCGGGTCATTCGCGTCCGCCAGCACTGGGCCGTCATGTACAAGCACATCGTCCAGACGGCGCTGTTCGTCCTGGCGATGGTGCTGATCGAGCGCTTCCTCGACGGCAACCTGGGCGGTGGGTCGGCCTCCGACGGCACGCTCGCGGTCGGCGAGCGCGTCGTGGACAACCTGACGTTCTACCTGGCCTTCGTCGCGGTCGCCCGGTTCACGGTCAACACGATCCTCTGGTGGATCGAGCGCATCGTCATCACGGACAAGCGCGTCATGCTCGCGCAGGGGATCATCACCCACAACGTGGGCATGATGCCGCTGGGCAAGGTCACGGACCTCACCTTCCAGCGCAGCTTCGGCGGCCGCATCCTGGGCTACGGCACGCTGATCGTCGAGTCGGCGGGACAGATCCAGGCGCTGAACCGGATCGACTACATGCCGCGGCCCGAGGAGATCTACGAGGCGCTCTCCGAGCTGGTCTTCGGGGAGAAGGGCAAGACCCGCGCCACGGGCATGCTCGCGCGTCCGCGCTGGCGCCGGGGCTGAGCCCGTCCGGGAGGCCGGAGCACGGGTGATCGCGCCGGACTAGGGTCGATCGGTGACCCGGATCGACCTGCACACCCATTCCACCGTCTCCGACGGCACCGAGACGCCCGAGGAGCTCGTCGCGACGGCCGCAGCGGCCGGCGTCACCACGCTGGCGTTGACGGACCACGACACCACCGGCGGCTGGGACCGCGCCGCGGCCGTGCTCCCCGCCGGCCTGCAGCTGATCCGTGGCGCGGAGTTCTCGTGCGTCAGCCCGGACGGGCGCGGCGGTACGGTCCCCGTCCACCTGCTCGGGTACCTGTTCGACCCGGCGCATCCGGCGATCGTCGACGAGCAGGTCCGGCTGCGCGACGAACGCTCGCAGCGCCTCGTGAAGATGGTGGCCAACCTCGCCGCGGACGGCTACCCGATCGATCCCGACACCGTCTTCGCGGACCTGCCGGCAGGCACCACGCCGGGCCGTCCGCACCTCGGGCAGGCGCTGGTCCGGGCCGGGATCGTCGGCTCGGTGAACGAGGCCTTCGCCGAGCTGCTGCACAACGACAGCAAGTACTACGTCGAGAAGGCGGACACCCCGGTCGAGACCGCGGTGCGGATGGTGCGCGACGCCGGGGGAGTGCCGGTGTTCGCCCACGCCCTCGCCCGCAAGCGCGGCCGGGTCATCGAGACGTCGGTGCTGGTGGACCTGACGAAGGAGGGCCTCGGCGGGGTCGAGGTCGACCACCCGGACCACTCGCCGGAGGACCGGGCGACGCTGCGCGGGCTGGCCGGTGACCTCGGGCTCGTCGTGACCGGGTCCAGCGACTACCACGGCAGCAACAAGACCACGCGCATCGCGGCCGAGACCACGGCGCCCGACGCGCTGGAGGCCCTGCTCGCGCAGGCGAGCGGGGCCGAGCCGCTGACGGGCTGACGAGCCGCCCTCGGTACCGTGGTCGGGTGGGCACAGGTGGTGAGCAGCTCGGGTTCGACCTCCTGGACGACACCGGCTGGGGCCGCCCGCTGGTGCGTGTCACGCCCGCCCGCCTCGCCACGTGGGAGGCCTGCCCCCGGCGCTACCGGATGACCTACGTCGACCGGCCCGCGCCGGCCCGCGGCGGGGCCTGGGCGCACAGCACGCTCGGGGCGGTGGTCCACCTGGCGTTGCGCGCCCTGCACGCACTGCCGCCGCAGCGCCGCACCCCGGAGGCGGCCGCGTCGCTCGTGGACCGCAACTGGTCCGGCGAGGGCTACCGGGACGCCGCCCAGCAGGCCGAGTACCGCGAACGGGCCCGGACCTGGCTGGCCGCCTACTGCGCCGAGCACGTCACCGCTCCGGACGCGGAGGAGCCCCTGGCCGTCGAGCGGTGGGTGTCCGCCGCCGTGGGCTCGATCGTGGCCGAGGGCCGGGTGGACCGGATCGACGACCGGCACGGCGAAGCGGTCATCGTCGACTACAAGACCGGGCGGCGGGTGCCCGGGCCCGAGGACGCCCGGGACTCGCCCGCGCTGGCGCTCTACGCCGTCGCGGCGGCCCACACGCTGCGCCGCGGTTGCACCAGGGTCGAGCTGCACCACCTGCCCAGCGGGCAGGTGGCCGCGTGGGAGCACGACGAGGCGTCGCTCGCGGGGCACGTCGCGCGCGCCGAGGCGACGGCCGCCGCGATCACCGACGCGACGGACGCCGGTGACCATCCGCCGCGGCCCGCCCCGCACTGCTCCACGTGTCCCGTCCGGCGGCACTGTCCGGAGGGCCGCGCCGTCGCCCCGGAGCTCGACCCGTGGGCGTTGCTCGCCCCGTGAACGCGCGCCGGAGCTTCCCAGTCCGATCCTCCCGTGCGGGACGGCTGCTCCGCGGCGTGTCCGGCGTGCTCGCGGCCGGTCTGGTCGGGATCACCGCGATCCTGCTGGTGGGCTGGGCGATGACGACGCGGACGGGAACCGCCGGGCCGGGCACGGGCATGCTGCTCGGTCACGGCGCGGCGGCCGGGGCGGCCGTCGTCGCCCAGGTCGTGGCGGACCGGCGCCGGGACCGGACGGGCGTGCTGGCCGCCTGGGCCGCGATCGTGCTGGTCGCGGCGGTCGTCAGCGCGTACTGGCTGTTCTGACCCGATCAGCCGGCGGGCCGCAGCGCGACGGCCTCGGTGCCGCGCTGCTCCACCAGCACGTCGCCCTTCGCGGCGAGCATCACCGGGCCCGAGTAGCCGCCCCGGTCCACCGGGATGGTCCGCCGTACCACGCCGCGCGCCGGGTCGAGCACGGCGAGCCCGGCCGGGACGGGGACCAGCCACTGCCCCGCGTACCCCGTGCCGGGGCCGAGCGTGTTCTTCAGGGTCCACAGCGGGGTCAGTGCCGTGCGTTCCAGCGTGACGGTGGCCGTGCCGCTCCACCAGAAGATCCGCTGCGTGTCCGACGAGGTGACCGCGAGCCCGTCCGCGGGCGCGGCCACGTCCGACTCGGGGACGTCGAGCCCGAGCAGCGCGACCTGGGCGCCCTGGGAGTCCAGGACCTGCAGCTCCGGCGGCCCGGGCAGGACCACGGCGGTGCGCTCGGGGGACAGCGCGATCACCTGGGCGCCGGTGGTCGGGAGCTGGCTGGAGAAGACGACCTTCGGGGTGTCGGAGTCCCCGCCGCCGTCCGGGCGCAGCACCGTGATGCGGTCCGCCGTGTCCGTGGGGCAGGTCTCGACGACGCCGAGCCGGGCCGTCGTCGAGGCGAAGGAGTGGTACGTGCAGCCGCTACGGGGCTGCCTCCCGGGCTGGGCGGGCGCGCTGATCGCGCCGTACTCGAGGGTCTTGACGAGGTCCGAGCGCATGGCCTCGGTGTGGTCGGTCCCGGTGAGCACGACCTGGCTGCCGGTGGTGAGCAGCCGGGCGCCGGGGCGGCCGTCGACGGTCCGCTGGTCCCTGCGGCTGCCGAGGTCCCCGTCGAGCGCGGCGAGCTCGCTGCACCGGTCACCGTCCCGGTAGAGGGCGAGGACCCGGCCGAAGCCCTCCGCGACGGTGCAGAGCTGCCGGTCCCGGCTGTAGGTCCAGCGGACGGCACCGGTGGTGGCGTCCCGGCCGGTGACCGTGTCCCCGTCCGCCGTCACGACGCCCGGACCTGCGGTGACGGGCAGCGGGGCGGCGGCGCTGGGCGCACGCCAGGCCTCGGTGAACGCCGCCGGGACGTCCAGCGGGGCCTCGGGCGGGACACCCGGACCGGCTGCGGGGACGGACGTGGTGCCGGCGATCGGGCTGTGCGTGCCGTAGACGACCGCGGTCACGACGAGCGCGACGGCGATCGCGACGGCGGCGACGACGTCACCGGGGCGTCGGCGTTCGGGGCGCATCGGCCTGCGGCGCAGCACGCCCCGCACCCTCCCACAGAGCCGGACACGACACCGGCCCGGACCCCGTGAGGGGCCCGGGCCGGTGGGTTCGTGCTGCGGGTCAGCTGGCGGCGGCGTCCTGCTGCTCGGCGCCCGCGGTCTCCCCGGCGCCACTGCGGCGCCTGCCACCCCGACGGCGACGACGGCGCGGGGCGCCCTCGCCGTCCGTGCCGGTGACGGCGGTGGCCTCCGGACCGGTGGTGGGGGCGGCGGTGGGCTCGGCCCCGGCGACGATCTCGACCGGCTGACCGCCCTCGGCGACCGGCACCCCGCCGCGGCGGCGGGTGCGCGGGCGCGCGGCGCGGTCCGAACGCGGACGCTCGGTGTCCGGGGTGGGCGCGGCACGTCGCTCGTCCCGGCCGCCGCGCTTCTTGGTGCGGCCGCCGTGGTCCCCCTCGGTGTCCACGTACTCGGCGTCGAGCCCCGCGCGGGTGCGCTTGGAGTGCGGCAGCCGGCCGGTGGAGTTGGTGGGGATCTCCAGGTCCGTGTACAGGTGATCCGAGGTGGAGTAGGTCTCGACCGGCTCGTCGATGCCGAGGTTCAGGTCGTCCGAGACCATCTTCCACTTGGGCATCTCGTCCCAGTCCACCAGCGTGACCGCGACGCCCTCCTTGCCGGCGCGGCCGGTGCGGCCGATCCGGTGGACGTAGGTCTTGGAGTCCTCGGGGCACTGGTAGTTCACGACGTGTGTGACGTCGGTGACATCGATGCCGCGGGCGGCGACGTCCGTCGCCACCAGGACGTCGACCTTGCCGGCGCGGAACGCCCGGAGCGCCTGCTCACGGGCCCCCTGGCCGAGGTCCCCGTGCACGGCGGCGGCGGCGAAACCGCGGTCCGCCAGGTCGTCCGCGACGCGCTGCACGGTGCGCTTGGTCCGCGCGAAGATCATCGTGAGGCCGCGGTCCTTGGCCTGCAGGACGCGGGTGAGCAGCTCGACCTTGTCCATCGCGTGGGCGCGGTAGACGAGCTGGCGGGTGCGCTCGTGGACCGACCCCTGGTCGGACTCCTCGGCGCGGATGTGCGTCGGCTGGCGCAGGAACGCGCGGGACAGGGCGATGATCGGGCCCGGCATGGTGGCCGAGAAGAGCATCGTGTGCCGCTCGTCCGGCAGCATGCGCATGATCCGCTCGACGTCCGGCAGGAAGCCGAGGTCCAGCATCTCGTCCGCCTCGTCCAGGACCAGCGCCTTGACGCGTCCGAGGACCAGGTGGCGCTGCTCGGCGAGGTCCAGCAGGCGGCCGGGGGTGCCGACGACGACGTCCACGCCCTTGCGGAGCGCGGCGAGCTGCGGCTCGTAGGCCCGGCCCCCGTAGATGGCGGTGACCCGGATGCCGAGGTGGGCGCCGGCGTCCGCGAGGTCCTTGGCGACCTGGACGCACAGCTCACGGGTGGGGACGACGACCAGGGCCTGCGGCACGTCCCGGGTGCGGTCCGCGGCGTCGCCCTCGGCGGTGGCGGCGGGCTGCTCCGACGGCGGGGTCACGCGCTGCAGCAGCGGGACGCCGAAGCCGAGGGTCTTGCCCATGCCCGTCCGGGCCTGGCCGATGACGTCCTCGCCGGCCAGGGCCAGCGGGAGGGTGAGCTCCTGGATCGCGAAGGTGCGCTCGATGCCGGCCTCGGCCAGCGCGGCCACGATCTCGGGGCGGACGCCGAGTTCGGCGAAGGTGGGGGACTCCTTCTTGACCGGAGCGCCGGCCTGGAGCGGGTGGGCCTCGTCGAGGGCCTCGGGGTCGGGGCTGGCGGACTCGACGGTGGAGCCCGACGTCGCGGTGGTGTCGATCTCGGCGGACTCGCCTGAGGAATCGTTCGGAACGGACAGGATGATCGCCTCTCTCCGCGTACAGATTCCCTGCAGCGGCTCGTCCGACCACCTGGGGAGCCCGGGTGGGAGAGCCGTCGAGGCGCTGTACGCACCATGTCTGTGCGATGCCGGTGAGTCGGGCGCCGGTGACGCCGACCCGTTTCCCGGCTTTCGCTCGGTGTGCGCGGCGCTACGGGGGAGGAGAAGGGGCCGAGAAATGCCCCGGGTTGCGACCCCGATCGCGCATCGCTTGTCGCATGATACCCCGGACGGGCACAGCGAGGCATCGTGCGTGACGTCCCGGGTCGGGTGACGTACGCCGCCTGATCGAACCGGACGGCTCGAACGGCTAGGCTCGCGGAGCACGGCGGGCGCGGCCCGGGCCGTGCGCCGACGGCGAGCGCGAGGGTACGGAGAACGCAGTGCAGAGCAGTGTTTCGGGGCCAAGCGTTCCGGGGCCGGGCGTTCCGGGACCGGGCGTTCCGGGGACCGACAGCACCCCCCGGGCGACGGTCGACCTGCTCGGCGTCCTGGCCTACGGCGAGCTCTCCGGGTTCGACCGGCTCGCCGCGGACGCCCGCACGGCCCCCACGCTGAGCGGACGCCGGCAGCTGTCGGTCATGGCCGCGGCCGAGATCGGGCACTTCCGGCTGCTGGAGGAGCACCTCGAGCGCTTCGGCGTGACGGTCGAGGAGGCGATGGGCCCGTTCGTCGCCCCGCTGGACGCCTACCACGCCTCCACCCGGCCCCGTACCTGGCTGGAATCCCTGGTCAAGGCCTATGTCGGGGACGGGCTGGCCGCGGATTTCTACCGCGAGGTCGCCGGCTGGGTGGACGACCCGACCGGCGAGCTCGTCGAGCGGGTGCTGGCGGACACCGGGCACAGCGCCTTCGCCGAGCGCGAGGTCAAGGCCGCGTGCGCCCAGAACCGCCAGGTCCGGGACCGGCTGGCGCTCTGGGGACGGCGGCTGCTCGGTGAGGCGGTCACCCAGGCCCAGCACATCGTCGCGGAGCGCGACGAGCTCGCGGACTTCATCGTCCGGGGTTCGGGGGACATCGCGGGGATCGCCGCGCTGATCAAGCGGCTGCAGAGCAACCACGGCAAGCGGATGGCGGCCCTCGGCCTCAACTGACCTCGTCCGACCCACCCGCGCGTCGCGCGGGTTCGGGTCGGCTGCGTTCGCCCACGGTGGACGGGTACCGCCGCCCTCGCGGCCCCTCCTCGACTAGCCTGGCGGGTGACAGTAGAAATCGTCGTCACCAGGAGGTTCCCCGGTGGAGGTCAAGATCGGCATCGCGGAGAGCCCGCGGGAGCTCACGGTGTCCAGCGGCCAGACGCCAGAAGAGGTGGAGGCCCTGGTCAACGAGGCGATGAAGTCCGGCGACGGAACGCTCGCGCTCGTCGACGACAAGGGGCGCCGCTACCTCGTGCCCGCCGCGCGCATCTCCTACATCGAGATCGCTCCCGCGTCCCCGGCGCGGGTCGGCTTCGGCTCCTGACTCCCGAGCTCTCTCCGGCGGCCGGTCCCTCGCGGGGCCGGCCGTCTCCCGTTCCGCGCCGCCCGGGCCGTGCGCTCAGTCGTCCTCGGGTGCCGGTGGCTCGTCCAGCGGGAAGGGCGGGCGGCCCGTCCCGCTGAGCCGGTAGCGGCCCCACAGGTCGACGTCGCCGATCGCCGCCGCCGCCGAGCCGTGCCCGGTGCGCACCTCGACCTGGCCGTTCCGGCCGCCGAGGAGGTCCGCGAGCCGCTCGGCGCGGTCCACCCGGCCGAACCAGTACAGCCGGCCGTCGTGCGGCTCGTGCCGGACCTGGAGCTGCACCCGGACGGGCACGTCCTCGCCGTCGAGGACGAGTGTCGCGGCTCCGGTGTAGCCCTCCTCGTCCGCGCCATGATCGTCAGGCATGGTCGGTCTCCTTCCGGTCGGGTTCGCGCACGAGGTGCAGGTCGGATGCGGGGGGAGCGGCGTCGAGCGCACCGCCCAGCCCTCCCCAGATGAGCGTGGTCAGGTACCGCGTCAGGTCCGCCCGGCTCATCGTGCGGCGTTCCAGCCACCAGTCGCCCGCGCTCCGCACCATCCCGACGAGCCCGAGCGCCCAGACCTCGGCGCCGCCCGAGTCCTGTCCCGCCGCGCGCAACCGCTCGCCGATCAGGACCGCGAGGAGCCGCGCGATCCGGTCCTGGGTGTCCTCGACGACCTCGCTGCCGGCCTCGCGCTCGACGCTGTTGTGCACGACGAACCGCCAGAGCTCGGGCTCGTCCTCGATCCCGGCGAGGAACGCGTCGACGATGCCGGCGATCAGGGCCGACTCGTCGGCCTCGGAGCCCGCCTCGTCCAGCGCGGTGGAGATGCGCGCCATCAGCAGTTCCGCACTCTTCTCCCCGACGGCGCGCTGCAGGTCCGCGCGGTCGTCGAAGTGCCGGTAGAGCACCGGTTTCGTGATGCCGGCGCGCTTGGCGATGTCCGCGACGGAGACGCCGGGCCCGTGCTCGCGGACGGCGTCCATCGCCGCGGTGACCATCTCGGCGCGGCGTTCGGCCCGGCGCTCGGCATTGCGACGGGTCCGGTCGTTGCCCTTGACAGCGGGCGAGTCCTGCGGCACGTTACCAGTGGTAACAGTTACCGGCGGTAACAGCAAGGACGATGTGCGTCGACGAGAGGAGCCGACGGTGTCCCACCCCGGATCACGAGGCCCGCGAGGGGCGGTGCCCCCCGGCACGCGGGTGCTGGTCACCGGCGCCGCGGGCGGGTTCGGTGCGCCGACCGTCCAGCGGCTCCGCGAGCAGGGCGCGAAGGTGGTCGGGCTGGACCGGGTGGCCGCGCGCGGCATCCTGGCCTGCGACATCACCGACCAGACCGCGGTCGTCGACGCCGTCGGGACCGCGATCGCGCAGCTCGGCGGCCTGGACATGGTGGTGCACTACGCCGGCATCGGCACCCCGAACGACGCGGGCGGCCCGCTCGAGCCGGACGCGCTCGAGGTCATCGACACGAACCTCCTCGGCGCCTGGCGGGTCACCGCGGCGGCGCTGCCCGCGCTGCTGGCCGGGCGCGGCCACCGCGGCGGGGACAAGGGTCGGGTCGTCTTCGTGTCCAGCGAGCTCGCCTACCTGACGCTCCCGTTCGTCTCGGCCTACAGCGTCGCCAAGCGCGGGATGACCGCCTACGCGGACGCGCTGCGCCTCGAGTACGGCACGGAGCTGCACGTCAGCACGGTGTACCCGGGTTACGTGCGGACGCCGATCCACGACGTCGGGCGCGAGGTCGGGCTCGCCCTGGAGGGACAGGTCCGGCGCGAGGAGGTCGAGGACATCGTCGGCACGGTCGTCCGCACGCTCGCGGCCACGCGACCGCGGCGGGACACCGCGGGCACCCGTGCCGGGCAGCTGGAGCTCTGGGCGGGCCGGCACATCCCGGGGATCGTCGGCTCCGGCGTCGTCCGCCGGATCCGCAAGCAGGCCGCCACCGGCCGTTTCGACTCGTCGCCGATCGCCGCCGGGCTGGTCCGCAGGCTGACCGGCCGCGATGTCCCCGCGGTGGTGCGGGGACCCGAGACCACTCTCGTCGAGGAGAGGAGCACGTCGTGAGCGCCCCCACCAGGACCCCGAACGACCGGGAGGCCACGGCCGAGCGGCTGTTGAGGTCCTCCGTCGACCACTCGTACGACCCGAACCTGGACATCGACTGGAGCGCCCCGCTCGTCGAGGACAAGTGGGGCGTCTCGCCCGAGCTGTGCAGCCTCTACGGCACCGAGCTGTGGGACGGCCTCACCGAGGAACAGCGCCGGACGCTGTCGGTCCACGAGGTCTGCAGCGTCGCCCGCATCGGCCTGTGGTTCGAGATGATCCTCATGCAGATGCTGCTGCGCTACGCCTACGACCGGGACCCGCGCCGCCACCACATCCAGTACGCCCTCACCGAGATCGCGGACGAGTGCCGGCACTCGATCATGTTCGCCAGGATGACCGAGGCCTACGGCGTGCCGGACTACGCGCCGACCGGCCTCACGCACAACCTCGGCCGCCTGTTCAAGACGGTCGGCTACGGTCCGGCGATGTTCGGCGGCACCCTGTTCGTCGAGGAGATCCTGGACCAGATGCAGCGCCGGAGCATGCGCGACGAGTCCGTGCAGCCGCTCACCCGCATGGTCAACAAGATCCATGTGACGGAGGAGGCCCGGCACGTCCGCTACGCCCGCGAGGAGCTGGCGCGGATCATGCCGGCGACGACCCGGGTGCAGAGGGAGATCGGGCGCTACCTGCTCTCCCGGATCGCGTTCGTCGTCGCCCGGAACCTGGTCCACGCCGACGTCTACGCGAGTGTCGGCATCGATCCCGAGGTGGGTCGCAAGGCCGCGCTGGCCAACCCGCACTGGCAGGAGACGCTGCGCTGGTCCGCCCGCAAGTGCGTCGCGTTCCTGCGCGACCAGGGCATGATCGGGGGCCCGACGGAGGCCCTGTGGCGCAAGGCGTACCTGATATGAGGCTGCGGTCCGCGGACGGGATCGGGCTGCACGCGGAGGTCACGGGCGCGGCGGAGGCGCCCGTGACCGTCGTGCTCGCGCACGGCTGGACCCTGGACTCCCGCTGCTGGGAGCCCGTCGCGGACTCGCTGGCGGGCCTCGGGTCGCCCGCCCGGATCGTCCGCTACGACCATCGCGGCCACGGCCGCTCGGACACCGCGGACCCGTCGACGCTGACGATCGAGCAGCTCGCGGACGACCTCGCCGCGGTGATCGCGCAGGTCGCGCCGGCCGGGCCGCTGGTGCTCGGCGGGCACTCCATGGGCGGCATGACCGCGATGGCCCTGGCCGAGCGGCATCCCGAGCTCGTCCGCGAGCGCCTGGCCGGCGTCGCCCTCGTCGCGACGGCCAGCGGTGGGCTCGCGGACGCGACGTTCGGCCTGTCGCCGGTGGCGCTCGAGGTGTTCCGCCGCGGCGAGCGCCGGATGTACGCGAGCCGCGGCTGGGACACGCGGCGCGCGCTCAGCACGCACCCGTGGCTGCTCGGGCCCGGGATGAGGTGGCTGCTGCTGGGGAGCGACGCGGACCGCCGCGCCGTCCGGCTCACCACACAGGTCGTCGCGGAGTGCCGGCCGAGCACGGTCTCCGGCTTCCGGCCGACGCTGGAGGCCCACGAGCGCGACGCGGCGCTCGCGGCGTTCGCGCAGCTGCCGGTGGAGATCATGGTGGGGTCGAAGGACCGGCTCACGCCGCCGTCGTTCGCGCGCCGGATCCGCGAGGGGCTGCCGGGCGCGTCGCTGACGGTGTTCCCCGAGGCGGGCCACATGCTGCCGGTCGAGCGGGTGGCCGGGGTGTCCGCCCGCCTGCACGCCCTGTCCCGCACCGCCGCAGCGACCCACATGGCAGGAGAGCCACCCTCACGCCAGGATCTGGCGTGAAGGTGGCTCTCCTGCCGTTCCGCCGGGTCTAGTCGTGCACGTTCTGGTCGTGCACCAGCGGGAAGCCGGCGAGGCCCTTCCACGCCAGCGAGGACATCAGGGAGATCGCCTCGTCCCGGGGGATGTCCCCGTCCGAGTCCAGCCAGTACTGCGCGGTGACCTGGCTCAGGCCCACGAGGCCCACGGCGAGCAGCCGCGCCCGGGCCTCGTCCAGACCCGCGTCCTGGGTCACGACCTCGGCGACGGCGTCGATGCAGTTCGTGAGCGCCCCGTCGACGACGGCGGCGGCCTCGGGCTCGCCGCGCAGGTCCGACTCGAACACCAGGCGGTAGGCGTGGCCGTCCCCGGCCACGAAGTCGAAGTACGCGGCCACGGCCGCGTGCACGCGCGCCCGGTTGTCCGGCGTGTCGGAGATCGCCTCGCGCACCCGGGTCACGAGCTCGTTCGCATAGGTGGTCAGCAGCGCCCGGTAGAGCTCGAGCTTGCCGGGGAAGTGCTGGTAGAGAACGGGTTTGCTGACGCCCGCCTTCTCCGCGATGTCGTCCATCGCCGCGGCGTGGTAGCCCTGGGCCGCGAACACGTCCCGCGCGGCCACGAGGAGCTGGGCACGTCGCGCGCTGCGGGACAGGCGGGCTCCCCGCTGGACGGGCGCCGTCGTCTCACTCATCGTGATCTCCTCACTGCAGGCCGTCGCGCGGTGATCCTACCCGCAGGTAACCCCTGACGGGGTGAAGAACGCGTGACGTGCGTGCACCAGGTTCTCCCGGCGCGCGCGAGAGCGCGGGCCCGCCGTCAGACGGTGCCGCGGAAGCGCCGCAGCCGCAGGCTGTTGGTCACGACGAACACCGAGCTGAACGCCATCGCCGCGCCCGCGATCATCGGGTTCAGCAGGCCCAGCGCGGCCAGCGGCAGCGCGGCCACGTTGTAGGCGAAGGCCCAGAACAGGTTGCCGCGGATCGTGCCCAGGGTGCGCCGAGAGAGCCGGATCGCGTCGACCGCGGCGAGCAGGTCCCCGCGTACCAGCGTCAGATCGCTCGCCTCGATCGCCACGTCCGTTCCGGTGCCCATGGCCAGCCCCAGGTCCGCGGTGGCCAGCGCCGCGGCGTCGTTGACGCCGTCGCCCACCATCGCGACGACCTTGCCCTCGCCCTGCAGCCGGGTCACGACCGCGACCTTGTCCTCGGGCAGCACCTCCGCGATCACGGAGCCGGGCTCGATGCCGACCTCGGCCGCGACGGTCCGTGCGGCGGCGCCGTTGTCCCCGGTCAGCAGGACGGGGGTGAGCCCCAGCCCGCGGAGCCGGCGGATCGCCTCCGCGCTCGTCGGCTTGACGGCGTCGGAGACGACGAGCAGTCCGCGCGCCCTGCCGTCCCAGCTCACGGCCACGACGGTGCGGCCCTCGGCCTCCGCCTCCGCCTTCGCCTCGACGAGGGACGCCGGCAGCTCGATCCCGTACTCGGCCAGCAGCGTGGGCCGTCCGACCGCCACCGCGTGGGCGACGATGCGGTCACTGCCCCCCGCGGGCGTCAGCGGCTCGGGACCGGTCGGCGTCCGCAGCGGGGCGGGCAGGCCGGGCAGCTGGGCGAGCTCCGCGACGAGCCCCTGCACGCCGAGGCCGGGCCGGTTCTCGAACTCGCCCACGCGCAGCAGCTCGCCGAACCGTTCGCGGGCCGCCGCGGCGACCGCCCGCGCGACGGGATGCTCCGAGCCGTTCTCGACCGCCCCGGCCAGGCGCAGCACCTGGTCCCGGGACTCGCCCTCGGCCGCGTGCACCTCCTGCAGGGTCATCACGCCGGTGGTGACGGTGCCCGTCTTGTCCAGGACGATCGTGTCCACCCGGCGGGTGGACTCCAGCACCTCGGGCCCCTTGATCAGCACGCCGAGCTGCGCGCCGCGGCCGGTGCCGACCAGCAGGGCCGTCGGCGTCGCGAGACCCAGCGCGCAGGGGCACGCGATGATCAGCACCGCGACGGCGGCGGTGAACGCCGGGGTGGCCCCGGCGCCCGAGCCGAGCCACCAGCCGAGCGTCCCGACGGCGAGCGCGATCACGACCGGCACGAACACGCCGGAGATCCGGTCCGCCAGCCGCTGGGCGGCGGCCTTCCCGCTCTGCGCGTCCTCCACGAGCTGGGCCATCCGCGCGAGCTGGGTGTCCTTCCCGACCCGGGTGACCCGCACGACGAGCCGCCCGCCGACGTTGACGCACCCGCCGGCCACGGAGTCGTCCGGCCCGACCTCGGCCGGGACGGACTCCCCGGTCAGCATCGACACGTCGATGGCCGAGGTGCCCTCCATGACGATGCCGTCCGTGGCCACCTTCTCCCCGGGCCGGACGACGAACAGGTCCCCGGCCCGCAGCTCCTCGACCGGGACGCGCTCCTCGTGCCCGTTGCGCACGACCGCCACGTCCCGGGCCCCGAGCTCCAGCAGCGCCCGCAGCGCCGCACCGGCGGTGCGCTTGGACCGGGCCTCGAAGTACCGCCCGGCCAGCAGGAACAGGGTGACGCCGGCCGCGACCTCCAGGTAGATCGCGTCCGCGCCGGAGCCCCGGGAGACCGTGAGCTCGAACGGGTGCGTCACGCCGGGGACGCCCGCGGTGCCGAAGACCATCGCGTAGACGGACCAGCCGAGCGCGGCGAGCGTGCCGAGGGAGACGAGCGTGTCCATCGTCGCCGCGCCGTGCCGCAGGTTCGTCCAGGTGGCCCGGTGGAACGGCCACGCGCCCCAGAGCACGACCGGCGCGGCGAGGCCCAGCACGATCCACTGCCAGTACAGGAACTGGAACGCCGGGACCATCGACACGACGATGACCGGGACCGCCAGGACCGCGCTGAGGACCAGACGGTCCCGCAGGTCCCGGGCGTGCTCCTCGGCGAGGTCCGGGCCGTCGTCCGCGGGCAGCGTCGCGGTGTAGCCCGCGGCCTCGACCGTGGCCACGAGGTCCTCGGGTGCGACGTCGCCGACGTAGCTGACCCGGGCCTTCTCCGTCGCGTAGTTCACCGACGCCTCGACCCCGGACATCTTGTTGAGCTTGCGCTCGACGCGGTTGGCGCAGGAGGCGCACGTCATCCCGCCGATGACGAGTTCGAGGCTCGTGCTCTCGGGGGCGTCGCCGGTCGTGGTCATGCTCAGCTCCCTGCGGTGGCGACGGTGAACTCGGCCGCGCGGGGCGCGCCGTCGATCCGGTAGCTCACGAAGAGGCGGTAGGTCCCGGCGGCGGGGACGGTGGTGGAGAACGCGATCGCCGGGCCCGCGCGGTCCGTCGGGGTGGGCCGCGTCGTCTCGGGCCGCACCCGAACGTACGCCAGGTCCCCCTCGCGGACGGCGACGAACCGGCCGAAGCCGCCGCGGGTGGGCTCGAGGGACGTGACCGCCCGGCCGCGGAGCCCGACGGTCGCGTAGAGCGCGGAGGACACCCCGGGGACCAGCTCGCCGTCGACCCTCACCTGGTAGCCGCTCGGGTCCGCCGGCGCGCCGGTCGGCGGGAAGATGCGGGACTCGGGGAAGGTGAACGGGACGAAGTCGCCGGGGACGAAGAGGTCCGTGCCCAGTGCCAGCCGCGGGCCGCCGGTGGGGGCGAAGTCCGCGTAGGCCCGCCAGACCCCGGCCGCCGGGAGCAGGAGCGGGACGCTCCACGTGCCGTCCGGTGCCATGGTGGGGACGAGGTCCTGCATCCCGGCCGCGTCCCGCCGCACCACCAGCAGGGCCATCCGCTCGCCGGGCCGGAACTCCTGGTCGGGCGCGGTGTCGAACGCCGTGACCGGCGCCCCGTCCGAACCGGTGATCCGGAAGCTGAACGTGGTGGCGGTGTTCGCGGTGAGCGAGGTGGTGGTGGGCACGAAGGTGTAGCCCGACGCGGTGGCGGACAGGCCCAGCGGATCCGCGGGATCCGGCCCCTCCGCACCGCGCGGCGGAGCCATCGCCGCCATGTCCCCGGTGTGCGCGGGCGGGGGCGCGGCCGGCTCGTCGGACGTCCCGAACGCCGAGCCCGCGCCCCAGGCGGCCCCGAACACGACGCAGAGCACGGCGAGGTAACCGCCGAGCCGCGTGGCGATCTGCATGCGATCGGTCTCCCTGTGGGCCATCATCTCTCCAACGCGCGAGCGCGCCGTCCGACACGAAACTACCCCAGGGGGGTATCTCGCCGCCGTCGGGTGCCCCATGGTGCGGGTCACCCGAGGTGGTCGGGACGGGCCGGTTCGCGTCATGCTCGTGTGGTGGTCTCCGTCGCGCTGCCGCTGGTTCACCCGCGGTACACCTCCGCCCCGCGCCCCGCGCGCGCCGTCGATCCCGCCGGGCTGCCCGCCCTCCCGACCGACGGGCACTGGCCCGCGTGGCCGGGACGAACGGTCCCGTCGGGCGGGGTGACCCTGCACGTCCGGGAGACGCCCGGTGCCGACGAGGCCGAGGCCGTCTACGTGCACGGGCTCTCCGGATCCGCGACGAACTGGACGGACCTGGCGGGTCTGCTCGCCCCGCGGGCCGCGGGCGTCGCCGTCGACCTGCCCGGGTTCGGGTACTCGCGGCCCCTGCCGTCGGGGGACTACTCGCCCGCCGCCCACGCGGACGCGCTGCTGTGCTGGCTGGCCGGCCGCGGGAAGCCCGTCCACCTGGTGGGGAACTCGCTCGGCGGGATGGTCGCGACGATGGTGGCCGCCCGCCGCCCGGAGCTCGTCCGGACGCTGACGCTGGTCTCGCCGGCCTTCCCGGACCGGCGGCCGGACCCGCGCCGGATGTCGGACCCGCGGATGGCGCTGGCGATGATCCCCGGGATCGGCCGCAGGGCGCGCGCGCAGCTCGCCGCCGCACCGCCCCGGGCCCGCGCCGAGCAGGTCATGGCGCTGTGCTTCGGGGACCCGACCCGCGCCACGGACGCCCGGCTGGACGAGACCGCCGCCGAGATGGTGGCCCGCGGGCGCCAGCCGTGGGCGGGGGAGGCCGTGTCGCTCACGACGAAGGGCATGTTCGCGAGCTGGGCCGGCCGCGGACTGTGGACGACGGCCGCGCGCGTCCCGGTCCCGACGCTCGTCGTCTGGGGGGATCGGGACCGGCTGATCTCGCCCCGGCTGGCGGGTCGGACGGCCCGGACGTTCCCGGACGCGCGGCTGCTGATGCTCACCGGCGTCGGGCACATCGCACAGATCGAGGTGCCGGACCGGGTGGCCGCGGCCGTCGCGGCGCTCTGGGACGAAGCCGGAGACGTGGCGGTCTGAGGCCGTCCCGATGGGAAGATTGCCGGCGACGCGCGCGTTGGCATCGACAGGATCAGCGCACCACCATCTGCACGACAGCACCGAGGAGCTTTGACATGGCGCTACCGCCGCTCGTGGAGCCGGCCGCCGAACTGACCAAGGACGAGGTCGAGCGCTACAGCCGCCACCTCATCATCCCGGACGTGGGGATGACCGGGCAGAAGCGGCTGAAGAACGCGAAGGTGCTGGTCGTCGGCGCGGGCGGGCTCGGTTCGCCCGCACTGCTGTACCTCGCCGCGGCGGGGGTCGGCACGCTCGGCATCGTCGAGTTCGACGAGGTGGACTCGTCCAACCTGCAGCGTCAGATCATCCACGGCCAGTCCGACGTGGGCCGCTCCAAGGCCCAGTCCGCCCGTGACTCGATCAAGGAGACGAACCCGTTCGTCGAGGTCCGGCTGCACGAGGTGCACCTGAACTCGTCGAACGTGATGGACATCTTCGCGGACTACGACCTGATCCTGGACGGCACGGACAACTTCGCCACGCGGTACCTGGTGAACGACGCCGCGGTGCTGTCCGGCAAGCCGTACGTCTGGGGCTCGATCTTCCGTTTCGAGGGTCAGGCGTCGGTCTTCTGGGAGGACGCGCCCAACGGGCTCGGCCTGAACTACCGGGACCTCTACCCCGAGCCGCCGCCCGCCGGCATGGTGCCGTCGTGCGCCGAGGGAGGCGTGCTGGGCGTGCTCTGCGCGTCCATCGGCTCGATCATGGTCAACGAGGCGATCAAGCTGATCACCGGTATCGGCGAGCCGCTGCTCGGCCGGCTGATGGTCTACGACGCCCTCGAGATGAGCTACCGGACGGTCAAGATCCGCAAGGACCCGGCCACCGAGAAGATCACCGAGCTGATCGACTACGACGCGTTCTGCGGCACCGTCTCCGACGACGCCCAGCAGGCCGCGGCCGGGAGCACGATCACGGCGCTCGAGCTCAAGGAGATGATCGACGCGGGCAAGGACTTCGCGCTGATCGACGTCCGTGAGCAGAACGAGTTCGAGATCGTCCGGATCCCGGGGTCGGTGCTCATCCCGAAGGACCGCATCCTCTCCGGCGAGGCGCTCTCCGAGCTGCCGCAGGACAAGCCGATCGTCCTGCACTGCAAGTCCGGCGCGCGCTCCGCGGAGTCGCTCGCGGTGCTGCACAAGGCCGGCTTCCGGGACGCGGTGCACGTCGGGGGCGGGGTGCTCGCCTGGGCCAAGCAGGTCGATCCCTCCCTGCCGACGTACTGACCCGCAGGGTCGCCCGGAACTCAGGGGTCTCACGAACCGCCCGTTCTCCCGCACGAGGGAGGGCGGGCGGTGTCGTGTCGCCCCGATTCAGGAAAGCCACATTCAGGTAGGCGCGCTTCATGAATGTGGCTTTCCTGAACCCGTGGGCAGCGTCGAGCGTTCGCGATCGTGAACGATTTCCGCGGCGGCCACCCGCGGTCTACTGTGCACTCTGTCACATCCAGGCAACCTTTGGTCGCGGTCCGTGACGACGTGGGCCCGGCCGACCACGGTCCGTACCGGTGACGGTGTTATGTGACGCTGCGTGCTTCTGACCTGCGCGAACAGCTTCTTCTGGAGCAATGACAATCGATCACCGGCGTCGGTAGCCTCCGTTGCTCCGGGTGGATGACGGGTCCCGCCATCCCCTCGGGAATCAGGACGAGGAGATCGGACCGCCGCGGTGTCGGGGGCGCGTGAGCGCCGCCACGGTGAACCCGACGGCGGTGTCGTGCTGCCCGCGCGCGCTGCCGGTGACTGCGATGGGGGTCGGCTGTGGCGAACCAATTCGGGCCCGACGGTGTCCGACCTGACGGCTACGGGGGCTCGCGGTTGCGCCGCAGGTGCGCCCTGCCCGGCTGCGACGCCCTGGTCGAGGAGACCCCGGATCGTCCGGGCAAGATCTACTGCACCGCCGCGCACCGCCTCGCGGCCCGCCGGGAGAGGCGGGCCGCGGCACAGGCCGCCGGCGACGACCGCCTGACCGAGACGCTGCCCTGGCTGCGGGAGGCCCCGGAGCGCCCGCTGGTCCGGACGAGGGCGGTGCCCGCCCGGGTCGAGGCGCTCCCGGACGAGGAGCGCGAGCCCGAGCCGGCCGAGCTGCCGGGCGCCCGGTCGTCCTGGATGGCGGGTCTCGCGCGCCGCCGCCGCGCGATCGCGGTGCTCGGCGCCACCGCGGTGCTGGTCGGCGGGTACGCCCTGACGACGTCGGTGCCCCCGCTCGAGCCCTCCCCGCCCACGGTCACCGTGCCCGAGGGCACCACGGACGAGGAGTGGGCGGAGCGGGCGCAGCTCGCGCTCGTCGCGGTGAACGAACAGCTGGACACGGTCAGCGAGACCGAGCGCACCTGGAACGCCGTCTCGGCCGCGCAGCCCGCCGGCACGACGACACCGGTGGCCGTGCAGCACCTGCTCGAACGCAGGCGCGTGCTCGAACAGCAGCGGACGACGCTGCAGTCCCAGCTGGAGACCTACCGCGAACTGGAGCGCACCTCCGACGAGCTGCGGCAGGCGGACAGCCGGCTCGGCGAGATCGAGAAGCTCCTCGAGGACACCCCCGCCCCGCCGTCGCGTTCCGCGGCGGACACGTCGTGGGCGACGGCGCTGTCGGAGCAGCGTGACCTGCGGGTGCGGCACCGCGACGCCGTGGCGAGCCAGGTGCAGAACCTGTCCGAGGGCGTCCGCACCGCCACCCGCAGCCCGCTGCCGAACGACGCGGACCGGACCGAGCGTGTCCGGGACGAGGTCCTCCGGCTCGCTCGCGACCCCGGGCCGACCCCGCCCTCGACCGGGGTGGACGAGCGCCCGTCGGTGGTGCAGGGCCGCGACGAGGACGAGAGCCGTCCGTCCGGCGAGGTCGGCACGAGCGGACCGCCGGACCCGCGTGGCCCCGGGGACGACACCGAGGAGCAGCCGAGGGCGGACCGTCCCGGGGACACGCGCGCCCAGGGCACGGGCGCCGGGCGACAGGCCCGAGCCGGCGAGCAGCAGGGCCCACAGCGCGGCGGCGTGACCGGCGCGGTCTCGGGTGCGGTCGACGGCGTCGGGGGCGCGGTCGGGCTGAACGGGCAGGAGAACCGTGGTCGGCAGGCCGGCCGGGAGCAGGCCGATCGGAGTCAGGGCACGCAGCAGGGGGCGGGCAGGCCGGCCTCCGCAGGGAAGGGGTCCGGCGAGCAGGCGGGCGGGCAGCAGGGAGCCCGCCGTGGCGGGGTGACGGGCGCGGTGTCCGACACCGTCGACGGGGTCGGGGGTGCGCTGGGACTGGACGGTGGCGCCCGGGCGGACGACGGCCAGCAGGGTCCGGGCCAGCAGGGTTCGGGCCAGCAGCGGGCAGGTCGGTCCTCGTCGGGCGCGCCTGCCTCGGGCGGGGCGCGGACCGGCCCCGACGCCGCCCCGGAGGCGTCCGGCCGGGCCGAGGCGAACCGCGGCTCGGGTGCGGGTGGTTCGAGCGGGGCCGCGGCGCTCACCCCGGCGACGGGGGCCGTCGGTGGGGCCGGTACGACTCCCGCCGGCGGTCCGGGCGACGAGGCCGGCACGGCCGGCCCGGCCACCGGGCGGCAGTCCGCGGGCGGGAACGGCGCCGAGCCGCGCGCCCGGGAGACGGGTCGCGCCACCGAGTCCGGCGGCATCGCCAGTGCGGCCGCAGGACCGATGATCCGCACCATGACGGGGGGCGCGGCGGCCCCGGTGGTGGACGAGGCGTTGCGGCTGGCGGACCGCCGGATCCAGGAGGAGTTCGCCCGCCAGGCGGGCCCGCCGGGCGCCGGTGACTCCCGGGAGGCCGCACCGCAGGCGTCGGTGCCGAAGCAGACCCCCCGAACCACGGAGTCCCGAACCACGGAGTCCCGAACCACGGAGTCCCGAACCGCCGAGTCCGCCAACTCCGAGTCCGCCGACTCCGAGCCCCGGACCACCGAGTCCCGCGGTTCCCGGACACAGGGATCGGGGTCTTCGGGGTCCTCGGCGAGCCGGGACCAGGCCTCCCGCACCAGCACACAGGGCGCGGTGGACGGCGGACCGGCGGACAGCGGCGGCTCCGCTGCAGAGGATTCCAGGGGTGGCTCCTCGACCAGCCGCTCCACCGGGAGCGGCTCGGGCTCGGGCGGCGGCTCCTCGTCCGGGGACCAGGGCTCGGACGCCCGCGAACCCGACCAGCGGAGTTCGGGCGGCTCGGATACGGGGAGTGACGGCGGCGGTTCCGGCACCTACTCCGAGAAGCAGGTCCGGGACTACGCGGCAGCCATGGCGGCGAACCTCCCCGGCTGAGGACGTCCCGCGGACCGGGATTCCGGACGTCCCGCCGGCATCCTCCCCGCGTGGCGCCCGGAATCCCGGCGTCGACGCAGGTACCGTGCCCGATCGTGACGGCAGCACCCGTAGTCCCGACCAGCCAGGCCGCGAACGCCCTGCCCGACCACGTGCGCATCGCGTTCGGGGTGAAGGACGTCGAGCCCCGGCCCGTGGTGTGGGCAGGTCAGCGGGCCTGGCACTGCGGCGACGTCCTGCTGCGGCCGGTCGCGGACAACGCTGTCGCCGCGTGGTCCGCCGGGGTCCTGGACGGACTCGAGGTCGAGGCGGTGCGGCTGGCCCGTCCGGTCCGGTCCTCGGACGGCCGCTGGGTGGTCGCCGGGTGGGCGGGTTCGCGGTTCCTCCAGGGATCCTCCGAACCGCGCCACGACGAGGTGATCTCCGCATCACTGCGCCTGCACGTCGCCACCTCGACGGTGACGCGCCCGCGCCTGCTCGACGACCGGGACGACCTGCTGTCCCGGTCCGCCGCCGCAGCGTTCGGCGAGCGGCGCCTCGCCCTCGACCCGGCGAGCGGCGGGGAGTTGTTCGAGCAGCTCGCGGCCCATCGGCGCGCGATCTCGCTGGCTCCGCAGGTGGTGCACGGCGAGCTGTTCGGGGCGGTGCTCTTCGACTCCGACGGCGTGCCCGCCGTCCTGGACCTCGTCCCGTTCTGGCGTCCGGCGGAGTGGGCGGCCGCGGTCGTCGCGATCGACGCCGTCGCCTGGGGCGGTGCGGACGAAGGCCTGCTGGACCGGTGGTCGCACCTCGACGAGTGGCCCCAGTCCCTGCTGCGCGCCGTGCTCTACCGGCTCGCGCTGCACGCCCAGCACCCGGACGCCTCCGCACGGAGCCTGCCCGGTCTCGAACGCGTGGCGGGCCTGGTCGGCGCCCACCTCTGACGAGCAGCCTCCTGGGCGCGTTGTGGCTCCACAACGCGGGTCACGCACCCTCCTGGCCGCGTTGTGGCTCCATGACGCGGGTTACGCGCCGTCCTGGGCGCGTTGTGGCTCCATGACGCGGGTTGCGCGCCGTCCTGGGCGCGTTGTGGCTCCATGACGCGGGTTGCGCGCCGTCCTGGGCGCGTTGTGGCTCCATGACGCGAGCCTCACGCTCCCTGTGTGGGCGATGTGATCTCACACTGCACCTCACCGCACGTGAGAACCGATTTCCCTCGGCGTCACACGGGGCCACGGCGGGGTAACGAGCCCTTCCTACGGTCTGCGCATTCCCCTGAATGCGACAGACCCACTGGAGGACCGCGTGACAGCCACGGCAGAAGAATCGACGGGCACGACGGGCGGTGACGAGACCGGCACCGTGAACCGTGGCCCTGTGCAGGGTCGCTGGATCTCCCACTGGGAGCCCGAGGACCCGGGCTTCTGGGAGCGCACCGGGCGGGGGATCGCGAACCGGAACCTCTGGGCGTCGATCTTCGTGGAGCACGTCGGTTTCTCCGTCTGGACCCTCTGGTCGGTGTTCGTGCTGTTCATGGGTCCGGAGTACGGCGTGGACGCGGCCGGGAAGTTCTTCCTCGGCGCCACCGCCACGCTCGTCGGCGCGATCCTGCGGGTTCCCTACACCTTCGCCGTGGCGCGCTTCGGCGGCCGGAACTGGACGGTCGTCAGCGGCGCCCTGCTGCTGATCCCGACGGTCGCGGCCGCGTTCGTGCTCCAGCCCGGCACGCCGTACGCGGTGTTCGTGCTGATGGCGGCGCTGGCCGGTGTCGGTGGCGGCAACTTCGCGTCGTCGATGACGAACATCAACACCTTCTTCCCCGAGGGCCGCAAGGGGACCGCGCTCGGGCTCAACGCGGGCGGCGGGAACCTCGGCGTCGCGGTCATCCAACTGATCGCGCTGCTGGTCATCGCCACCGCCGGAGCGGGCTCGCCCAAGATCCTGCTGATGGTCTACATCCCGCTGATCGTGATCTGCGCGGTCGTCGCGGCGCTGTACATGGAGAACATCTCCAGCGTCAGCAACGACAAGGGCGCCATGCGGCTGGCCCTGCGCGAGAAGGACACCGGCATCATGTCCTTCCTCTACATTGGCACCTTCGGCTCGTTCATCGGCTACAGCTTCGCCTTCGGCCTCGTGCTGCAGACCCAATTCGGCCGCACCCCGCTGCAGGCCGCGGCGGTCACCTTCATCGGCCCGCTGCTCGGCTCCTTCATCCGCCCGCTCGGCGGGTACCTGGCGGACCGCCTCGGCGGCGCCCGGGTGAGCCAGTGGAACTTCGTGCTGATGGCCGTCGCCGCACTGGTCTGCATCCTCGCGTCCGGGTCCGACTCGCTCGCCCTGTTCACGCTGGGCTTCATCCTGCTGTTCGTGTTCTCGGGCATCGGGAACGGGTCGACGTACAAGATGATCCCGGCGATCTTCCGCCGCCAGGCGCTCGGCCGGATCGCCGACGGCGCGGACCGGACGAGCACGATGCTGCACGCCCGCCGCGTCTCCGGTGCCGCGATCGGCCTGATCTCCGCGGTCGGCGCCCTCGGCGGCCTGGCGATCAACCTGGCGTTCCGGCAGTCCTTCGCCGCGACGAAGAGCGGAGTCCCGGCCTTCTGGGCCTTCCTCGCCTTCTACCTGGTCTGCGCCGCCGTCACCTACTCGGTCTACGCGAAGCAGAAGGCGACGGTCGAGACCGCGCCGGACCAGCCCGCGCTCGCCCGCGTCTGACCCGCAGCGTCCGACCCGCAGCGTCTGACCCGCACCGCACGAACGCGCGGAGAACAGAGGAGAAACCCATGGCCCGGCATCTGGTGGTCGTCGGCAACGGGATGGTCGGGCACCGGCTGGTGTCCGCGATGCAGGACCGTGATCTCGATCGGCACTGGCGGATCACGGTCCTCGGCGAGGAGAGCCGCCTCGCCTACGACCGCGTCGCGCTCTCCGCCTACGTCGACGGCAGCTCGGAGGAGGACCTGCGTCTCCCCGAGATCGACGATCCGCAGGTGGAGCTGCGCCTCGGCGACCCGGTCGTCACCCTCGACCGGGACGCCCGGCGGGTCGTCACCGCGTCGGGCGTCGAGCTGACCTACGACGCCCTGGTGCTCGCGACGGGATCGGTGCCGTTCGTGCCGCCCGTCCCCGGCAGGGACCTCCCGAACTGCTTCGTCTACCGCACCCTCGACGACCTCGACGCGATCAAGGAGGCCGCCGCGGCCGCCGTCGCCCGGCCGGGACCCGGTCGCCGCTCCGCGGTCGTCGTCGGCGGCGGGCTGCTCGGCCTCGAGGCGGCCCGCGCGATGCGCCTGCTCGGGCTGTCCCCGCAGGTCGTCGAGATCGCGCCGCGGCTCATGCCGGTGCAGGTCGACGAGGGCGGCGGCGCGCTGCTGCGGAGCCTCGTCGAGAAGCAGGACATGGCGGTCCGGTGCGGGGTCGCGGTGTCGGCCATCGGGGAGGACCGCGGCCGCCTCGTCGCGACCCTGTCCGACGGCGTCGAGCTCGACGCGGACCTCGTCGTCTTCTCCGCCGGCATCCGCGCCGCGGACTCCCTGGCCCGCGGCTGCGGCCTCGCGGTCGGCGAGCGGGGCGGCGTGCTGGTGGACGCGACCTGCCGGACCCGGGACGAGAACATCTGGGCGATCGGGGAGTGCGCCGCGCTGGAGGGCCGCACGTACGGCCTGGTGGCGCCGGGGTACGCGATGGCCGAGGTCGTCGCGGACCGGCTGCTCGGCGGGCAGGCGAGCATGCAGCCGTCCGAGCTGGACATGTCCACCAAGCTGAAGCTGCTCGGCGTCGACGTCGCGAGCTTCGGGGACGCCCACGCGGCCACCGACGGTGCGCTCGAGGTCGTGGTCAACGACCCGGTGGCCGGCACCTACTCCAAGCTCGTGGTCTCCGACGACGCCCGGACCCTCCTCGGCGGCGTGCTGGTCGGGGACGCCTCGAAGTACGCGACGCTGCGCCCGCTCGTCGGCTCCCCGCTGCCCGCGGACCCGGTCGCGATGATCGCTCCCGGCGGCGTCGAGCTCGGTGCGGACGCGCTGCCGGACTCCGCGCAGATCTGCTCCTGCAACGCGGTGACGAAGGGCGCGCTCGTCCGGGCCATCGGCGACGGGGCGCACGACGTCGCGGCGCTCAAGTCCTGCACCAGGGCGGGGACCAGCTGCGGATCCTGCCTCCCGATGCTGAAGAACCTGCTGGTCCAGCAGGGGGTCGAGGTCTCGAAGTCCGTCTGCGAGCACTTCGCCCACTCCCGCGCGGAGCTGTTCCAGATCATCGCCGGCGCGGGCATCCGCACCTTCTCCGAGCTCGTCGCGAGCCACGGGACCGGGCGCGGCTGCGACCTGTGCAAGCCGGTCGTCGCGTCGATCCTCGCGTCGCTCGGGGGCGGCCACATCCTCGACGGCGAGCAGGCGGCGCTGCAGGACACCAACGACCACTTCCTGGCCAACATGCAGCGCAACGGCACGTACTCCGTCGTCCCGCGCATCCCGGGCGGGGAGATCACGCCGGCCGGGTTGATCGTCATCGGCGAGGTCGCCCGGGACTTCGGTCTCTACACCAAGATCACCGGCGGGCAGCGGATCGACATGTTCGGCGCCCGCGTCGAGCAGCTGCCGCAGATCTGGAAACGCCTGGTCGACGCCGGGTTCGAGTCCGGGCACGCCTACGGCAAGTCCCTGCGCACGGTGAAGTCCTGCGTGGGGTCGTCCTGGTGCCGCTACGGCGTGCAGGACTCGGTGGGCATGGCCGTGATGCTGGAGCTGCGCTACCGCGGCCTGCGCAGCCCGCACAAGTTCAAGTCCGGCGTGTCCGGATGCGCGCGGGAGTGCGCCGAGGCCCGGAGCAAGGACTTCGGCGTCATCGCGACCGAGAACGGGTGGAACCTCTACGTCGGCGGCAACGGCGGCGCGAACCCGCGGCACGCGGACCTGCTCGTGCAGGACGTCGACACCGACGAGCTGGTCCGGATCATCGACCGGTTCCTGATGTTCTACATCCGCACCGCGGACCGGCTGCAGCGCACGGCCGCCTGGCTCCAGGCCATGGAGGGCGGGCTGGACCACCTGCGGGAGGTGGTCGTGGAGGACTCGCTCGGCATCTGCGCGGACCTGGAGGCGGCGATGGCGGCGCACGTCGAGAACTACGCCGACGAGTGGCGCGGGGTCCTGGAGGACCCGGCGAAGCTCGAACGGTACGTCTCCTTCGTCAACGCGCCGGACACGCCGGACCCCACGATCAGCTTCGTCACCGAGCGGGGGCAGCCGATCCCGGCGCCGCAGCCCGGCGATCCGGTGCTGGTCGGCACGCCGGTGCCGATCGGGATGCCGGGGGTGCGGCGATGACCGCGGTGGAGACGGGGCTGACCTGGCACACCGTCTGTGCGTTCGACCGCCTGCAGCCCGAGCGGGGCGTCGCCGCGCTCGTCGACGGCGTGCAGATCGCGATCTTCCGGCTGCACGACGGCTCGGTCCACGCGATCGGCAACGTGGACCCGATCTCCGGAGCGGCGGTGCTCTCCCGCGGGATCGTCGGGGACAGGGGTGGCGTGCCCGTCGTCGCGTCACCGATCTACAAGCAGGCGTTCTGCCTGGTCGACGGGCGGTGCCTGGACGATCCCGCGGTCTCGGTGGCCCGGTTCGCGGTCCGGGTGGACGATCACCGTGTTCAGATCGGGTTACCGTGAGCACGATCGGTGCACCTCAGAGGCACTTTGCCTGGACAATGACCCGATGAGCGCTCCCACCACCGAGCAGGCGCCCGTTCCCTCCCTCGCGGGCTTCACCGTGGGCGTCACCGCCGCCCGCCGCGCCGAGGAGCTGGGCACCATGCTGGAGCGCCGCGGCGCCTGCGTGCAGCACGGCCCCGCCATCCGGATCGTCCCGCTGGCCGACGACGCGGACCTGCTCGAGCGCACCCGTGCGCTCGTCGCGGACCCGCCGGACATCACGGTGGCCACCACCGGGATCGGCTTCCGCGGCTGGGTCGAGGCCGCGGACGGCTGGGGGATCGGGGAGAACCTGCTGACCGCCCTGGGACAGGGACAGCTGCTCGCCCGCGGTCCGAAGGCCCGGGGTGCGATCCGGGCGTCCGGGCTCACCGAGAAGTGGTCGCCGCCGTCCGAGTCCTCCGCGGAGGTGCTGGAGTACCTGCTCGACGAGGGTGTCGACGGCCTGCGGATCGCGATGCAGCTGCACGGCGAGCCGCTGCCGGACGTCGTCGAGGCGCTCGAGATGGCCGGCGCCGAGGTCGTCCAGGTGCCCGTGTACCGCTGGGTCCCGCCCGCGGACCTCGGCCCGATGGACCGGCTCACGGACTCCGTCCTCGCCGGCGGCGTGGACATGCTGGCCTTCACCAGCGCTCCGGCCGCGGCCAGCCTGCTCGCCCGCGCGGCCGAACGCGGGGTGAAGGACGCCCTGGTCGCCGCGATGCGCGGACCCGTCCTGGTCCTGTGCGTCGGGCCGGTGACCGCGGCGCCGCTGGAGTCGCTGGACATCAGAACCCTGCAACCCGCCCGGTCCCGGCTCGGCGCGATGGTGCGCACGCTGGAGGCCGAGGCGCCCACGCGGGCCCGCCGGCTGCCGGTCGCCGGGCACTGGCTGGAGCTGCGCGGACACGCCGTCCTGGTCGACGGCGAGCTCCGCAGCGTCCCGCCCACCGGGATGGCGATGCTGCGGGTCCTCGCCCGCCGGGCCGGCCGGGTCGTCACCCGCGCCGAGCTGCTCAAGGCCCTGCCCGGCGGGGGTGAGGACGAGCACGCCGTGGAGACCGCGATGACCCGGCTCCGGTCCTGCCTGGGCGCGCCCAAGCTGGTCCAGACCGTGGTCAAGCGCGGGTACCGGCTCGCCCTGGACCCCGGAGCGGGGCCCGCACCGAACGGTGGTCACTGTGTCTGATCCCCGCGCGCCCGATCCCCGCGCGCCCGATCCCCGCGCGCCCGATTCCCGCGCGCCCGACGCCCCTCTCCTCCTCGTCGCGCACGGCAGCCGGAGCGACGCCGCGGACCGGGTCGTCCGGGAGATCGCCCGCGCCGCCCGGGAGCAGCTCGACGGCGCGGACGTCCGGGTCGCCTACGTGGACGTCCGCACCCCGACCGTCGCGGACGCCGTCGCCGGACTGCGGGCGGACGGGCTGGACGGCGCGGTCGTGCTCCCCGCCTTCCTGGCCTCGGGGTACCACGTGCGCACGGACCTGCCCGCCCAGCTCGCGGAGGCCGGCGCGGACCCGTCCCGGTTCGTGGTGACGTCCGCGCTCGGCCCGGACCGGCTGCTCGCCGAAGCCGCGCTGGCCCGGCTGCGGGACGCGGGCCTGCGCGCCGGGGACGCCGTGGTGCTCGCGGCGGCGGGCTCGTCGGACCCGGCCGCGCTCGCCGAGGTGCGGACAGCGGGGCGGCTGCTCGGCACCCTCCTCGGCCGGCGGGTGCGGGTCGGCTTCGCGGCCACCGCCGCCCCGAGGATCGACGCGCTGGTGGACGGCCTGCGCCGGGCGGGGGAGGAGCGGATCGCGGTCGCGTCCTGGTTGTTGGCGCCGGGGGTGTTCCACGACCGGATCGTGGCGGCGGGCGCGGATGTCGTCGGTGCCCCGCTGGGAGCGCAGCAGGACGTCGTCCGGGCCGTGCTCGCGAGGTACGACGCGGGGGTGGCGGCGGGAGCCGCGGCAGCCTGACCCGCCCCCGGGCGTGGCGCCGATGTGCATCCTGTCCGGCCGCGCGACGAGCGCGCCACGGGCGCCCGTCCGCTCAGCGGGCGCGGCGGTGCTTCTTCGGGAGCCGGCCGTCCTCCAGCAGGACGCCCTCGGCACGCAGCCGGGCGGCCTGCTCCTGCGCGATGTGCGGGGCGCAGGAGCCGTCCGCCCGCAGCACCCGGTGCCAGGGCAGGTCGTGCCCGTCCTCCGCGAGGATCCGGCCCACGAGCCGGGGCGAGCGGATCCCCGCCCGCGCCGCGACCTCGCCGTAGGTCGACGTCTCGCCGGGCGGGATCGCGGCGACGACCTCCCGCACCCGTTCGAGGATCTCCTCATCCATCCAGGAACGCCGCCATCAGCCTCGCGACCTCGGCCGTGCGTTCGAGGTAGAGCATGTGGCCGGCGTCGACCTCGATGACGGTCAGCGCCTCGCCCAGCTCGGCCCGGCAGGCCTCGACCCAGGCGGGGGACACGTAGTCCACCTTCGCGGCCGGCAGCAGGAGGGTCCGCAGCCCGGCCGGCGGGACGACGGCCGGGCGGGCCATCTCGCTCCACGCGGCGACCACGGCGGCCCGGGAGTAGCGCCACGCCCACTGCCCGTCCCGGTGCACGAGATGGTCCGCGACCTCCGCGTCGACCAGCTCCCCGGACACGTTCTCCCAGCCCTCGGCCTTGGCGGCCCGGGCCGCGGCGGCGTCGGTGAACACCTCGTCCGGCCGGGTCCCCTCGGCGGCCTCGAGCATGTCCCGCGGGTCCAGGCCGATCGCGGGGTCGAGCAGGATCAGCGAGGACACCCGCTCCGGGGCCCGCCGGGCGAGGTGGGTGGCGACGGCGCCGCCGAACGAGTGCCCGACGACGACGGCCTCGCCGAGCCCGGCGCCGTCCAGCACCTCCAACGCGTCCTCGACCTGCTGCTCCAGTCCCCAGGACGGCTCCCAGGGGGAGCGCCCGTGCCCTCGCAGGTCCGGGCAGAGCCAGCGCACGTCCGGTAGCGCGTCGGCCAGCGGCCGGAACCGCAGGCCGTGGCCGGTGACACCGTGCAGGGCGAGGACGGTGCCACGGGATGGATCGGGGCGGCCGTCCGGCGCGCCGAGCTCGTGGACGTGGAGCGGCATACGGCGATCGTGCCAGGCGGCACCGACGGTTTCCGCCCTGCCCGCGGTCGACCCGTCCGGGACCTCGACCGCGGAACTGTCGGTGCGGCGTGGTCTCATCCCTGCATGGCCCGGACGGAGAGCGGTTCCGCAGGGGGCCGGGCCGTGCCCCGGCCCGGCCCGCTGCTCGTCCGCACGGCCCCGCCGGAGCCCGTCGTCACGAGCTGGGACGCGCCTGCCCGCAGGGTCCTGGAGCACGATCGCGGCCCGTTGCGGGTGATCGGCGGCCCCGGCACCGGGAAGACGACGCTGCTGCTCGAGGCGGTGGCGCAGCGGGTCCGCGAGGGCGTGGACCCGGAACGGATGCTGCTGCTCGTCGGGAGCCGGCGGGCCGCCACGGAGCTGCGGGAGCGGCTCACCACGCTGCTCCACGGCGGCCTGCCGGACCCGGCGGCGCTCGACGCGCGCACCTCGCGGGAGCTGCTCGCCCGCACGGTGCACTCCTACGCGTTCGGGATCCTGCGCCTGCACGCGGCCCGCAACGACGACCCGCCGCCGCGGCTGCTCGCGGGGGCCGAGCAGGACGCCGTGGTGCGGGACCTGCTGGCGGGCGAGCTCGCGAACTGGAACGGCAGCGTCCCGGACTCGGGCTGGCCGGAGCGGCTGCGCCCGGCGATCGGCCTGCCGGCCTTCGCGAACGAGCTGCGCGAGCTGCTGCTGCGCGCGGCCGAGCGCGGCCTGGGGCCGGAGGAGCTGTTCACCCTCGGCGAGCGGCACGGGATGCCGGAGTGGGTCGCCGCAGGCCGGTTCTTCCGCACCTACGAGCACGTGATCCTGCTGCGGGGCGCCGCGGGCCGGGGCGCCCCGCAGGCCACCGCGCCCGCGCTGGACTCCGCGGAGCTGGTCACCGCCGCGCTGGACGCGCTGGCGTCGGACCCGGAGCTCTTCGCGGACGAGAGCGAACGGGTTCGGCACCTCTTCGTGGACGACGCGCAGGACCTCGATCCGCAACAGATGGAGCTGGTCGGGGTGCTCGCCCGCACCGCGCAGAGCACCCTGCTCGCGGGGGACCCGGATCAGGCGGTGCTGAACTTCCGCGGGGCCGATCCGGGCGGCCTGCGCGCGGTCGAGGCCCCCACGGCGGTGCTCACCGTGGACCACCGGCAGGCCCCCGCGGTGCGCGAGGCGTCGGCCCGGCTGGCCCGGAGCCTCGCCGGATCGGGCGAGGGACGGGTGCGGGTCCCGCCCCCGGGCGATCCCGCGCCGGATCCCGGAGAGGTGCTGGTCCGCGTGTTCTCCTCGCCGGCGTCGGAGGCGGGCTGGATCGCGGACCGGTTGCGCCGTGCCCACCTCGTGGACGGGGTGCCGTGGTCGGCCATGGCGGTGCTCTCCCGCTCCGCCCGGCGGACGCTGCCCGCGCTGCGCCGCGCCCTGGTCGCGGCCGGGGTGCCGATCGCGGCGCCGCCGGACGAGCTGCCGCTGGCCCGCCAGCCCGCCGTCCTGCCGCTGCTGCTGGTCCTGCGGTGCGCCACGAAGCCCGCCGAGATCGACGCGGACGCCGCCACGGCCCTGCTGACGTCGCCGCTCGGCTCGGGTGACCCGATGCGGATGCGCAGGCTGCGCCGAGGGCTGCTGAAGCTGCACGCCGCGGGGCGCACCCCGCCGCCGGTGCATGATCGCGATGCGGGGGCCGACGGCGACGCCACGGATCGTGCCCACGGCGCGGATCCCGGGGAGGTCCCGGACGACGCCGAACGCGCGGGGAGCGATCCCCTGCTGGTGGAGGCCCTGCAGGCCGCGGCCGCGGGGCGGCCGGATCCGCTGTCCGCGCTCCCTCCGGGGGACACCGCACCGCTGCGCGCCGTGTCCCGGCTCCTGGCCACCGCCGCGGCGGCGGTCCGGGAGGGCCAGAGCGCGGAGGAGGTGCTCTGGCGGGTCTGGCGGCAGTCCGGTCTGGCCAAGCGCTGGGGCGAGGCCAGCTCGCGGGGTGGTCCCGTCGGCGCCCACGCGGACCGGGACCTGGACGCCGTCCTCGCCCTCTTCGACGCCGCCGCCCGCTACCCGGACCGGCTGCCGGGCGCGGACGTCGAGGGTTTCACGGCCTATCTCACGGACCAGCAGCTGCCGGGGGACACCCTGGCGGACCGCGCGCCCCGCGGGGAGTCCGTGTCCCTGCTCACCGCGCACGCCGCCCGCGGACGCGAGTGGGAGGTCGTCGCGGTCCCCGGGGTGCAGGAGGGCAGCTGGCCGGACCTGCGGCTGCGCGGGAGCCTGCTCGGCAACGAGCGGCTCGTGGACCTGGTCGCGGGCGTCGCGGAGCCCGCGGTGGACGGGACGGTCTCCCGGGTCGCGCCGCTGCTCGCCGAGGAGCGGCGGCTGTTCTACGTGGCGTGCTCCCGCGCGCGGTCGCGGCTGCTGGTCAGCGCGGTGCAGGGGGAGGACGAACAGCCCTCCCGCTTCCTGGACGAGCTCGATCCGGTCCCCGCGACGGCCCAGGAGGGCCGGCGGGTGTACCGCCCGGGGCGGGCCCTGGTCCTGGCGGAGCTGGTCGGCGAGCTCCGCCGGGCCGTCACCGCCCCGGAGCGCGGGGATCCCGAGGCGGCCGCGAGCCGGGCCCGGGCGGCCGTCCAGCTCGCCCGGCTCGCCGAGGAGAACGTGCCCGGCGCGCATCCGGACGAGTGGTACGGCGTCTCCGCGCCCACCTCGGACGCGCCGTTGCGCGCGCCGGGGGAGCTCGTCCCGGTCTCGCCGTCGGACATCGAGCTGATCAACTCCTGCCCGCTGCGCTGGGTGCTGCAACGCCACGGTGGCGACGAGACGGGCGCGCTGTCCGCGGTCACCGGCTCGCTCGTGCACGCCCTGGTCCAGGCCGGGGCGGCGGGCGCGGACCCGGCCGAGCTGGAGGCTGCCCTGCGCACCGCGTGGGATCGGCTGGACGCCGGCGCCCCCTGGTACGGGCGCCGCGAGCTCGCCCGGGTGCGGGAGATGCTGGCCGGGTTCGACCGCTGGGTCGCGGACAGCCGGGCGGAGGGGTTGCGGCTCGTCGCCGTCGAGCAGTCGGTCCAGCTGGACATCGCGGGGGACGAGCCGGGGGACGCGGGCGCCGATCCGGACGGGGACGCGCCGATCCGGCGCAGTGTCCGGTTGCGGGGCCGGGTGGACAGGCTGGAGGTGGACGCCGAGGGCCGGCCGGTGGTCGTCGACGTCAAGACGGGGAAGAACGCGGTGAGCGCGAAGACCGCCGCCGAGCATCCGCAGCTCGCCGTCTACCAGCTCGCGACGGCGCTCGGGGCCTTCGCGGATCTCGTCGGGGAAGGAGCTCCGCCCGGCGGAGCGCGGCTCGTCTACGTCGCGGACCGGTATGCGTCCGGCAAGCCCAAGGAGCCGGCCCAGGAGCCGTTGGACGAGCAGGCGGCCGCCGAATGGCGGGACGTCGTGTGGCGGTGCGCGGACGAGACGTCCGGGGCGGCCTTCGTCGCCCGGGTCGGGCCGGACTGCGAGCGTTGCCCCGTCCGTACCAGTTGCCCGGCGGTGTCAAGCGGCCGTTCGGTCGTATCAGATTAGGCCGTTCGGGAGGCAACCTTTCGGTCTCACGACGCCTGCGTCCACTCATCGCCTCTGTGCCTCCGACCAGCGAGAACAGGCCAGGGGGTGATCCTCCGCCGGGGCCGCGGCCGGTACCGTTCCTGCGGCGCCGGGACGTTCCCCAACGACGCAGCCGCTCCCCACGGCTGACCCTCGGCGCCCCGAAGGAGGCGTCACCCGTGTTCTCCCGTCGTCCGCGCGCCCTCGGCGCGGGCCTGGTCGTGGCCGCCGTCGCCCTGCTCGCCGGCTGTGGCAACGCGCCCGAGCTCCCGACGGGTCCCGCCTCGCAGGGACAGCTCCTCGCCGCGCCCACCACCACGCCTGCGCCCACCACGACGCCGACGACGACCACCGTGGCACCCACCACCACGACCACGCCCACCACCTCGCCGCGTGCCGGCACCAGCCGCGCGCCGCGGACGACCACCCCGAAGCGCACGGCGGTGGCCGCCGCGGCGGCGGCCACCGCGGACCCGGTGGCGTGGCGGCCGGCCGGTGGTGACGAGTTCGGCGGCGGGTCCCTGGACGCGGGCAGCTGGAGTGCCTACGACTCGAAGGGCGGCTTCGGCCACGGCCTGCGCAAGCCCGAGGCCGTCAGCCAGGCCGGGGGGCTCCTGACGATCACCGCCAAGGCGCGGGAGGGCGACGGGGTGTCCGGTGGCGTCCGCTACGCCAAGGGCCAGCTCTACGGCAGCTACGAGTTCCGCGCGCGGACCGACGCCGGGAAGGGCTTCAGCAGCGCGATCCTGCTCTGGCCGGACTCGGAGAAGTGGCCGGAGGACGGCGAGCTGGACATCATGGAGGTCCCCACGCCGAACCGGGACATCGCGCACGCGTTCGTGCACTACGCGGTCGGGGGCGTGGACAACTCCGTGCACGGCGGCCTCGCCGGGGACTACACGAAGTGGCACACGTTCCGGATGGACTGGCTCCCGGACCGGATCACCTGGTACGTCGACGGGGTCAAGCGGTTCGAGACCACGGACAAGGCGGTCATCCCCACCACGCCCATGCATCCGACCATCCAGCTGGACCAGGGGCCCAAGGACAACTGGATGGACGGGCCGGACGAGTCGACGCCGGACGAGGTGCGGCTCCAGGTGGACTGGTTCCGCATCTCCGCGGCGCCCTGAGGCCTGCGGCGCCCCGAGGACTGTCGGGGGACTCGGGTAGACAGGGCTCGTGACTCGGACAGAGGTGGCCCTGGAGCCTGCGGTCCTGTCGCGGGCCCTCGGGCTGCCGCCGCCCACGGACGAGCAGGCCGCGGTCATCGCGGCCCCGCCCCGTCCCGCGCTGGTCGTGGCCGGGGCCGGCGCGGGGAAGACCGAGACCATGGCCGCCCGCGTGGTGTGGCTCGTCGCCACCGGCCAGGTGCTGCCCGAGCAGGTGCTCGGCCTCACGTTCACCCGCAAGGCCGCCCAGCAGCTCGGCGCCCGCGTCCGGTCCCGGCTGCGCCGCCTCGCCGGCTCCCCGCTGCTGGACGAGCTCGATCCCGGCGGCAGCCGGCGTGCGGCGCTGCTCGCGGGCGAGCCCACCGTCTCCACCTATCACGCCTACGCCGGGCGGCTGGTCGGCGAACACGCCCTGCGCCTCCCCGCCGAGCCCGCGTCCCGGCTGCTCGGCGAGACGGCGGCCTGGCAGCTCGCCCACCGCGTGGTCTCCACCTGGGCGGACGACCTGGAGGTGGACCGCGTCCCGGCCACCGTCACCGGCTACCTGCTCTCCCTCGCCGGGGAACTGGGGGAGCACCTCGTCGAGCCGGAGGACGTGCGCCGCCACGCCGAACGCCTCGTCGCGCTGATGGAGAACGCGCCCCGCGGCAAGGGGCAGAAGGCGGAGCCGTCGCAGGTCTACAAGGGATGGATGGCGGCGCAGCGGCTCCGGGTGGAGCTGTTGCCGCTGGTGGAGGCGTTCGCCGCGCGCAAGCGGAACGAGCGGGCGATGGACTTCTCGGACCAGATGGCGATCGCGGCGAAGGTCGCCGAACTCCGGCCCGAGGTCGGGGAGATCGAACGCTCCCAGTTCCGGGCCGTCCTGCTGGACGAGTACCAGGACACGGGGCACTCCCAACGGGTGCTGCTGCGCTCGCTGTTCGGCCGGGTGCCGGGTGCGCCGGTGCGGGACGAGCCGCTCTCCGTCACCGCCGTCGGCGATCCGTGCCAGTCGATCTACGGCTGGCGGGGGGCGAGCGCGGGCAACCTCGCCCGGTTCCGGACGGACTTCCCGCAGCCGGACGGGCGGCCGGCCGAGGAGTACGGCCTGCTCACCAGCTTCCGCAACCCGGCCGAGGTGCTGACGCTGGCGAATGCGGTCTCCGAGCCGCTGCGCACGGAGCCGGGCGCCGTCGCTGTCGGGGAGCTGCGGCCGGGGCCCGCCGCCCGCGAGGGGGACGTCCGGGTCGCGTTGCTGCCGGACATCACGAGCGAGGTGGCGTGGGTGGCGGACGGGATCGCCGCGCGCTGGAACGTCCGCGTCGAGGCCGGGGAGGCCCCGCCCACGTCCGCGGTGCTCGTCCGGCGCCGCTCGGACATGGACGCGCTCGCGGCCGCGCTGCGCGAGCGCGGCCTGCCCGTGGAGGTCGTCGGGCTCGGCGGGCTGCTGGACACACCCGAGGTCCGGGACCTGGTCAGCGCGTTGCGGATCGTCGCGGACCCGCTCGCCGGGCCCGCCGCCGTCCGCCTGCTGACGGGGGCGCGCTGGCGGTTGGGGGTCGCGGACCTGGCCGCGCTGTGGAGACGGGCCCGCGAGCTCGTGCCGGCCCTTCCGCCGCGTCCCGGGCCGCTGTCCCCGTCGGAACTCGCGCTGGGGGCGTTGCCGGGGGAGCAGGCGGAGCAGGCCGGGCTGGTCGACGCGCTGGACGACCCGGGCGGCGCCGAGCGCTACTCGGAGGCGGGGTTCGCGCGGATCCAGCGGCTGGCCCGCGAGCTCTCCTGGTTGCGCTCCCGGGCGGCCGCGCCGCTCACGGACCTCGTCGCGGACGCGGAACGGATCCTGCTGCTGGACGCGGAGACCGTCTCGCGGCCGGGGCCGGTGGGCCGGGCGCACCTCGACGCGTTCTCGGACGTGGTCGCGGACTTCGCGGCCGGCGCCGAGGTCGCGAGCCTCACCGCGCTGCTGGACTACCTGGAGACCGCCGAGAAGGCCGAGGACGGCTTCTCCCCGGGCGAGGTGGAGGTCGCGCCGGACCGGGTGCAGATCCTCACGGTGCACTCGGCGAAGGGGCTGGAGTGGGAGGTCGTGGCCGTCCCGCACCTGGTCGCGCAGGTGTTCCCCGGCCGCAAGATGTCCGGGAGCTGGCTCAAGGACCCGTCGGAGCTGCCGATCCCGCTCCGCGGGGACGCGGACGACCTGCCCGGGCTCTACCTGCCGCCCACGCCGGACCGCAAACAGATCGAGCAGGCGATGAAGGAGCACGACGCCGGGCTGGACGCGCGCCGCCTCGTCGAGGAGCGGCGGTTGTTCTACGTGGCGCTCACCCGGTCCGAGCACGTCCTGCTCTGCTCCGGGCACCGCTGGGGAGCGACCGGGGACAAGCCCCGGCTGCCGTCGGTGTTCCTGGAACAGCTTCGGGAGGTCGTCGGCGAGGACGGTGTGGAGCACTGGGCGCCCGAGCCGGAACCCGAGGACGTCAACCCGGTCACCGCCGAGATCGTGACCGCGGAGTGGCCGGTCGACCCGCTCGGCGCGCGTTCCCCGGCGGTGCATGCGGGTGCGGAGCTGGTCCGGGAGGCGGTGAAGGCGCGGGAACGGTCCCGGCGGGCGGAACGTCGTCGCTCCCGGGAACCCGAGGTGCCGCAGCTCAGCTTCGAGCTGGACGATCTCGAGCCGCCGTCGGAACCCGATCCGGAGGGCTGGGCCGCGGACGTGGACGTGTTGCTGGCCGAGCGGGCCGCGGCGGCGGCCCGGCCGTCGGTGGCGCTGCCCGCCCAGGTGTCGGTGAGCCAGCTCGTCGAGCTCGCCGCGGATGCGGACGCGCTCGCCGCCCGCCTGCGCCGCCCCCTGCCGCTGCCGCCGAACCCGCACACCCGCCGGGGCACGGCCTTCCACGCCTGGCTCGAGCAGCGCTTCGGCGCCGAACGGCTGCTGGACCTCGACGAGCTCCCCGGAGCCGCGGACACGGACGCGGCGGCGGACGACACCCTCGTCGAGCTGCAGGAGGCGTTCCTGGCCTCGGCCTGGTCGGACCGGGTGCCCGTGGAGGCGGAGGTCCCGTTCGAGACCGTGCTCGCCGGCATCGCGGTGCGCGGCCGGATGGACGCCGTGTTCGCGGACCCGGACGGCGGCTACACCGTCGTGGACTGGAAGACCGGCGCCGTCCCGGAGGACACGCGGCTGCCCGCGGTGAGCGTGCAGCTCGCGGTGTACCGGCTGGCCTGGGCCGCGCTGGCCGGGGTGGACCCGTCGACGGTGCGGGCGGCGTTCCACTACGTCCGGCCGGACGTCACGCTCCGGCCCGCGGACATGCTGGACGCACCGGGGCTGCACGCCCTGCTGCGCGGCATCCCGGACGCCGCGGCACCCCAGCCGCCTCCCCCGCGGGAGTGACGCGCAGCGCTCGGCCGGTGGCCCTACGCTCGCGCTGGTGACGGGAAAGATCGTGCTGTTCGGGGCCACCGGCTACACCGGTGGCCGCACCGCGGAGGCGATGGCGCGGCGGGGCCTGGCGCCGGTGCTCGCCGGGAGGGACCCGGCGAAGCTGGCGGCGCTGGCCGCCCGGCTCGGCGGGCTCGAGACCGCGCGGGCGGACGTCACGGACGTCGGATCCGTGCGGGCGCTGGTCGGCGGCGAGGACGTCCTGGTCAGCACGGTCGGGCCGTTCGCGCAGCTCGGCGGGGCGGCGTTGGCGGCGGTCGTCGGGGCGGGGCGACCTACCTGGACTCGACCGGGGAGCCGCCGTTCATCCGCGAGGTGTTCGAGCTGCAGGGGCCCGCGGCCGAGCGCAGCGGGGCCGCGCTGATCCCCGCGTTCGGCAACGACTACGTCCCCGGGGTCCTGGCCGGTGCCCTCGCGTTGCGGGACGCCGGACCGGCCGCGGAGCGCGTCGACGTCGGGTACTTCATCGCCGGTGGCGGGCGCGGCCAGCCGTTCTCCCGGGGCACGCTGAACTCGCTGATCGGCGTGGCGGCGGAACAGGTCCACGCCTGGCGGAACGGCGGGCTGGTCCGCGAGCCCGCCGGTGTGCGGATGCGGTCGTTCGACGTCGCCGGCAGGAGACACCCGGGCGTCACGATCGGCGGCACGGAGCAGTTCGCGCTGCCCGCGCTCGTCCCGGGGCTCCGGACGGTCGACGTCTACCTCGGCTGGTTCGGCCCGGCGAGCCCTCTCGTGCACGCGGCCAGCCGGGTCACGCCGCTGCTGGACCTGGCCCCGGCGCTGCGCCGCGGCGCCACGCGGGTGGCCCGGCTCGCGGCGTCCCGCGCGTCCGCGGAACCGTCCGCACAGACCCTGGCGCGCAGCACGTCCCACGTCGTGGCGGAGGTCTTCGACGGCACCGGGGCGTTGCTGGCCCGGACCCGCCTCGTGGCCCCCGAGCCGTACGCGATCACCGCGGACCTGCTGGCCTGGGGTGCGCACCGCGCGCTCGACGGCGGGGTGCAGGGCACCGGCACGCTGGATCCGGTGTCGGCGTTCGGCCTGGACGAGCTGGCGAAGGGCGCGGCCGGGGCGGGGATCGTCCCGGAGGGCTAGCCGCGGGCGATCTCCGACGCCTCTGCCGGACGCCCGGTCGAGCGACGTGATGAGGGGCGGGTCACGTACGCATCCCCGCGGCTCTCCGGCTACTCTCCGCGCGATGCGTGATCGGCCGAGCCGTACTCCCGTCGATCAGCAGATCGCCGGGGTCATCCGCATGCCCGACTCGGCGGAGAGCCCGGTCGCCGCCCTCGTCAAGCGGCTGGTGATCGCCCTCGCGGCCCTGTTCGGCGCGGCGCTGATCGTCTACATCGGCCGGGACGGGTACGTCGACAACAACGGCGAGGGCCCGATCTCGTTCAACGACGCGCTCTACTACGCCACGGTGTCGCTGTCGACCACCGGCTACGGGGACATCGTCCCGTACACGGCCACGGCCCGGCTGCTCACCACGATCGTGATCACGCCCCTGCGGCTGCTCTTCCTCATCGTCCTCGTCGGCACCACCGTCGAGCTGCTCACCGAGCGCTCGCGGCAGTCGTTCCGGACCCAACGCTGGAGGTCACGCGTGCGCGACCACACCGTCGTCGTCGGCTACGGCACGAAGGGCCGGGCCGCGGTCGAGACGCTGCTCGGCGACGGCACGGAGCCGGACCACATCGTCGTCGTGGACACCGACCGCGCCCAGCTGGACTCCGCGTCCGCCCTCGGCCTGGTCACCGTCACCGGGAACGCCACCCGCTCGTCGGTGCTGCGGATCGCGGGCGCGCACCACGCGTCGGCGATCATCGTGGCGACGAACCGGGACGACACCGCCGTCCTCGTCACCCTGACCGCGCGGGAGCTGGCGCCGAAGACGCGGATCGTCGTGGCGGTCCGGGAGTCCGAGAACGTGCACCTGCTGCGGCAGTCCGGTGCCACGTCGGTGATCGTGTCGGCGGAGACGGCGGGCCGCCTCCTCGGGGTCGCGACGCGCACGCCGAGCGTCGTCGAGGTCATCGAGGACCTGCTGACCCCGGACGCGGGCTTCGCGATCAGCGAGCGGGAGATCGAGGAGTCCGAGGTCGGCGGCTCGCCGCGGCACCTCAGCGACATCGTCCTGGGGGTGGTCCGGGGGGAGAAGCTGCACCGGGTCGACGCCTCGACGGTGGACGCCCTGGAGCGGGGGGACCGCCTCCTCTACGTCCGCAAGGCCTCGCCGGCGGACGAGGACTGAGTGGCCCGCCCGGAGTTCAGGAAAGCCACATTCATGTAAGGATCCTTCATGAATGTGGCTTTCCTGAACCTCCTCGGGCAGCCGGGAGGTGGAGCTCGAACCTCGCCATGCCCGACGCACCCGGGTCGACGCAGCGCAGGTCCCCGCCGTGCGCCCGGGCGATCCCCCGGGCGATCGCGAGGCCAAGGCCCGCGCCCCCGTCGTCCGACGAGCGGGCCTCGTCCAGACGCACCAGACGTTCGAAGATCCGCTCCCGGTCCGCGGGGGCGACGCCCGGGCCGTCGTCGGTCACCGTGACGGTGGCCGGGCCCCCGACCTGCACCGAGATCCGCCCGGCGGCGTGCCGGCGCGCGTTGTCCAGCAGGTTCGCGAGCACCTGGGCCAGCCGCGGCGCGTCGCCCAGGACCGTCACCGCCTCACCGGACAGCCCGACGTCCAGCCCCGGCGCCAGCAGCCGGACCCGCTCGACCTCGCCCCGGGCCAGCTCCAGCAGGTCGACGGGTTCGCGGCGCAGCTCGATGCCGGCGTCGATCCTGGCCAGCACGAGCAGGTCGTCGACCAGCCGTCCGGCGCGGTGGGCCTCCCGGAGCAGCAGCAGGTGCAGCCGGTCCCGGTCCTCCGGCGCGAGCCCGGGGGCGACGGCGGCCTCCGCGGCGGCCTGCACCCCGGCGAGCGGGGTGCGCAGCTCGTGCGCGGCGTCCGCGACGAACTGCCGGGTCCTGAACTCGGACGCGCGGGCGCTGGCCTCGGCGCCCTCCAGCGCGTCGAGCATCGCGTCGAAGGCAGCCGCGGTCCGGCCGAGCTCGGTGTCCGTCCGGGTGGGCGCGAGCCTGCTGCCGCGGTCCCCGCGGGTGATCGAGCGGGCCAGCGCCGTCATCGCGTCGAGCGGGGCCAGCGCGACCCGCGTCGAGGCGAACGTGACGACCCCGGCGACGACCAGCGCGGCGATGCTCAGCAGGAACATCGTGCGACGGACGCGTCGCTGGTCCGCGGACACCTCGCTGCTGTCCCCGACGAGGGTCAGCGTGCTCCCGTCCGGCAGCGCGCTCTGCACGACGCGGTCCCCGGTGCGGGAGTCCGGGCCACGCCGCCCGGGGCCGCGGCCGTCGCGATAGACCGTCCCGTCGCCGGCGGTCACGAACGCGTGCACGCCGGGGCTCTCGATCTCGCGGACGAGGTCGCCCTGCCGCACTCCCTGTTCGACGAGCCGGGCGGCGGTCGCGGCCCGCGCCTGCAGTCGGGTGTCCAGGTCCGACCGGGTCTGGGCGGCCACCAGCACGTCCGTCAGCACCCCGACGACGAGCAGCACCACGGCGAGCACGATCATGCTCAGCGCGGTCACCCGTCGGCGCAGGGAGACGGTCCGCAGCATCCCGGCTCTCACGGCGCGTCCGGCCGCAGCACGTACCCGAGCCCGCGCACGGTGTGCAGCAGCCGCGGCTCGCCGAGCTTGCGGCGCAGCGCGGAGACGTGCACCTCGACGAGATTGGGGTCGTAGTCCGTGTACCCCCAGATCCGGGTGAGGATCTGCGTCTTGCTCACCACCCGCCCCCGCTGCGCGGCCAGGTACTCCAGCAGCCGCAGCTCGGTGGCGGTGACGTCCACGGGCCGCCCGCCGCGCCGCACGGACCCGGCCGCGGCGTCCACCACGAGATCCCCGACCTCGACGGTGCTGGGCGTGCGGCCCATCCGGCGCAGCACGGCCGTGACCCGGGCGGTCAGCTCGGCCAGGGCGAAGGGCTTGACCACGTAGTCGTCGGCGCCGCCGTGCAGGCCGCGCAACCGGTCGTCGACGCCGTCGCGTGCGGTGAGCATGACGACGCCGGCGTCGCAGCTGCGCCGGACGACCTCCAGGAGGGCGAACCCGTCCCGGCCGGGGAGCATGACGTCCAGGACGACGAGGTCGGGCCGGTAGCCGTCGAGGTCGTCCTCCAGCGTGCGCCCGTCGGGCCGGCCGGTGGCGTCGAACCCCGCCTCGGCGAGCCCGGCGAGGACGGCGGCACGGATCGCCTCGGCGTCCTCGACGACCAGCACCCGGGCTCCCACCGGCCCATTCTCCGCCCCCGCGGCTGAAGATCGGCTGAAGGACCCGTGGGCTTCAGGTTCCGCACAGCTCGCGGTCCGACCGTGGAGCCATGAGCGAAGAGGAACCGACCCGGCAGGTGGCCCCGGCGAAGCGCCGCCGGCGCCCGTCCAGGCGCTGGCTGATCGGCGGGGGAGCGGTGCTGGCGCTGCTGCTCGTCGGCGGGGTCGTGGCGGCCGCGCTGCTGATCCCCGGGGGCGGGCCCGGCCGGGGCGGCCCCGGTGGGCGCGGCGGCGTCGGCCTGACGGCATCCGGCGACGAGCTCGGCGGCCCGGACCTGCTGGGAGCCGGCCCGGAGCGGGGCGGCCCCGGGCGGGGCGGGGACCGGGGCGGCCGCGGGCGGGCCATCGGGGACGACACCCTGCTCGTCGGTGTGGTGAAGACCAGCGCGAACGCCACCCTCGTCGTGACCAGGGACGGCGGTGCGGACGTGACGGTGAAGGCCGACGGCCGCACCCGCGTCCAGGGATCGGCCTCGGCGCTGGGGGACCTGACGGCCGGTGAGCGGGTCGTCGTCCGGGTCAGCGGGACGGGCGCCGACGCGACCGCGGTGACCGTCCAGGCCCCGAAGGCGCGCGTGACCGGCACCGTGATCGCGCTGACCGGGGACCGGGCGACCGTCGTCGAGGCGGGCGGGCTGACGGGGACGGTCGACGTCTCCGCGCTGAGCGACAAACCCGCGGTCGGCACCCTGGCGGTCTTCACCGGCACGTCGACGGAGAACGGCACGGTGCTGAAGGCCGAGACCTCCCGGACCCTCCCCACCACCCCGTAAGCGGTTCAGGAAAGCCACATTCATGTAAGGATCTTTCATGAATGTGGCTTTCCTGAACCTGGCCGAGGGAACGAAGTAGGGTCCACGACCGTGCGTCTCGCGACCTGGAACGTGAACTCCGCGAAGTCCCGGCTCCCCCGGCTCCTGCCCTGGCTCGACGAGCGGGCCCCGGACGTCGTGTGCCTGCAGGAGACCAAGCTGTCCGACGCGGACTTCGCCGAGGCCTTCGACGCGGTCCTGGCCGAGCGCGGCTACGCGGTCGCCCACCACGGCCAGGGCCGCTGGAACGGCGTCGCGCTGCTGTCCCGGGTCGGCCTCGACGACATCGTGCGCGGCCTCCCGGACGAGCCGGTCTTCGACACCGCCCCGGACGCCCGGGCGGTCACCGCCACCTGCGGCGGGCTGCGCGTGACCTCGGTCTACGTGCCCAACGGCCGCACCCCGGAGGACCCGCACTACGCCTACAAGCTGCGCTGGCTCGACGCCCTGCGCGCGATGGTGGCGGCGGGGGACCCGGCGAGCACGGTCGTCGCCGGGGACATCAACATCGCCCCCACCGACGCGGACGTGTGGGACCCGGGCCAGTTCGTCGACTCGACCCACGTCACGAAGCCCGAGCGGGACGCGCTCGCCCAGCTGCGGGCGACCGGCCTGCACGACGTCGTCCGGGACCGCTGGCCGGACGAGCGGGTCTTCTCCTACTGGGACTACCGCGCCGGTCGCTTCCACCAGGACCTCGGGATGCGGATCGACCTGGTCCTCACCGGGGACGCGGCGGCGCAGCGCGTGCAGGCGGCGTGGATCGACCGCAAGGCCCGCAAGGGCAGCGGCCCGAGCGATCATGCGCCCGTGATCGTCGATCTCGACGAGGCCCCCGACGGCGACATCGGACCAGTCGTGCCGCCCCCCAGTACCCCTGCGAGGATTCCGCCACACAGGTGAAACCACTGCTCCACCTGAAGGAGCGCCCCGACTTGCGCCGGTTCGCCACGAGGCGATACTCAGCGGCCGTGAGCACACTTCGGGGGAACCACATCAAGAACCGTCCCGGCCCGGCCCGGTCGGCCAGGGTCGCTGCCGGGACGATGCTCGTCGCGGTCGCCTTGACCGGAGCCGCGGCCTGCTCGTCCGGGGAGCAGGCGCCGGCGATGCCGACGCCCGGCCAGGCCGCTCCGCCGAACCCCGGGGCCGCCGCCGGCCAGGTCTCCGACGCCACCCGGCAGGCTTTCGGCCAGGCGAACCAGGGCGCGCTCGCGCTTGTCGCGCTGGGTGGCCTCGGTACGGACCAGGGGGTCGGTGACCAGGTCAAGGGCCTCGCACCGGACCTCACCAGCCAGGGCCAGGCGCTGCTGGACCAGGTCAAGCAGGCCGCGACCGCCCAGGGCGTGGTGCTCGGCGACCAGCTCGACGCGCAGCAGCAGTCGCTGATCGCGGACCTCCAGTCCCGTTCCGGCCAGCCCTTCGACGCCGCGTGGCTGCAGGCGGCGACGACGCTGATCGAGCAGGCCCGGACCGCTGCCAACGCCGTGCTGAACGATCCGAACGCCTCCCCGGAGGCCAAGGCCGCGGCCAGGGATGCGCTGGCCAAGCTGGACGCGCTGGCGGCGAAGGTGCAGTCCGCGGCCTCGTCCGCCGGGGCCGCGACGCCCGGCTCGGTGAACGCGGGCACGGGCGGCCAGGCCGCGTCCGAGAGCGCCCCGCTGCTGCCGCTGGCGCTCGGCGGGGCCGGCCTCGTGCTGATCGGCGGTGCCGCGGTGTGGACGCGCCGCTCGCGCCCGGAGTCCTGATCGGGTGATCTCCCGACGTCGGTGGCCGGCGGTGTTCCTCGCCCTGCTCGGGCTGGCGCTCCTGGTCACCGGCGTCGTGCTGGTCACGACCGGCGGGCAGGCACCGCGCGTCGGGTCGACGGCGGTGGGGGACGTCCCGAGCGCCGCCCCGGTCCCCGCGCCACCGGTCTCCCCAGCGCAGGTCTCCTCAGGGCAGGTCTCCTCAGGGCAGGTCGCCCCGCCGGTCTTCGCCGGCGAGGTACCCGTCCGGCTCGATCTGCCGGACCGCGCGGTCACGGCGCCGGTCGTCCCGGTGGGCACCGGCCCGGACGGCGCGCTGTTCATCCCGGACCCGCCGCAGACCGTCGGCTGGTGGGCGCCCGGCGCGCTCGCCGGCTCCGGCACGGGGACGGTCGTCGTCGCCGGCCACGTCGACTCCCGGCTGGCCGGGATCGGGGCCCTCGCGGTGCTCCCGGACCTGACGGTCGGCGAGCACGTCGTGCTGACCGGCGAGCGCGGAGCGGTGCTGCCGTACCGGGTCGTGGCCCGGCGGGAGTTCGTGAAGGCCGCCCTGCCGCCGGAGACGTTCGACCGCGCGGGCGCCCCACGGCTGGTCCTGATCACCTGCGGCGGCCGCTTCGACCGGTCGACCCGCAGCTACGAGGACAACATCGTCGTCTACGCCGAGCCGGTCGCCTGAGGCGTCGGACATGCCGTGCCCGACGCGGGCGCGGCGCCGTAACCTGGTGCGCGTGAGTTCCCCAGAGTTCGAGGCCGTCCGCACCTCCGCGCA
>JAOZVV010000188.1 GCA_025869365.1 Pseudonocardia sp.
GTGACGGAAATACCCCGACTCGCGGGGGTGCGGGGGAGTGTCGGTGCAGGCTGGTAGGACGGGGTCGTGACAGCGTCCGGCTCGGTGCGTAAGAACTCCGGTGCTGCGCCCAAGGGACGCAGCACGCGCGGGGAGTGGCAGGCCGCGCCCGCGTACTCCGTGGCGCGGATCGCCGTCGACGTCCCGCTGGCGCACCTGGACCGGCCCTTCGACTACCGCGTGCCCGCCCATCTCGACGCGGACGCGGTACGGGGTGTCCGGGTCCGCGTGCGGTTCGCCGGGCGGCTGATCGACGGCTACCTGCTCGACCGCGCGGACGAGACGGCCCACGTCGGCACGCTGGCGTGGATCGAGAAGGTCGTCTCCGCCGAGCCCGTGCTCACCCCCGAGGTCGCGACGCTCTGCCGTGCGGTCGCGGACCGTTACGCCGGGGTGATGGCGGACGTGCTGCGCCTGGCCGTCCCCGGGCGGCACGCCCGGGTGGAGGCCGAGGAGCCGAGGCACCGCGAGATCACCCCGCCCGAGGTGCCCGCCCGCACCGGCTGGGAGCGCTACACGCGGGGCGGCCCCTACCTCGACGCGCTGCGCTCGGGGAAGGCCGCGCACGCCGTCTGGCAGGCGTTGCCGGGCGAGGACTGGGCGGTGCGGCTCGCCGAGGCCGTCGCGGCCACCCGCGCGGCCGGTCGCGGCGCCCTGATCGTGCTCCCGGACCAGCGGGACGTCGACGCCGTGCACGCCGCCTGCGCCGGCCTGGTCGGCCCCGATGCGGTCGTGGCGCTGAGCGCGGACCTCGGGCCCGCCGAGCGGTACCGCCGCTGGCTCGCGGTGCGGCGCGGGGAGGTCCCGGTCGTCGTCGGCACCCGGTCCGCGGCGTTCGCCCCCGTCGCGGACCTCGGCCTGCTCGCGGTCTGGGACGACGGGGACGATCTCCACTCCGAGCCGCGCTCACCGTATCCGCAGGTCCGGGACGTGCTGGTGCTGCGCGCCCACGCCGCGGGGGCGGCCCTGCTGATCGGCGGTTACGCCCGCACCGCGGAGGCCCACCTGCTCGTCGAGTCCCGGTGGGCGGCGGCGATCGTCGCGGAGCGGGCCGTCGTGCGGGAGGCCGCCCCCCGCGTCACCGCGATCGGCGAGACGGACACGCAGCTCGCCCGGGACCCGAACGCGCGGGCCGCGCGCGTCCCGGGGGTCGCGTTCGAGGCCGCGCGGGCCGCGCTCGCCGCGGGCCGCCCGGTGCTGGTCCAGGTGCCTCGCGCCGGGTACCTGCCGTGGCTGTCCTGCGCCTCCTGCCGGGACTCCGCGCGGTGCCGGCACTGCGCCGGGCCGCTCGGGCTGCCGCGCGGCGGCACCGACCACGATCCCGGCCTGCCGACGTGCCGGTGGTGCGGCCGCGCCGAGACCGCCTTCCGCTGCGGTGCGTGCGGGGGCCGTCGGCTGCGGGCCGGTGTGGTCGGCTCCCGGCGGACGGCCGAGGAGCTGGGCCGCGCGTTCCCGGGTACGACCGTGCGGACGTCCGGCGGCGGGGCGCCGGTCCTGGCGGGCGTCCCGGGCAAGCCGGAGATCGTCGTCGCGACCCCGGGGGCGGAGCCGGCCGCGGAGGGCGGATACGGCGCCGCGCTGCTGCTCGACGGCTGGGCCATGCTCTCCCGGCCGGACCTGCGGGTCACGGAGGAGGCGTTCCGGCGCTGGCTCGGCGCGGCGGGTCTGGTCGTCCCGCACACCGACGGCGGCCGGGTGATCGTCGTCGCGGACTCGTCGATCCCGGTGGTCCAGGCGCTGGTGCGCTGGGACCCGGCCGGGTTCGCCGCGGACGAGCTGGCCTCGCGCACGGAGGTCGGGTTCCCGCCGGCGGTGCGGATGGCGGCGGTGGAGGGCAGCCCCGGTTCCGTGGCGGACGTGTCCGAGGCGGTCCTGGCCGATCCCCGGGTGGCGCAGATCGTGGAGCTGCTGGGGCCGGTGGAGATCGAGCCGGTGCCGGGTGAGGACGAGAAGGACCCCCGGGAGCGGGCGCTGTTGCGGGTGCCGCGCAGCGGGGGCCGGGCGCTGGCCGCCGCGCTCGCCGCGGCGCAGGCCACCCGCACGTCGCGCAAGGCCCCGGATCCGGTCCGTGTGCGGTTGGACCCCAGCGAGATCGGCTGATCATCAGCCGCGTGGCACAATGAACGGTCGTCCCCGTCCGTACTGCTCTCCAGGGAGATCCGTGTCCGTCCAGCCCGTCCGGCTCTTCGGAGACCCGGTGCTGCGCAGCCGTGCCACCGAGGTCACCACGTTCGACGCCGAGCTCCGCAAGCTGGTCGCCGATCTCACCGACACGATGCACGACGAGGGCGGTGCCGGGCTCGCGGCGCCGCAGATCGGCGTGAGCCTGCGCGTGTTCACCTTCGACGTCGACGGCGTCGCCGGGCACCTGATCAATCCGAGCTGGGACGCCGTCGGGGACGACGAGCAGGTCGGCCCGGAGGGCTGCCTGTCCATCCCCGGTCTCGGCTGGGACTGCCGGCGGAAGCTGACGGTCGTCGGGCGCGGGTGGGACATGCACGGCGAGCCGGTCACGGTCGAGGGCACCGAGCGCGTCGCCCGCTGCCTCCAGCACGAGACGGACCACCTCGACGGGGTGCTGTTCGTGGACCGGCTCGACGCCGAGACGCGCAAGCTCGCGATGGCCGAGATCCGGGCCGCGGAGTGGTTCGGCCGGGCGGGGACCCCGGTGCCGGTCGTGAAGGCCAGCCCGCACCCCATGTTCGGGAAGGCCCGGTGAGGCTGCTCTTCGCGGGCACCCCGGCCCCCGCGGTACCCGCCCTGCAGGCGCTGCTCGACTCCCCGCGCCACGAGGTCGTCGCGGTCCTGACCAGGCCGGACGCGCCGTCCGGCCGGGGGCGCAAGCTGAGCCGCTCACCCGTCGGGGAGCTCGCGGACAAGGCCGGGATCCCGGTGCTGACCCCGCGGCGCCCGAAGGAGCCGGAGTTCCTGGACGCGCTGCGCGAGCTGGCACCGGACTGTGCGCCGGTCGTCGCGTACGGGGCGCTCCTGCCGCGGGTGGCGCTGGACGTGCCCGTCCACGGCTGGATCAACCTGCACTTCTCGCTGCTGCCCGCCTGGCGCGGGGCGGCGCCGGTCCAGGCCGCCGTGCTCCACGGGGACGAGGTCACCGGCGCCACCACCTTCCTGCTGGAGGAGGGCCTGGACACCGGGCCGACCTACGGCGTGGTGACGGAGACGATCGGCGCCGCGGACACCGCGGGGGCGCTGCTGGACCGGCTCGCCCGCTCGGGCGCCCGGCTCCTCGTCGCGACGATGGACGGGATCGAGGACGGGACGCTGCGGGCCGTCCCGCAGCCCGAGGAGGGTGTCTCGCACGCCCCCAAGATCACGGTGGACGACGCGCGGCTGGACTGGTCCGGGACGGCGATCGCGCTGGACCGGCTGGTCCGGGCGGTGACCCCGGAACCCGGCGCCTGGTGCACCTTCCGGGAGGCGCGGCTCGGGATCGGGCCGGTCACCCCGGTGCGGACGGGCGAGATCGACCTGGGAGCCGGCGTCCTGCACGTCGAGAAGAAGCGGGTCCTCGCCGGGACCGCCACCGTGCCCGTCGAGCTCGGCGAGGTCCGGCCCGTGGGCAAGCGGGCGATGCCGGCGGCGGACTGGGCCCGCGGCATGCGGATCGAGACGGGCGAGTCGCTCGCGTGAGACCGCCGGACGTCCCTGATCACCGGTTCGGCGCGCATGGCCGCGGCGAACGCGGCGGGGTGTTCCCGAACGGGGATCACCCCGCGCGGACCCGCCTGCCCGACCCGAACCCGCACCACCCGCACACCGACGAGAGGACCCCCGCGTGAGCGCGGAGCAGCGACCCGACCCCGACCGCCCGGACGGCGACCGACCCGACCGAGGCGGCCGTGGTCAGGCCGGCGGCCCGCGGGAATCGGCGGGCGGCCGCTCCGGGGGAGGGCCCCGGGGCGGTGACCGGCGCTCCGGCACCGGCCGTCCGGACGCCCCGCGCGGCGGGGACCACCGGGGTGCCGGGGGCTCCGCCGGAGATCGGCGTTCCGGGGGCGGAGAGCGTCGTGCCGGAGGCCCGGACCGCCGCGGCGGAGGTGGCGAGCGACGCTCCGGGGGCGGGGTCCGCCCCACCGGCGACACCGCCCGCAGGGGCCGCCCGTCCGGTCCCCGCAACTCCGGCCCGCCCCCGCGCCGCGAGAGCCCGGCCGGGCCGCCGAGTGAGGACGCGGCCCGCCAGGCGGCGTTCGACCTGCTCACCGCGGTGCGCGAGCGGGACGCCTACGCCAACCTGGCGTTCCCGGCGATCCTGCGCCAGCACCGGCTCAAGGACCGGGACGCGGGCCTGGCCACCGAGCTCGGCTACGGGACGCTGCGGGCCCAGGGCCTGCTGGACGCCGTGATCCAGGCCTGTGCGGACCGCCCGCTGCACCGCATCGAGGCCCCGCTGATCGACGCGATGCGGCTCGGCACCTACCAGCTGCTGCGCACCCGGGTCCCGTCGCACGCCGCGGTCGGGACCACCGTGGACATCGTCCGCGGGATCGCGGGCACCCGGTCGTCCGGGTTCGTCAACGCGATCCTGCGCAAGGTCGCGGAGAAGGACGAGGCGGCCTGGGTCGCCCAGCTCGCGCCGGACGCCGCCGAGGACCAGGTCGGGCACGCGTCGTTCGTGCACGCTCACCCGAAGTGGATCGGCCAGGCCTTCGCGGACGCGCTGGGCGGCAAGGAGGAGCTCGACGCCGCCCTCGAGGCGGACGACGCCCGGCCGTCGGTGCACCTCGTGGCCCGCCCCGGGGACATCACCGCCGAGGAGCTCGCGCTCGTCACCGGGGGTGAGGAGGCGCCGTACTCGCCGTACGGGGTGCACCTCGGCACCGGCGGCGGGGACGTCGGGGAGATCGACGCGATCCGCGAGGGCATGGCTCTGGTGCAGGACGAGGGCAGCCAGCTCGTCGCGCTCGCGCTGTCCCGGGCGGAGCTCGACGGGCCGGACACGGGCCGCTGGCTGGACCTGTGCGCCGGGCCCGGGGGCAAGGCCGCGCTGCTGGGCGGGCTCGCCGCCCTCGACGGGGGCAGCCTGGACGCCGTCGAGCCGTCCGAGCACCGGGCGGACCTGGTCCGCAGGACCGTCAAGGGCCTGCCGGTGACCGTGCACACCGCGGACGGCCGGGAGGCGCCGCTGCCCGACGGCGTGTTCGACCGGGTCCTCGTCGACGCCCCGTGCACCGGGCTGGGGGCCCTGCGCCGCCGCCCCGAGGCCCGGTGGCGGCGCAAGCCCGAGGACGTGTCGACGTTGGCGAAGCTGCAGCGTGAGCTGCTCACCGCGGCGCTGCGGCACGTGCGCGTCGGCGGCGTCGTCGCCTACGTGACGTGCTCGCCGCACCTCGCGGAGACCGTCGGCGTGGTGGGCGCCGTGCTGCGGCGCAAGGACCTCGGCGTCACCGTCGAGCGGGTCGACGCGCGGCCCTACCTCGACGGCGTGCCCGCGCTCGGCGACGGGCCGTCGATCCAGCTCTGGCCCCACCGGCACGGCACCGACGCGATGTTCCTGACCCTCATCCGGCGCACCGGCTGACCCGGCGGGTGGGCAACACCACCCGCCGGACCCGCCCACTCCCGCGACCGGGCAGTAACCTCTCCGGCGTGTACGCCCGTCCTCTGATCGCCCCGAGCATCCTGTCCGCGGACTTCGCCCATCTCGCGGACGAGGCGGCCGTCGTCTCGTCCGGCGACGGTGGGGCGGACTGGCTGCACGTGGACGTCATGGACGCGCACTTCGTCCCGAACCTGACCCTCGGCCTGCCCGTGGTGAAGTCCCTGCTCGGCGCGACGGCCACGCCGATCGACTGCCACCTCATGATCGAGGACCCGGACCGCTGGGCCCCCGGTTACGCCGAGGCGGGGGCGTACAACGTCACCGTGCACGTCGAGGCGGCGAGGGACCCGGTCATGCTGGCGAAGAACCTGCGCGCGGCCGGGGCCAGGGCCGGGTTGTCGATCAAGCCGGGGACGCCGCTGGAGCCCTACGTCGAGGTCCTCAAGCACTACGACACGCTGCTGGTGATGAGCGTCGAGCCCGGTTTCGGCGGCCAGAGGTTCATGCCGGAGGTGCTGGACAAGGTCCGCACCGCGCGCCGGCTCGTGGACACCGGGCACCTCACGCTGCTCGTCGAGATCGACGGCGGGATCGCGGCGGACACCGTCGAGGCCGCGGCGGAGGCCGGGGTGGACTGCTTCGTCGCCGGTTCCGCGGTCTACGGCGCCGAGGACCCGGGGCGGGCGGTGCGCGCCCTGCGCGAGCAGGCCGCCGCGGCGTCGCCGCACCGCTGGGCGGGCTGAGCGGGATGGGAACGATCGCCGCGCTGCCGCGGTTGCACATCAACACGACGCCGGGCTGAGCAGCCAGGTCCTGGAGGGGGAAGATACTTCGATGTTCACGGGGATCGTGGAGGAGGTCGGCGAGATCGTCGACGTCCGGACGTCGGGCGACGTGGTCGTGCTGACGGTGCGGGGGCCGCGCGTGTCGACCGACGCGGCGCACGGCGACTCGATCGCGGTGAACGGGTGTTGCCTGACCGTGGTCGACGACGAGGGCGCCACCGACGAGCTGTTCCGGCTCGAGCTCGTCCCCGAGACGCTCAAGCGCACGTCGCTGGGCGCGGTCGTGGCCGGCTCGAAGGTGAACCTCGAGCGCGCGCTGCCCGCGGGTGGACGCCTCGGCGGACACATCGTGCAGGGCCATGTCGACGGCGTCGGCACGCTGCTCGGGCGCACGCCCGGCGAACGCAGCGACGAGGTGCGCTTCAGCCTGCCCGCCGAGCTGTCCCGCTACGTGGTGGAGAAGGGCTCGATCTGCGTGGACGGCGTGTCGCTGACGGTCGCGGCCGTGGACGCGGACTCGTTCACCGTCGCGCTGATCCCGACCACGCTGGCGGACACCACCCTCGGCGGGCGCGGGCCGGGGGACCCGGTCAACCTCGAGGTGGACATCGTGGCGAAGTACGTCGAACGACTCACCGTCGGCTACACCGGTGGTGCTGCTGAGGAGGCTCGGTCCTGATGGCGGACACGCGTACGGGCGCACCCGCGGTCCTCGGGCAGGCGGCCGCCGCCGGCCTCGGCGGGGGGTTCGAGAGCATCGAGCGGGCCCTGCGGGACCTCGCGGAGGGCAAGGCCGTCGTCGTCGTCGACGACGAGGACCGCGAGAACGAGGGCGACCTGATCTTCGCCGCCGAGAAGGCGACGCCGGAGCTCGTGTCGTTCGTCGTGCGCTACACCTCCGGCTACGTCTGCGTCGCGATCACCGACAGCGAGTGCGACCGGCTGGACCTGCCGCCGATGCACCACACCAACGCGGACAACTACCGCACCGCGTTCACCGTGACCGTCGACGCGAAGGAGGGCGTGACCACCGGGATCTCCGCCTCCGACCGCGCCCACACGATCCGCCTGCTGGGCGCCCCGACGACCCAGGCGAAGGACCTGGTCCGGCCCGGCCACGTGCTGCCGCTGCGGGCCCGCGAGGGCGGGGTGCTGCGCCGGCCGGGGCACACCGAGGCCGCCGTGGACCTCACCCGGATGGCCGGGCTCAACCCGGCCGGTGCGCTCTGCGAGATCGTCTCCCAGAAGGACGACGGCGAGATGGCCCGCGGCGACGAGCTCCGGGTCTTCGCGGAGGCCCACGACCTGACCCTGGTGACGATCGCGGACCTGATCGCCTACCGGCGCCGGTTCGAGAAGCACATCGTGCGCGTCGCCCAGGCCCGGATCCCCACCGAGCACGGTGAGTTCGTCGCCTACGGCTACGACTCCCTGCTCGACGGCATCGAGCACATCGCGATGGTGCGCGGGGACGTCGCGACGCCGGAGGGGACCGGGGAGGACGTCCTGGTCCGGGTGCACTCCGAGTGCCTCACCGGTGACGTGATGGGCTCGCTGCGCTGCGACTGCGGGCCCCAGCTCGACGCGGCCCTCGAGGCGGTCGCCCGGGAGGGTCGCGGCGTGGTGCTCTACATGCGCGGGCAGGAGGGCCGCGGCATCGGCCTGCTCCACAAGCTGCAGGCCTACCAGCTGCAGGAGGCCGGCGCGGACACCGTCGACGCGAACCTGGCGATGGGCCTGCCGGCGGACGCCCGGGACTACGGCATCGGCGCGCAGATCCTCAACGACCTCGGCGTCAAGTCCATGCGGCTGCTCACCAACAACCCGGACAAGCGCGCCGGGCTCGAGGGGTACGGGCTGCGGATCACCGAGCGCATCGCGATGCCGATCCGGCCGAACCCGGAGAACCTGCGCTACCTGCGTACCAAACGGGACCGGATGGGGCACGACCTGCCGGACCTCGGGGACGACGCCTACGGCCACGGCAACCTGTCCGATCCCTCCGGACTCTGACACCCCGGCGGGCGGGACGACGGGTACGCGATGATGGGCGCATGACGATCGGCGTGCGGACGAGCGGGGGAGCGGGTTCATGAGCGGCGAGGGCAGGCCCACCGGCGAGGGAGACCTGAGCGGAGCCCGCGGGTTGCGGATCGGCATCGCCGCGGCGAGCTGGCACGCGGAGGTCGTGGACACCCTGCTCGAGCGGGCGTTGTCCGTGGCGGAGAAGGCCGGGGCCGTCCCCACCGTCGTCCGGGTGCCCGGGACGATCGAGCTGCCCGTCGTCGTGCAGGAGCTCGCCCGGACGCACGACGCTGCCGTCGCCCTCGGGGTCGTGGTGCGGGGCGGCACCCCGCACTTCGAGTACGTCTGCGACTCGGTCACCGCGGGGCTGACCCGCATCGCGCTCGACGAGAGCACGCCGGTGGGCAACGGGGTGCTGACCACGGACACGCTCGAGCAGGCCCTGGACCGCAGTGGCCGCCCCGGCGCGGCCGAGGACAAGGGCGGCGAGGCCACGACGGCCGCGCTGCTCACCGCGATCGTGCTCGCCGACCTGCGCAGGCTGGCATGAGCGCCCGTGCGGCCGGGGCGGAGCCCGGGCCGGGCACCGGTGAGGGCGCGGTGACCATCCGGCCGCGGCTCGCCCTGCGCCTCGCCTGGATCGGGGCGGTCCTCACCCTCGGCCTCTTCGTGGTGATCGCGGTGATCCTGCGGACCAGCGAGACCGGGGTGTTCTTCCGCCTGGCGGACCAGGTGTCCATGGTGTTGCTCGGTGCCTTCATCGCCGCCGGGATCCTGCTGTTCGCCCGGCCGCGGGTGCGCGCGGACTCCCGCGGCATCGAGGTCCGCAACACCGTGCTGCCGAAGTACCTCCGGTGGGAGGACGTGCGCGGGATCGCCTTCCCGGACGGCGCCTCGTGGGCCCGGCTGGACCTCCCGGACGACGAGTACCTGCCGGTGCTCGCGATCCAGGCGGTGGACCGGCAGCACGCGGTCGACGCGATCCGCGCGCTGCGCGCCCTCCACGCCGGGCAGCAGTCCACCACCTCCTGAAGGACCCGCTCGAGACACGGAGTGTGATCGAGCGATCGCGGACCGTTCTCCCGCAGATCATGACGCACGGTGATCGGCTGGGTACGCTTGCCCCGGGCGGGGCAGCCTGCCACGGCGGTGAGGTGATCGCGTGATGGCAGTGCGCACGAACGGGCGGGACGGGACAGCAGGGGCTCCGGGTGGGCGGAACGGGCGCGTCCGCACCGGGACCGTCGTGGCCTCGGCACCCGAGCTGCGCGCGCCACCCCGCCGCCCGCGGGTCGCGATCCTCGACGTCTACGACACCATCCTGCGGCTCGACGCCCTGCGCGGACGGTTCGTGGACGTGGGCAGGCCCGAGCACGAGTGCGACCTGTTCCTCGCCCGGGCCGCCCGCGACGGCTACGCGCGGGCGTTGAGCGGCACCCCCGGCACGTTCGCCACCACGGGCCTGCAGGCGCTGCGCAGCACCACCCAGCACGTCCTGTCCGACGAGGCGCTGCACCACGTGATGGAGGGCTTCCTGACCCTGCCCCCGCACCACGACGCCGAGCTCGCCCTCGCGCGGCTGGCCGGTGCCCGGATCCCCACCTACGCGCTGGCGTTCGGCAGTGGCGCGGACGCCGTCGCGGCCCTGGACCGCGCCGGCCTGCGCACCTACCTGCGGGGCACGCTGAGTACCGACGATCTCGGCGTGGTGTGCCCGGACCCGCGGGCCTTCCGGATGGCCTGCGACGCGGTGCACTCCGACCGGGACCGCACGGTGCTGATCTCCGTGCACCCCGGCGACGTGCACGGGGCGCTGCGGGCGGGGCTGCTCGGCGGGCTGGCGCTGCGGCAGGAGGGCGGGCTCCCGGAGAGCCTCGACGCGCCGCACGTCAGCGCGCAGCGGGTGGACGACGTCGTCGAGCAGTTGCTCGACCTCCCCGGCTGAGCGGGCCCTCAGGCCCCCACGGCGCGCCGCGGCCCGCCCACCGCGGTGCCCCCGAGGTCCGCCCGGGCCCCGGCCGCCGCCCCGTCCGCGAAGCCGGTCCCGGACAGCTCCGGGCGCCGGGCCCGGGCGAGCCGGGGGAACGCGTCGGCGTAGGCCCGTTCCACCCGGGACTCCCGGTCCACCAGCACGAGTGCGGTGGACGAGCTCCCCGCCGTGCGGTGCGCCGCGTCCCGGGCCGCCCGGCTCTCCGCCTCCACGAGGCGTTGGTGGACCTGCGCGGCGAAGCCCTGCAGCCACGACCGCCGGTACGCGGCCACGGACTCGCTCCCGGACGGCGGGCGCAGCCGCACCAGCTCCGTGGAGGCCTGCAGCAGCAGCGACGTGTAGAGCAGCTCCACCCGCTCCCGGTCCGAGGCGAACCCGAACACGGTGACGGCCTCCACCCTGCCGCCACGCGCCCCGTGCATGAGCCACCGGCAGCGCAGGGCCGCGGCGGTCCACCCGAGCAGCCGCGCCTTGCCGGCGGAGTACGGGTCCTCCATCGCGATGCGTGCGGCGCCGATCTCGTCCCGCCGCGGGTCGTCCGCGGCGAGCAGCGCCTCGTCGATGCCGTGCCGCGCCATCAGCTCGAGGGCCTTGGCGTTGTAGGTCTCGGCCTCGGCCGGGGTGCCGGCGCGTTCGGCCTTGGCGAGGAGCTTGCGGATGCGGTCGAGCCGGGCGGAGCCGGCGCTCCGGTCTCCGACGGCGGAGAGGTCCTCGGGGGAGAGGGGGGAGCGGATGGTCGGCACGGGGAGCCTCCTTCGAACGGGCGTTCTACTCGTCGGCAAGGTCTACCGGACCCCACCGACAATTCCGCTCCGGCGCGGCCGCGACGGCGAACGGGACCACCTCTACACCCGCCCGCACCGCCACGTTCGAGGCGGGCGGCGGCAGCGGCCGTCGGTGGGCGGTCCTACTCTGGACGACGCCATGTCAGACCCCTCCACGTACCGGCCGGCCACGGGGACCATCCCGGAGGCCCCCGGGGTGTACCGCTTCTCGGACGCGGCGGGCCGGGTGATCTACGTCGGGAAGGCGAAGAGCCTGCGCCAGCGGCTCAACTCCTACTTCGCGGATCCCTCGGGCCTGCACCCGCGCACCCGCCAGATGGTCACCACCGCCGCGCACGTCCAGTGGACGGTCGTGTCCACCGAGGTCGAGGCGCTGCAGCTCGAGTACAACTGGATCAAGGAGTTCGATCCCCGCTTCAACGTCCGCTACCGCGACGACAAGACCTACCCGGTGCTCGCGGTGACGATGAACGAGGAGTTCCCCCGGCTGCACGTCTACCGCGGCCCCCGGCGCAAGGGCGTGCGCTACTTCGGCCCCTACGCCCACGCCTGGGCGATCCGCGAGACGCTCGACATGCTGCTGCGCGTCTTCCCCGCCCGCACGTGCAGCGCGGGTGTGTTCAAGAGGCACGGCCAGATCGGCAGGCCGTGCCTGCTCGGCTACATCGACAAGTGCTCGGCGCCGTGTGTCGGCCGGGTCACGGCCGAGGAGCACCGCGACATCGTCACGGACTTCACGGACTTCCTCGCCGGCCGCACGGACCACCTCGTCCGCCAGCTCGAGCAGAAGATGGCCGAGGCGTCGGACAACCTGGAGTTCGAGCGCGCCGCCCGGCTGCGGGACGACGTCGGCGCGCTGAAGCGGGCGATGGAGAAGCAGGCCGTCGTGCTCGGGGACGGCACGGACGCGGACGTCGTCGCGTTCGCCCAGGACGAGCTGGAGGCCGCGGTCCAGGTCTTCCACGTGCGCGGGGGCCGGGTCCGCGGGCAGCGCGGGTGGGTGATCGACAAGGTCGAGCCCACGGACACCGCCCAGCTCGTCGAGCGCTTCGTCACCCAGTTCTACGGCGAGCAGGCGGCGCTCGCGGGCTCCGCGGACGACGCCTCCCAGCCCGTCCCCAGGGAGATCCTGGTCCCCGAGCTGCCGCCCGAGGCGGACGCGCTCGCGCAGTGGCTGACGGAGCTGCGGGGCTCCCGGGCCCAGCTGCGGGTCCCGCAGCGGGGGGACAAGCGGGCGCTCGCCGAGACCGTCGAGCGCAACGCCAAGGAGTCCTTCGCCCAGCACAAGCTGCGCCGGGCCGGGGACCTCACGGCCCGCTCGGCCGCGCTGCAGGAGATCCAGGACGGCCTGGGGCTGGACTCCGCGCCGCTGCGCATCGAGTGCATCGACGTCAGCCACGTGCAGGGCACGAACGTCGTCGCCTCGCTGGTCGTGTTCGAGGACGGCCTGGCGAAGAAGTCGGACTACCGCCGGTTCGAGGTGCGTGACGGCGCCGAGGGCGGGGACGTCGCGTCGATCGCGGAGGTCGTCCGGCGGCGTTTCCGGCGCTATCTGACCGAGACCTCGGGCGGGGACGGCGGCGGGGGGCGTAACGACGGGGAGATCGGCACCGAACGCCCGGACATCGACACCTCCGGCGAGATCGACGGCGACCCCGCGGAACCGGCCGTGCGCACGGGCATCGACCCGACGACCGGCCGCCCGCGCAGGTTCGCGTACCCGCCGAACCTCCTCGTCGTCGACGGCGGGCAGCCCCAGGTCGAGGCCGCGGCGGACGTCATGGCCGAGCTCGGGATCACGGACGTGGCCGTCTGCGGGCTCGCGAAGCGGCTGGAGGAGGTCTGGCTCCCGGGGGATCCGGACCCGGTGATCCTCTCCCGGACGAGTGAGGCGCTGTACCTGCTCCAGCGGATCCGGGACGAGGCGCACCGGTTCGCGATCACCTATCACCGCCAGCGTCGTTCCAAGGGCATGGTGACCTCTGTACTGGACGCGGTGCCCGGGCTCGGCCCGGCCCGCCGCCAGGCCCTGCTCAAACACTTCGGATCGGTGAAGAAGATCCGGGCCGCGGAGGTGGGCGAGATCGCCGCCCTCCCCGGCTTCGGGACGCGGACGGCCGAGGCGGTGGTCGCGGCGCTGCACGCCGAGGAGAGCCCCGCCGGACGGTCGACCGAACGGACGGCGGACGCGTGAGCCGCGAGGAGCCCGTCCCCTCGGGCATCGAGGTCGCGCTGGTCAGCGGCCTGTCCGGGGCCGGACGCAGCACCGCGGCGAAGGTCCTGGAGGACCTCGGCTGGTTCGTCGTGGACAACCTGCCGCCCGAGCTGATCGCCACGATGGTGGATCTCGGCGCCCGCGCGAAGGGGGACGTCACCCGCATCGCCGTGGTCATGGACGTGCGGAGCCGGGCCTTCACCGCGGACCTCGGCGCCGTGCTGAAGGACCTGGACTCCCGCGGCTACAAGCCCCGGCTGATGTTCCTCGAGGCCACGGACGCGGTGCTGGTGCGCCGCTTCGAGCAGAACCGGCGCAGCCACCCGCTGCAGGGCGACGGCAGGCTGGTCGACGGCATCACCGCCGAGCGGGAGCTGCTGCGCCCGCTGCGCGAGGCCGCGGACCTGCTCGTGGACACGTCCAACCTGTCCGTCCACCAGCTCCGGGACCGGATCGAGAGCAGCTTCGACGACGCGGCGCAGTCCACCCGGATCAACGTCATGTCCTTCGGCTACAAGTACGGCATCCCGATGGACTCCGACCTGGTCGTGGACATGCGGTTCCTGCCCAACCCGCACTGGATCCCGGAGCTGCGCGAGCACACCGGCCGGGATCCCGACGTGCGGGACTACGTGCTGAGCCAGGAGGGGGCGGAGGAGTTCATCACCCGCTACCTGGACCTGCTGTCCCTGGTGGGGGCCGGGTTCCGGCGCGAGGGCAAGCGCTACCTCGCGGTGTCCGTCGGCTGCACCGGCGGGAAGCACCGCAGCGTCGCGATCAGCGAGGAGCTGGCGCGCAGGCTGTCCGCGGACGCGGGGAGCGGCGCGTTCCCCGGGGTGACGGTCAGCGTCTCGCACCGGGACCTGGGACGGGAGTGAGCATGCGAGCGGTCGCGCTGGGCGGCGGGCACGGCCTGCACGCCACGCTCTGTGCCCTGCGGCTGGTGCCGGAGGTCACGGACGTCACCGCCGTCGTCACGGTCGCGGACGACGGCGGCTCCTCGGGCCGGCTGCGCAGGGAGATGGGCGGCATCCTGCCGCCGGGGGACCTGCGGATGGCGCTGTCCGCCCTCGCCGCGGACGACGAGGCCGGCCGCCGCTGGTCCACCCTGGTGCAGCACCGCTTCGGCGGCACCGGCGCGATGGCGGGGCACGCCGTCGGGAACCTGCTGCTCGCCGGGCTGATGGAGACCCTCGGGAACCCGGTCGCCGCGCTGGACGAGATGAGCCGGCTGCTCGGCGTCGCGGGCCGGGTGCTGCCCATGTGCACGGTCCCGCTGGACATCGAGGCGGACGTCAGCGGGCTCGACCCGGACGCGCCCGGGTCGCGGACGCACCATATCCGCGGCCAGGTCGCCGTCGCCTCGACCCCGGGCCGGGTGGAACGGCTGTCCCTGCGCCCGGCGGAGCCGCCCGCCTGCCCGCAGGCCGTGGCGGCGGTCCTCGCGGCGGACGTCGTGCTCCTCGGGCCGGGCTCGTGGTTCACCAGCGTCCTGCCGCACCTGCTGGTGCCGGAGCTGCGGGCCGCGCTGGCGGAGACGGCCGCGCGCCGCGTGGTGGTGCTGAATCTCGCACCGGAGCCGGGGGAGACGACGGACTTCTCCCCCGAGCAGCATCTCGCGGTGCTCGCGCAGCATGCTCCGCAGCTGCGGTTCGACGCGGTCCTGGCGGACGTGGGTGCGGTGGCGGTACCGCATCGCCTGCGCCGAACGGCACGGGACATGATGGTCGCGGACGGCCGGGTGCACCTCGCCCCGGTCGCGGCGGCCGATCCGCTCGTGCCGAGGCACGATCCGGCCGCCGTGGCGGTGGCCCTGCGGGAGGTCCTCACGGATCTCGGCCGGAGGGATCCCGACACGGGAGGTCTCGGCGGGGGAGAAGCAGGACCACGCAGAACGGGGGACCGGGCGGGGGCCCGGTGACCCAGAGTGGCGAGTATGTGACCGTATGGCCGTAACGGTGATGAACGTGAGCGCGTGAACGTGACAGTAGGACAGTGACTGTGGGGCGAGAGGGCGACGGGTCCGGCGCGGCGAGCGCGGTGGGCCCCCGGGGGAGGTGCGGGCGATGGCGATGACATCCGCGGTCAAGGACGAGCTCAGCAGGTTGGTCGTGACGAAGCCGTCCAACCGGAAGGCCGAGGTCGCGTCCCTGCTGCGGTTCGCGGGCGGGCTGCACATCGTCGGCGGCCGGGTCGTGATCGAGGCCGAGGTGGACACCGGCTCCGTGGCGCGGCGGCTCCGCAAGGACATCCACGATCTCTACGGGCACCAGTGCGAGGCCCACGTGATCACGGCCGGCGGGTTGCGGCGCAGCGCCCGGTACGTGATCCGGGTCGTGCGCGACGGCGAGGGCCTGGCCCGCCAGACGGGCCTGCTGGACTCCCGCGGGCGTCCGGTGCGGGGGCTGCCGCCCGCGGTCGTCTCCGGGGACCTGGAGGACGCGGAGGCGGCCTGGCGGGGTGCCTTCCTCGCCCACGGCTCGCTCACCGAGCCCGGGCGCAGCTCCGCGCTCGAGGTCACCTGCCCCGGGCCCGAGGCGGCGATGGCGCTCGTCGGCGCCGCGCGCCGGCTCGGCGTCACGGCCAAGGCGCGCGAGGTGCGCGGGGCGGACCGGGTCGTCGTCCGGGACGGGGACGCGATCGGCGTCCTGCTGACCCGGATGGGCGCGCACGAGTCCGTGATGGCGTGGGAGGAGCGGCGGATGCGCCGCGAGGTCCGGGCCACCGCGAACCGGCTCGCGAACTTCGACGACGCGAACCTGCGCCGCTCCGCCCGCGCCGCCGTCGCGGCGGCGGCCCGGGTCGCCCGCGCGCTGGAGATCCTCGGCGAGGACGTGCCGCAGCACCTGCTCGCGGCGGGCCGGCTGCGCGCGGAGAACACCCAGGCGTCGCTGGAGGAGCTGGGCCAGCTCGCCACGCCGCCGATGACCAAGGACGCCGTCGCGGGCCGGATCCGGCGGCTGCTGCACATGGCGGACAAGCGCGCCGCCGATCTGGGCATCCCGGACACCGAGTCCGCCGTCACCCCGGAGATGCTCGAGGAGGCCTGAGGCCGCGCGGCGCGTGAATCCCACCACGTGACGGGTCATGGATCGATTCCGAGATTGGCCCCTGTGGCGCTCTTCCGGAGAGGCTAGGGTCGTCCGAAGTCAAGACAGTCGTGACGATCTGAGGAGCACCGGAGTGACGGTTCGCGTTGGCGTGAACGGATTCGGCCGTATCGGCCGCAACTTCTGGCGGGCGGTGGACGCCCAGCGGCTCGCCGGCACCAGCGACATCGAGATCGTGGCGGTGAACGACATCACCGACAATGCCACCCTCGCGCACCTGCTGAAGTACGACTCGATCCTCGGCCGGCTGCCCTACGACGTCTCGTCGACGGACGACGAGATCGTCGTCGACGGCAAGGGCTTCAAGGGCCTGGCCGTGCGGGATCCCGCGGAGCTGCCGTGGAAGGACCTGGGCGTCGACGTGGTCGTCGAGTCCACCGGCCTGTTCACCAAGCGGGAGGCGGCCGCGAAGCACCTCGACGCCGGGGCCAAGAAGGTGGTCATCTCCGCGCCGGCGAGCGGTGAGGACCTCACCGTCGTCAAGGGCGTGAACGACGGGGACTACGACGGTTCGCAGAACATCGTGTCCAACGCGTCCTGCACCACGAACTGCCTCGCCCCGCTGGCCAAGGTGATCGACGACCTGCTCGGGATCGAGAAGGGTCTGATGACCACGATCCACGCCTACACCCAGGACCAGAACCTGCAGGACGGCCCGCACAAGGACCTCCGCCGGGCGCGCGCCGCCGCGCTGAACATCGTTCCCACCTCCACCGGCGCGGCGAAGGCGATCTCGCTGGTCCTGCCGCACCTCAAGGGCAAGCTCGACGGCTACGCGCTGCGGGTGCCGATCCCCACCGGCTCGGCCACGGACCTCACCGTCGAGACCCGCAGGGAGGGCACCGTCGAGGAGATCAACGCGGCGTTCAAGGCGGCCGCCGAGGGCCCGCTCAAGGGCATCCTGAAGTACACCGAGGACCCGATCGTCTCCTCGGACATCGTCACGGACCCGCACTCCTGCATCTTCGACTCGGGCCTGACCAAGGTCATCGGGAACCAGGTGAAGATCGTCGGCTGGTACGACAACGAGTGGGGCTACTCGAACCGCCTCGCGGACATCACCTCGCTGGTCGCGTCGAAGCTCTGAGCCCTGTGAGGACCAGCGCAGTGAAGACTCTCGAAGACCTCCTCGACGAGGACCCGGCGGGCCGCTACGTGCTCGTCCGGTCCGACCTCAACGTCCCCCTCGACGACGCGGGTGAGATCACCGACGACGGCCGCATCCGCGCGTCGGCGCCCACGATCTCGGAGCTCTCCGGGGCGGGTGCCCAGGTCGTGATCATGGCGCACCTGGGCCGGCCGAAGGGCGGGTTCGAGGAGAAGTACTCCCTCGCCCCGGCCGCGGCCCGGCTCGGGGAGATCCTCGGCGCGCCCGTCCGGCTCGTCGAGTTCGGCGCGAAGTCCCTGCCGAACATGGCGGCCGGTGACGTCGTCATGCTGGAGAACGTGCGGTTCGACCCGCGTGAGACCAGCAAGAACGACGACGAGCGGGCCGCGCTGGCCGACGAGCTCGTCGCGCTCGTCGGGGGCTCTGCTGATGATCTCGGGCCGGCGTTCGTCTCCGACGGTTTCGGCGTCGTCCACCGCAAGCAGGCCTCGGTCTACGACGTGGCGCAGGACCTGCCGGCCTACGCGGGCGGGCTGGTCCTGTCCGAGGTCGAGGTGCTGGAGACCCTGACCGGGGACCCGAAGCGGCCCTACGTGGTCGTCCTCGGCGGCTCCAAGGTCAGTGACAAGCTCGCCGTGATCGAGGCCCTGCTGCCGACGGTGGACTCGCTGCTGGTGGGCGGGGGGATGTGCTTCACGTTCCTCGCGGCCCAGGGCCTCGGCGTCGGCTCGTCGCTGCTGGAGAAGGAGCAGATCGACTCCTCCCGCAGGCTCCTGGAGTCCGGGAAGATCATCCTGCCGACGGACGTGGTGGTGGCGGACAGGTTCGCCGCCGACGCCACGACGAAGACGGTCCCGGTCGACGGGATCGAGGACGGCTGGATGGGCCTGGACATCGGGCCGGAGTCGGTCGCCGCGTTCGCCGCGGTGCTGGCGTCCGCGAAGACGGTGTTCTGGAACGGGCCGATGGGCGTGTTCGAGCTGGCGCCGTTCGCCGAGGGCACCCGCGGTGTCGCGCAGGCGATCGTCGACGGGGACTCGTTCTCCGTCGTCGGCGGGGGAGACTCCGCCGCGGCCGTCCGGGCGCTCGGGCTCCCCGAGGACGGGTTCTCGCACATCTCGACCGGGGGCGGCGCGTCCCTGGAGTTCCTCGAGGGCAAGACGCTCCCGGGCGTCGCGGTACTGGAGCAGTCCTGACATGGCACGCGGTGTTGATGACCGATCCGCTGGCGCTCCTCGGCGGCGTCCGCTGATCGCGGGCAACTGGAAGATGAACCTCAACCACCTCGAGGCCATCGGGCTGGTGCAGAAGCTCGCGTTCGCGTTGCCGGAGAAGTACTACGACCACGTCGACGTGGCGGTGATCCCGCCGTTCACGGACATCCGCAGCGTGCAGACCCTCATCGACGGCGACAAGCTGAAGATGGTGCACGGCGCGCAGGACCTGTCCCCGTACGACTCCGGTGCCTACACCGGGGACGTCTCGGGCGTCATGCTCGCCAAGCTGCGGTGCACCTACGTCGTCGTCGGGCACTCGGAGCGGCGTGAGATCCACGGCGAGGACGACGGCATCGTCAACGCCAAGGTGCACGCGGCGCTGAGGCACGGGATCTCGCCGATCCTGTGCGTCGGCGAGGGCCTGGACGTCCGGGAGGCCGGCGCGCACGTCTCGCACTGCACCGCCCAGCTCGTCGCGGCGCTGGAGAAGGTGTCCGCGGAGCAGATCTCGTCGGTCGTCGTGGCCTACGAGCCGGTGTGGGCCATCGGGACCGGGCGCGTCGCGAGCGCCGCGGACGCGCAGGAGGTCTGCCACGCGCTGCGCGAGGCGGTCCGCCGGAAGTACGGCGACGCCGCCGCGGACGGGCTGCGCATCCTCTACGGCGGCTCGGTGAAGGCCAAGAACGTCGGCGAGATCGTGGTGGAGTCCGACGTGGACGGTGCGCTGGTCGGGGGCGCGAGCCTCGACGCGGACGAGTTCGCGCAGCTCTGTGCCATCGCGGCGGGCGGCCCGCTGCCCTAGCCGCACATCCGGATGCGACGGGCGGTTCCCCGGTTCGGGGGAGCCGCCCGTCGGCGTTCGGGGGAGGGACGAGGAGGGCCCGCGGGCCGCCGCCCTCACGACCCGCGCGCACGGGTACCCTGGATCACCCCGAGTCAGAAGAGGATGGGATGAAGCTCGCGCTTGAGATCGTGCTGATCGTGACCAGTGTCCTGCTGGTCCTGCTGATCCTGCTGCACCGCGGTCGCGGTGGCGGGCTGTCGAGCCTCTTCGGCGGTGGCGTGCAGTCGAGCCTCTCGGGGTCGAGCGTGGTGGAGAAGAACCTGGACCGGCTCACCCTGTTCACGGCGGCGATCTGGATCGTCGCGATCGTCGGGACCGGTGTCCTGGTCAAGCTCGGCATCTGAGGAGAGAGACATGGCGATGTCAGGTGGCAACGCGATCCGCGGAACCCGCGTGGGGGCCGGCCCGATGGGCGAGTCGGAGCGGGGGGAGACCGCGCCGCGTGAACGCATCCCGTACTTCTGCGCCAACGGCCACGAGACCCGTCCCTCGTTCGCCGCGGAGGCGGAGATCCCGGACTCCTGGGACTGCCCGCGCTGCGGCCTCCCGGCGGGACGTGAGCAGACCGCGCCGCCGAAGCCGCCGCGCAACGAGCCCTACAAGACGCACCTGGCCTACGTGAAGGAACGCCGGAGCGACGAGGACGGCGCCGCCATCCTCGAGGAGGCCCTCGCGCGCCTGCGCGCCTCGCGCGAGCTCTGAGGTCCCCCCGCTCGTCCGCCCGGCCCCTGCTCACCCGCCCCAGATGTCCTCGACGAAGCGGTCGGACGCCCGGAGCCCGGTGAGCCAGGCGGTCGCGTCGGACTCCGTGGTACCGGTCCGCTCCCGGTAGATGTCGACGAGCGCGGCCCGCACGCCCGGCGCGATCGTCGAGGCGTTGCCGCACACGAACACCGCGGCCTCCTGCTGGAGCAGGGCCCACACGTCGTCGGCCCGCTCCCGGATCGCGTCCTGCACGTAGCGGCGGGCGGACGAGGGCGAGCGGGAGAACGCGTTGTCCACCATCACGAGCCCCTGGGCCTCGAAGGCCGCCCACTCGTCCGCGTAGAGCTGGTCGATCTCCGGCCCGCGGCAGCCGAAGAACAGCATCGACTCCGCGACCGGTGCGCCCTGCGCCTTCTGCTGCGCCCGTTCCTGCAGGAACCCGCGGAACGGCGCGATCCCGGTACCGGCCCCGATCATGATCATCGGGACGTGCGGGTTCTCCGGCGGGCGGAACGCGATCGACGGTTCGCGGACGAACACGAACGCCGTGCCCTCGGTCGGCACCGCGGCGAGATGCCCCGAGCAGACCCCGGTGAAGGTGCCGGCGCCGGATCGCGCGGGGGCCCGCAGCACCCCCGCGGTGATCGTCGCGACGCCCGGATCCACCAGCGGTGAGGAGGAGATGGAGTAGTACCGCGGGCGCAGCGGCGGCAGCATGTCGAGGTACTCCGCGAAGGTGAGCGTGCACGCCGGGAACTCCTCGAGCACGTCGAGGAGCGACCGGTTCGCCCGGGCGATCCGCTCCCCGTAGGCGTCCCCGGCCAGCGCCTCCAGCTCCGAGCGTTGCTCCGGGTCCGCGGTGTGCCGGGCCATGGTCTCGAGATCCCCGCGGGTGGCGACGTCCTGCAGCTCGACGCAGCTGGCCAGCACCCCCAACAGCGGCGCCGGCTCGTCGATCGGCAGGTGGGTGTGGGTCCCGCCGTGCGGGATGATCGTCACGTACTGCCCGGCGTCGAGGCCGAACCGGGTGAGCACCCGGCGGATCATGTCGATGCCGTTGCGCGGCAGGACCCCCAGATGGTCCCCGGCGTGATAGCCGAGACCGGCCGGCAGGGCGATCTCGACGTGCCGGGTGGAGCGCTCGGCGGGTTTGCCGTTCGTCCCCTGGATGAGCTCGCGGTTCGCCCGGACCCGGGCCGGCTGGGCCCGGTAGGACAGGATCACCGGGTTCAGCAGCTGCCGGTTGGTCAGGGTGATCGACAGCCGCGGCCCGGCCGCCAGGTCCGTGCCCACCTCCGCCGGCAGCCCGAGTGCGGCCGCGAGGTCCGGCCAGAGCGTCGCGTGCCAGTCCCGGTAGGCCGCGTCCGCGTCGCCCCCCGCGTCGGCCTCGCCCCGCGGGTGCACCCGGCGCCCGCCGCAGGCGGCGAGGCGCTCGTCGAGCAGGGTCGGGACGGCCTGGTAGGTCGCGGCCCACTCTCGGTTGCCGCACCCGAAGACGGTGTACGCCGTGCCGTCGACGCGCGCGTCCGGCCCGGACACCCACCGGCAGAACGCGGCCGCGTTGTCCGGCGGGGTGCCGTTGTAGGAGGAGCTGACGACGATGGCCGCACCCCCGGCCGGGAGCGCGGCGGCGAAGTCGTCCACGTGATCGTCGAGGGCGCCGAGCGTCACGTCGAACCCGCGGTCCGTGCCCTCGGCGGCGAGGGTGGTCGCCAGGGCCTCCGACGTGCCGAGGTTGGAGCCGAACAGGACCGCGAGCGTGGTGCCGTGCCGGG
>JAOZVV010000189.1 GCA_025869365.1 Pseudonocardia sp.
GGGTCAAGATTCCCCGTCCCCAGAGGGGTCAATTTTCAAGATCCGTTGACAGCCCTTCACCTCGTCGACGGCACCCTGGCAGGTCTGCCGGGGAGCAGGTCCGGACCCGGCTTCGCGGGAGTGAGGCACCCGGACGCCGCGAGTTGCTCCGGACGGTGGTTGCCTGCACCGATTCGACCGGTCGGGCCGTGGGTCTGCCAGGCGTCGGAGACCATCCCGGGCTGTTCGACGACCGCGGCGGCAGACGGGCAGGTCGTCAGGTTCGCCCGCCCGACGAGCAGCGCCGCCCGCACCGGCTCGGACCGGAAACCCTGTAACGGCTGTCGTGACATCCTCGATAAGCGGGAATGAGGTTGTGAGCTCGAGTCGCCCCACCTGGCTTCCAGTCGCGCCGGGTTCTCGATCAGTACTCGATCCTCCCCGGACCTGCCCGCCGAAGGCGGTGCCCGAAGCCCGCGCCGTCCCTGGAATCCAGGGACTCATGACCCGGCCGGTGTCTCGTCGTCGCCCGCTCTCGGCCCACCCGGAGGCCGGCGCCTTCTCGTGCCCGTCCTCCCTCTCCGACATGCCTGCCTCCTACCCCCGCGGTCCGCGACCGTGACAGAAGGGAGTCGACGTGAGCTGTTCCGGCAAGGACGCGGCCATCCCCCTCTCTCCGGAGCCGGGCCACCCTCCGCCCGATTTCCGGGCTGTTGTCGAACACCACCCGCGAGGTGTCCTCGTCCGGGTGGACGGCGACATCGACTCACTCGGCCTGGCTCGGTTCGACGCGGCCCTGCGCACCCGCACAGCGGGGCGCCCGCTGATCGTCGACCTCACCCGCGTCCGCTTCCTGGGCTCGGTCGGCATGGCCGCACTCATCACCGCCCGCGAGCGCACCGCAGCGGACGGAGCGCCCCTTCGTCTCGTCGTCGGCGACAACCGAGTGGTCGTACGCCCGATGACGATCACCGGGCTGCTCAGCCGGTTCGACGTCTTCACCGACGTCGAACACGCCCTCGACGAGAGCTGACGGAGACGCCGGGATACCTCCATCCTCGCCGCGCTCGCGCCATCTGACGCCCCTCGCGGCCACCCCGCACCGGAGCTCAGGCCGGAGGGACTACGGAGGGGACACCCCGAGGTCACGGTTGAACGACGACCTCGTCCAGGACCGGCATCCGGCCCATCCCACCGAGCGGCGCCAACCGGACAAGCACACCATCAGCACATCACCGCCGCACGCTAGGAGACACCATGACCATCACCGGGATCATCACTGCCATCGTCATCGGCGCGATCATCGGCGCCCTCGCCCGGCTCGTCCTGCCGGGTAAGCAGAACATCCCCATCTGGCTGACCATCGTCGTCGGCATCATCGCCGCCTTCGTCGGCACCTTCATCGCCCGCGCCATCGGCATCCCCACCGCCACCAGCGGCATCGACTGGCTCGAACTCCTGGTCCAGCTCATCGTCGCGGTCATCGGCGTGGCCATCGTCGCCGGTGCCTACGGCCGGCGCGGCGCCCGCCGCTGACCCCGGACACGGCTGCTCGGGGGCCAAGGGGTGCCCCCGAGCAGCGTGCCGCGACCTCCGCCGCCGATTCGCCGTACCCCACCGGTGCGCGGCAACGCCGGGACTCGCCGAACGGCAGCCTCGACGACCTCACGGGAGGAGTGCTCGGACCTCCTCGGGATCCGGCCCTCCGGGTTCGAACAGCACCACGGCGTCGTCGAAGCCGGCCTCCGCGTAGCGCTGGAGTTGCTCGGTGACGAGCCCGAGATCGCCGCGCACCGGGACGGCGCACACGATGGCCCGCCCGCCACCGGCGGCCCGGTACCGCTCGTGGGCAGCGACGATCTGCTCGGGTGTGCGGCGGTACCCGGAGGCCAGCCAGCCGTCGAAGTCCCGCGCGGCCTTCTCGACATTGGCGCCCCACGAGCCGAGGAGGAGCGGCGGCCGGTCGGTTGCGAGCAGGTCCCGCAGCCGCGCCACGTTCTCGTCGAAGATCCGGAAACGCGTGCGGTGGTCCCGGTCGAGGGTGACGTAGTCGGCTTCGGTCGACCCGGGGCTGAGCCCGAGGGAGAGCCGGTCCCCGCACACGGACATCAAGGACCGGATCCGGTGCGCGAGGTCCGCGGGGTGGTGCAGCGGCACCTGCACCGTGGCCGTCCCCACCTCCACCCCGTCGGTGGCCGTGGCCGCGACCGCGAGCGTCACGAACGGGTCCGGGACCAGCTCACCGCGCCCGATGATCTGAGGCGTCCACAGGCTCTCGAAACCGGCGCCCACCAGGCGTCTCGCCCAGTCCGCGACCGCATACGGCGGCTCGGGGGACAGGTGGGCGAGGGTCGCCCCGAGGCGCACTAGGACCGGTCCGCCGCGAACCGCGCGTACCAGCGGAGCGCGTCGGGATCGTCGACGGAGGCGAGGTTCACGGCCTTCTCCAGGGGCCTGCCGGTGAGCAGCTTCTTGATCGGGACCTCGAGCTTCTTCCCACTCAGGGTGTGCGGCACGGCGGGTGCCTCGACGATCTCGTCCGGCACGTGCCGGGGCGAGAGCCGGGACCGCAACGTCGTGCGGATCCGGTCCCGGAGGTCGTCGTCGACCACGTGACCGGGGGCCGGGACGACGAACAGGCCGAGCCAGTACCCGTCGTCGGGCAGGTCGACGCCGATCACGAGGGTCTCGGTGATCTCCGGCAGGGTGTCGAGGACGTCGTAGAAGTCGCTGCTGCCCAGCCGGACGCCCTGCCGGTTCAGCGTCGAGTCCGAGCGCCCGTGCACCGAGATGCTGCCGTCGGGGTGGAACGTCACCCAGTCCCCGTGCCGCCAGACGCCGGGCCAGGTGTCGAAGTAGGACTCGGTGTAGCGCATCGCGTCCGGGTCGTTCCAGAGCCCCACCGGCATCGACGGCATCGACTGTGTGACGACGAGGTCCCCCACCGAGTCGACGACCGGCTTCCCGTCCTCGTCCCAGGCGGCGCAGTCGACGCCGGCGAGCCGCCCGCCGATGCGACCCACCCGCACGGGCGAGTACTCGTTGGCGCCGACGAACGCGCCGGAGATGTCCGTCCCACCGCTGGTCGAGTCGATCCGCACCGCGCCGACGTTCTCCATGATCCAGTGGTACCCGGCCGAGGGCAGCGCCGAGCCGCTGACCATCACGTGCCGCAGCCGGTTGGGCGGTGGGACGGTCCCGGCGGAGGCGGTCACCACCGCGGCACCCAGCAGCATGAGGTCCGCCCCGGTGCGGGCGGCGATCTCCCAGACCGCGCCGGCCGGGTGACCGGGGCTGCCCTCGTACAGCACGACGCTCGCGCCCTGGGTGAGCGCGCCCAGCTGCATGTTCCACAGCGCCCAGCCGGTGGAGGTGAAGGCGAACATCCGCTCGCCCTCGTGCAACCCGCAGTAGAGCCCGGACCACAGCAGGCCCTGCAGCGTCATCCCGCCGTGGCCGTGCACCAGGCCCTTGGGCAGCCCGGTGGTGCCCGAGGTGAACAGCACCCACAGCGGATGGGAGAACTCGACCTGCTCGAACGCCGGCGGCACGTCCCGGGCGAGCAGGTCCGCCCACGGGGTCGAGCCCTCGGGGTGCGGCCGGTCGAACACGTACGGGACGTGGACGAAGTGGCGCACCGTCGGGAGCTGCTCCCGCAGCTGCGCGACGACGTCGGCGCGGTCGATCTCCTTGCCGTTCCAGTGGTAGCCGTCGGTCGCGATGAGCACCGTGGGCTCGAGCTGGGCGAGGCGGCCGATCGTGCCCTCGGCGCCGAAGTCCGGGGAGCAGCAGGACCACACCGCGCCGACCGCGGCGGCGGCGAGGACACCGATCACGGCGTGCTCGGTGTTCGGCAGGTAGGCGCAGACCCGGTCGCCGGGTCGCACCCCGGCCCGCCGCAGCCAGCCGGCCGCCGCGGCGACCGAGCGGCGCAGCTCGGCCCAGGTGATCTCCCGAACCGGTCCGCCGCCCTCCTGGACGCACACCAGTGCGGGGGCGTCGTCCACCCCGCGGCGCAGTACGTGCTCCGCCCAGTTCAACCGCGCCCCGGTGAACCAGCGGGTGTGCGGCATCGGGTCCGTCGTGCGCACCTGCGTCCACGGCGCGGTGAGGTCGACGCCGTAGTAGTCCACCACGGACACCCAGAAACGGTCGAGGTCCTCGACCGACCACGCCCACAGCGCGTCGTGATCGGGGAACCTCCGCCCCTCGCGCTCCTCCAGCCAGTTCAGGTACTCGCGCAACGCCGACTTCTCGATGCGCGCCGCCGGGGGGCTCCAGAGCGTGTCGGTCATCTCCACCGCCTGATCGTGCGAGCGTCGACGACGGCTCGTCGACGAGTACATGTGAGAAACATAGAGAGGGTCCGCGGCGGCGACCACCGCGTCACGTGACGTGATGGCCGGCGGCGGCGCACGCCGCTCCGGCGCCGGGCGGGGCTAGGGCAGACGCGAGTACACCCAGCAGCCGTCACGCACCTCGGGGGTACGCCGGTAGGTGCCGGACCGCGGGAACCCTTCGGAGGGTGTCGTCACTCCGAGGGCCACCGGCGGCCTGGCCTGGTCACCGGCCTCGATGTCCGATCTCCGGGAGGCCTGCGGACGTTCCGGGTCGACATACAGGACGCGCAGCATGACACTCCTTCCCCGACGTCACTGTCGGCTCCACCTCCGGTAACGGTAGTGGTCGAGGCCACACCCCCGACCGCGCCTCCCCTGCTGCGGTGCGAGCACGTCGCCGCCGGGGCGCGAACGCTCACCCGTAGCGCCTCGGCACGGTCCACGGGCGGCCGAACTCCTCGTCGAAGCACTCGGGATCGAACGGGCTCTCACCCCCGGCCGGAAAGCTGGTCAGCTCACCGAAGACGACCCGCCCGTCGACGTCGTAGAGGTCGACCCGCACGAAATCGGTCCCGGCGCCGAGCCGCTCGGCCACCTCGATCATCTCGGTCAGGCGCCCGGGCTTCGCCGGCTCGGGCTCCGCCCAGGGCGGCCCGCCGCTGAGCGGCAGGTGCAGCCATTCGGGCCGGAAGAAGTCCTGGGTCCGCCGACCGAACCGCCCGGCATCGACCTGCACGAAGGCGCACCGGCCGTGGAAGACGAAGAACTTGTAGTCGTCGGGAATCGCACCGTCCGCGCCGACGAGCAGTTCCTCGACGATGATCCGCCGCGGGACCCGCCCGTACACCCACTCGCGGTTCGGCCCCTGCCCGTAGAGCTGGGCCACCCAGCCCTCGGCGATCCGGACGACATCCTCCCGTGGCGCGAACCCGGGACGAACATGCCGGTACACCCAGCTGCCCGGTTCCGTCGGCAGGCGTGCCTCCTCGGGGGCACGGTCGGAGACGATGATCGCCGTTCCGCTGCCGTGCGTCGGCTTGACCACGTACTCGTCGGGCAGTGCGAGATCCCGCAGCGCCACGGGGTCCTCGACGATCGCGTACGCGGCCGGCAGGTACCGCGCCCCCACCAGTGCGGCGACATGCTCGCGCACCGCCGCCTTGTCGGCCATGGTCACGACGAGATCGCGGTGATCGCGCAGCATCTTGTAGCGCACCTTCTCGCGAAAGGTGCGGGGTTCGCGGGTGCGCCAGAGACGGATCAGGCGCACCCACCGGCTCCGCTCGCGCCGGCGGACGCCGGCTGCGCCGGCGCCACCGTGTCCACCCGATCGGTCCCGCCGTGCCGGAATCACCTGCGCAGGCTAGGCGACGATCGCCGCCCGAGGACGACGCCGGGTCGCACTCCACCCGCGGCCCGGCCAGGGGCTCCGTCGCCGGGTCGCCGGGCCGGTCGCCGTGGGCCGTTCCCGCGGACCGGTCACCGGGCCGAGGGGCACCGGCCGACGGGACTTCCGACCCTGTTCCCCACCGGACCTCACCCGCGACGATGTGACGGTCGCCGGATCTCGACGGACCGGTGACGCGGCCACCACCACTTGTCGCTGGGGAGCAGACGAGTGGATCCCGCCGGGGCGGGCGTCCCATCGGACGCCCGCCCCGGCGTCGTCGTGCCACGGACACCTGGGCCACCACCTTCAGGTGCGACGACGACGAAGCCCTGTCCCCTACGGGCGAGCCGTGTCCCCGTCCGGGCCGAACACCCCGCGCGAAAGGGACCTTCGACGCTATCCGGCGAACCGGGATCACGGACACGCTGGCGGCCCACGGCGGGATACCGCCCGGCACGACGACGGTGAGCGGTGATGAGCACGATGACGGGCACACTCGGGCTCTCCGAGGAGCAGACGCACGGGCTCCTCCGAACGGCCGGCTTGGCGCCCTCCCTGCACAACACCCAACCCTGGCGGTTCCGCCTCGCCCCGGACTCGATCGAGATCCATCTCGACCGCGCCCGGCAGCTCCGGATCGCGGACCCCGACGGCCGGGAACTGCGGATCGCCGGCGGCGCGGCCCTGTACAACCTGCGCCTCGGACTGGCCGGCCTCGGGATCCGGCCCCTCGTCACCGTCCTGCCCGACCCGGGGAACCCGGACCTCATCGCGATCCTCCGACGCGGCGGCACACGCCGCCCCACCCCCGAGCAGCAGCGCCTCCTCGCCGCCGTACCGCGGCGGCGGACCAACCGGCGGCCCTTCGCCGAGGTCCCCGTGGCCTCCCCCGCCCGCTACGACCTGACCCGGGCCGCCGTCGAGGAAGGGGCCTGGCTCCACCTGGTCACCGACCCCGAGCAGCGCTCCGAACTCGGCAACCTGGCCCGCCAGGCCCATCAGCGCCAGACCGCCGACCCCGACTTCCTCGCCGAGATCACCGCATGGACCGGCCGCGAACCCGGCAGGCGCGACGGAGTCCCCGCCTCGGCCGGAGGGCCCCAGCCCCTGCCCAACGAGGCCTGGGTGATGCGGGACTACACCGCAGGCACCGGCCGTGTCGGCGGCCCCGGCTTCGAGGCCGATCCCCTGATCGGCGTGCTCAGCGTGCACGCCGACGGCCCCCGCGAGGACATCCGCGCCGGCGAGGCCCTCGAACGGATCCTGCTCACCGCCACCGTGCACGGGCTGTCGGTGTCCTTCCTCTCCCAGCTCGTCGAGGTCCCGGACATCCGGACCCGGATGCGCCGCCTGATCAGCGGCACCCGGCCGCCGCTGGCGGTCCTGCGGATCGGCCACGGCTGGCCCATCGCCGCCACACCCCGCCTCGACGCCGGGGACCTCGTCCTCCCTGCCGCCTCGACCGCGACCGCGGACGACACCTCCATCGACGAGGAGGCCCTCCGATGACCACACCGGTGCCCGGTCTGCCGTTCGCCACCGAGCCCCACGTCGCCGTCGGCGTGGACGGCACCCGGACGGCGCTGCACGCCGTCCGATGGGCCACCGACGAAGCCCTGTCCCACGGCGTCCCGCTGCTGATCGTCCACGCGGCGCCGTACGCCACGGGGCCGGACGGCGCCCTCCGCGCCCACGCGGACCGGATCCTGGGCCGGGCCTTCACCGTCGCCCGGCAACGGTCACCTGCACTCACGGTCCGTACCGCCCGACTCGACCGGGAGCCGGTCGACGAGCTCGGCGATCTCACCGGCCGGGTCGACCTCCTCGTGCTCGGCATGCCCGCCGCCGGCCCGGCCGGGGCGAGCGGTTCGGTGGCCGTCCGTGTGGTGGCGCGGGCGACCGGGGCGGTCGCGGTGGTCCACGACGACGACGTGCAGGCACCGGAGGCCGCCGCGGTGGTCGCCGGGATCGACGACGTGCCCGCCAAGGCCGCCGAGGTCGTGTGGGCGGCTCACGAGTTCGCCCGACGCCACCGGGTGGCCCTCCACCTGGTCCACGCCGCGCGTTCCGCCGCCGGCGCCGCACACGCCCGGGACCTGCTGGAGCCGCTGCGGTCACAGTGGGACGGCCGCGACGCGCGCGTCCCGGTCACCCTGCACGTCGTGCACGGCCGGCCCCTCCCGGTGCTGGTCGAGCACGCGGTCGAGGCGAGGCTCCTCGTCGTCGGAACCGCCGCGAGTGGCTGGCAGGGAATGCTGGGCTCGACGAGCCGCACGCTGGTGCGGGCGGCCCCGTGTCCCGTCCTCGTCACCGGGCGGCCGGACCGGCAGCCGACGGGTGTCCCGGCCCGCGACCCGCAGGACCGAGCCGAGCTCTGGTAGCCCAGAGGTCGGTACCCCAGAGACCGGTGGCCCAGAGGCCGGTACCGCAGAGGCCGGTCCGGCAGCGGTCGCGTCCGGGCGTCATCCGGCGGCGGTGCGGCCGGGGCGGACGATCGCCACCGGGCACCGGGAGTGGTGCAGCACGGCCTGGCTCACCGAGCCCAGCAGCAGTCCGGCGACGCCGCTCCGGCCGCGCGAGCCCACCACGACGAGGCGGGCCCGTTCGGAGAGCCGCGTCAAGGCGCCCGCGGCCCCGTCCCGGATCACGCGGCGCCGGACCTCGACATCGGGGTATTTGTCGGACCACCGGGAGAGCCGTTTCGCGAGCAGGCGTTGCTGGTCCGCCTCGATCGCCGACCAGTCCATGGACGGCACCAGGAACGGGTCGAGGTCGACGTCGCTCCACGCGTGGAGCGCCACGAGCGGCACGCCGAGGAGCGAGGCCTCGTCGAACGCGAACTCGAGCGCCGTGTCACCGTCCGGTGCCCCGTCGACGCCCACCACGACCGGAGCGTCACCGACGTCCTGCCCGCCGCCCTCGCGGACGACGACCACCGGACAGGAGGCCTGGCTCGCCATGGCCGCCCCGACCGACCCGAGGAGCAGGCCGGCGAAGCCGCCGTGTCCCCTCGACCCGAGGACCAGGAGCTCGGCGTCCCCGGACTCGCTCCCGAGTACCGCTGCGGGCTTGCCCTCTCGGGCCTGCCGTTCCACCCGGACGGTCGCCTCGGCCTCGGTCGCCTCCGTCGCAGCGGCCTCCAGGAGCTGGTGGGCCCGTTCCATCACCTGGGGGCGGTGGTGCTCCACGGCGGGCGCCGCGATGCCGACGGTCCGGTAGGTCGTCCACGGCACCGCGGTGACCAGACGCAGCGCGCGGTTGCGGCGGGCGGCCTCCGCGGCCGCCCAGCGCACCGCGGTCAGCGCCGGGCTCGAGCCGTCCACCCCGACCACGACGGGATGTGTGGGGGTACTCATCATCGGCCTCCCCGACGTCCCGCGGCAGCCACGACGGGTCAGCGGCCGGCGAGGAGGCGCTGCCGCGCGAGCCGTTCGAGCAGCTCGGGCAGCGCACCGGCCGGCACACCGGAGAGATCGCGGCGGCTGCTCTGCACGGCCCCACGGACCGTCGACAGTGTCCTCTCGCCGGCGAACTCGGCGGTCAGCCGGGTGACGGCCCCCGCGACGACTGCGGTCTCGACGACTGCGGTCTCGGAGTCGCCATGGGCAACCCTGGCACTGTTCATGATCTCCCTTTGTCCGTGCCGACACGGCGCGACGCGCCGGTCGTCAGGCTCCGTCGCCGCCGCCCTGCCGGGCGGTCCAGCGCGGCTCGACCAGCCGCCATTCGCGATCCCACTCGGCCGCGTGGACCGCCGCGGACCAGCGGCCCGCCAGCTGCGCCAGGACGGCGACGACCGCGCTCCCGGCGGTGGCGGCCATGAGTGCCGCCACGACCGCCGTGAACAGGACCTCGCGCGGGGTCAGCGGCGTGCGCCCGATGCGGTTGTCGTCCGTGAGCCAGGCCTTCACCGTCCCGCCCGCGGTGCGGGGCCCCGTCACCTCGGTGACGCCCGTGGACTCCGTTCCGTCCACGGCGGTCCAGCGTACCTTCGCGGGCACCTTCACCGTGGTGCTCTCCCCGACGACGAGCGGGACGTCCTCGGCCAGCACGACGTCCGCCGGCCGACCGGTGGCGGTCTGCAGCCGGGCCTGCTCGGCAAGGTCACCGTGGACCACCATCCCGACCACGACCCCGCCGAGCACGGCGAGCAGGGCCAGCGAGACGAGCAGCCAGGCGACCGCGTCGTCGAACCGGTCGCTGCGGCGGCGCGGCAGTCGCACCGGCGGGTCCGCTCTCGGCGTCGTCTCGTGAGAGTGCATCGCGCGGACCTCCCGTCAGCTCCTCACCCGCACCGCAGTCCGCAACAGCCTGACGAGCACGACGGAGGCCGGGTAGGGCACATCGGCCCGTGTTGTCCGTCCTGACTTCCCCGTCGGGTGTCTCCGGCCGGGCCCGCGCGGACATGGCGACCACGGTGCCGGGCCGCCGCGGAAGTTAGGGTGCCTGATGCCCGGGAGGCAGAATACGAACGTGTCGACGCAGGTGGCCGCCCATCTGCTGCCCGCCCGCGCGTTCGACACCGCGTCCGAGCTCGTCGTCCGGTACCTGTCCGAGATCATCCCGATGGGCCTGTGGGCGGTCACCAGGATCGTCGGCGGACGCCAGTTGATGCTGGCCGTCGACGGCACGGGGTACGGCAGCGGCAAGGGCACCGAGATCGCCTTCGCGAACTCGATGTGCCGGTGGATGGTGTCCGGCGCCGCGCCCCGGATCGCCCCCGACGTCTCCGCCGTGCCGGAGTACGCGCAGGTGGCCGCGACGGCGCCCGTCCCGGTGAACTCCTACATCGGCACGCCGATCGTCCGGCCGGACGGGGCGCTGTTCGGCACCGTCTGCGGCATCGACCCGCACCGGCAGCCGGCGTCACTGGTGGACCACCAGCCGCTGCTCGACCTCCTCTCCAGCCTGCTCTCCGCCGTGCTGGAGTCGGACCTGCGGGCCACCGCGATCGCCCGCGAGCTGGAGCAGGCCCGGGTGGAGGCCGAGGTCGACGCGCTGACCGGGCTGCTCAACCGACGCGGCTGGGACCGCTACCTGCAGCAGGAGGAGCAGCGGTTCCGCCGGTTCGGCGATCCGGCGTGCGTGGTGGTGCTGGACCTGGACCACCTCAAGGTCGTCAACGACACCCACGGCCACGACGCCGGGGACCGCTACATCCAGCGCGCCGCGACGGTCCTCGCCCGGTCCATCCGCAGGGGGGACGTCCTGGCCCGCCTCGGCGGAGACGAGTTCGGCATCGTCGCGGTCGGCGCGACGCCGGACCAGGCCGGCGAGCTCGTGGCCCGGGCCGAACGGGCGATGGCGGCAGCCGGGGTCGCAGGCTCGTTCGGGCACGCGCCCTACACCGTCATCACCGGGTTCCCCGGAGCCTGGCAGGCGGCGGACGAGGCGATGTACGAGCAGAAACGGCGCCGGGGGTACGGCCGGCACGTCACGGGCCGGCCGGTGGCCGCCTACACGATCCCGCACCAGGAGGGGTCGGGCCGCCACCGCCGGCGGTAGGAGGCTCAGGCGGGTGCGTGCAGGTTCGGGCCGGTGGTGGGGTTGACCAGCCGGTCCACCGCCTCCGTCGCCCACTCCTCACCCGCTGCCCCCGCCCACACGAGCGCGGGCAGCGACCGGGCGGAGTCGACCGCGCCGGTGATCCACGAGCGTGTCGCGGCGAGCCGCTCGGCCTGTTCGCACAGCTGCCACGCCCGCGTGCCGCGGTCGGTGACGTCCCGGGTGAACGGGACGTCGCCGTAGAGCCGCCGGTAGCGCCGCTCGGGGCTGCTGACGGAGTGGATCACCGACAGGACGGCTCCCGCCAGCGCGGTGCCGACGACGAGCCCGGCCGCCAGCCAGCCCGCGATCGTCAGCCAGTCGTCCCCGAGGGCGACCCCGGCGACGGCGGCCAGGACGACCACGGTCAGCGCCACGCTGCCGGCCGGCAGCCTGGTGTAGACGAGCGTCCCGCGTTCGTCGATCTGGTAATGGCTCCCGGCCACCAGTGCCGGGTCGAAGACCCGGTAACCCTGCGGTGTGCGGATCAGCGTCGGCAGGCGGTCTGCCGGCGCATGCTTGACGAACTCGTTCATCGCCTCGTGCTCAGTCGTACTCGTGCCGATAGTGCGGCCGTGTGCGTGCGCGGCCACTGGTGTCATCGAATCGGATGACGCGAAGTTACGTGGGCCGGAGGTGACCTCGGCGACAGGTCTTCCGCCTGGTCAGGCGCTCTGCCGCCGCCGCTGCTCGCGCAGGCTCCCGACCAGCGCCAACGCCGCCCGCAGCGCGCTCCCGGCGTCGAAGGTCGCGTCGTGGGCGGCCCGGCTGATCGCGGTGAAGCTGGCGTAGCCGTGCAGGAGCCCCGCGAACCTCCGCGCGACGACGGGCACGCCGGCCTCGCGCAGCCGTTCGGCCAGTTCCTCCCCCTCGTCGCGAAGCGGGTCGAAGCCCGCCGTCGACAGGTAGACCGGCGGCATGCCGGACAGGTCGTCCGCCCGCAGGATGGCGCCACGGGCGTCGTCGGAGGGGACACCGTCGGGCAGGTACATGCGTTCGAGCTCGGTCAGGTAGTCCGTCGTGATCCCGAACCCGCGGCCGAAGCTGATCCGCGAGCCGCCGGTTCGTCCCGCGTCCGTCGCGGGGTACATCGCCACGACGAAGGCGGGCACCGGGCCGTCGGTGAGCGCCTGTTGGTGCGCGACGACCAGCGCCAGGTTCGCCCCCGCGCTGTCCCCGCCGACGGCGATCAGGTCCGGGTCCGCACCCAGCCACTCCGCCCGCTCGGCGGCGTAGCGGTAGATGGCGATCGCGTCGTCGAGGGCCGCCGGATAGGGGAACTCGGGGGCCAGCCGGTACTCCACCGACAGCACCCGCACTCCCGCCTGTGCCGCGAGCAGCCGGCAGAGCGGGTCCGCCGAGGCGATGCTGCCCAGCACGAACCCGCCACCGTGGTAGTAGACGAGCAGGCCGGACCGCCCGTCGAGTCCCGGCGGCACGTACAGCCGGGCCGGGACGGAGCCGTCCGCGCCCGGGACGGTGAAGTCCCGGATCACGACGTCGTCGAACATGCCCTCGGCGGCCAGCTCCGCGGCCTCGTCCGCCTGCCTGCGTTGCTCCGCCATGGCCGCGACGCCCGCGGGGCCGCTGCGGGCGAGCAGGTCACCGGCGCGGATGAGCAGCTGCAGGTCCAGGTCCAGCAGCTGGTCCTCCAGGCGCACGGCCGGCCCGGCGAGGAGCCGCTTGACCGGGTTCGGCAGGCCGAAGAGCAGGCGGAACGCGAGTCGGAGGGCTCGGATCCGCAGGGAGCGCGCGATCACGCCCCAACGCTACGCCCGGCGTCCGCCGAGATCGGTGACTACCGGCCGAACGTGTAGCGGAGCACGGGCAGCATGGCGTCCGGGTCCGTGCGGGTGTCGTGGTCCGCGACGCACGCCTGCAGTCCGGAGCGGACCGAGTCCGTGTCCAGGCCGGATCCGATCAGGACCAGGCTGGTCCGGCGCTCCTCCCCCGCGGCCCAGCGGTCCCGGCGGAAGCGGATGTAGCGGCCGACCGTGTGCAGCGTGTACTTCTCCGGGCGGGTCGCGCCGAACGCCACGATCCCCTTGATCCGGTAGACACCGGCCGGGCGCGCGTCGAGCAGGTCCAGCAGCCGCTGCGGGTCCATCGGGGAGTCCGAGGTGAAGGAGACGCTGTCATAGGCGGCGTGCAGGTGCCCGGAATGGTCCTCGCCCCCGTCCGCGCCGCCCTCCCCCAGCAGCAGCTGCCGGCCGGGGACGATCTCGATGTCGAACAGCAACCGCGGGTCGACGGCGCCGTGGGCGGCCGGCACGATCGGGGCCCGCCCGTTCGCCACCCGGCACAGCCGCCGGACCCGCCAGACCTTGCCGGGATCGCACCGGTCCACCTTGTTCAGCACCAGCAGGTCCGCCAGCGCGAGGTGCCTGTCCACCTCGGGGTGCCGGCGCCGGGTGGCCTCGAACTCCTTCACGTCGACGACCTCGACCAGGCCGCCGAACACCAGGTGCGGGTTCCCGGCGGTGAGCACGAGCTGGACCAGCGTGCCCGGGTCCGCGATACCGCTGGCCTCGATCACGATGACGTCGATCTCGTCCTTGCGCCGGGTCAGCCGGTCCAGGAGCGACGCGACGCCGTCCTCGCCGACCTCGCAGCACAGGCAGCCGTTGCCGAGGGAGACCATCGCGTCCGCGCTGCCGCCGAGGCGCATGGCGTCGATGCCGATGGCACCGAAGTCGTTGACCACCACCCCGATCCTCGCGTCGAGCGAGTTCGCGAGCAGGTGGTTGAGCATCGTCGTCTTGCCGGAGCCGAGGAAGCCGGCGACGACGACCACCGGGATCCTCCGCACGCCGTAGTGACTACCACGTCGTCGGCGCGGAACGGCACGGGACACCGCGCACACGGCCCGCGGACCGGCGAACGGCAGGATGGGGGCATGGCACAGGTAACCGCGACCGCCGAGCGCACCGTCCCCGCCCCCGTCGACCAGGTCCGTGCGGCCGTCGCCGACTACTCGGTGACCCGCCCGGCGATCCTCACCGAGCAGTACCGCGACTACACCGTCACGACCGGTGGCACCGGCGCCGGCACCACCGCGGAGTGGACGCTGCAGGCGACGAAGAAGCGCGTGCGGAACGTCAAGGTCGCCGTGAGCCAGCCGAGCCCGGACCAGGTCGTCGAGACGGACGCCAACTCCTCGATGGTGACGACGTGGACGGTCGCCCCCGCCGGGGAGGCCGCCAGCACCGTCACGATCACCACGACCTGGACCGGCGCGAGCGGGATCGGCGGCTTCTTCGAGAAGACCTTCGCGCCCAAGGGCCTCGCCCGCATCTACGGCGGGGTGCTGGACAACCTGGCGAGGACCGTCACGAGCTGATCCTCGGCGGCCCCGGACGTGGCAGAGTGGGCGCACCCGGATACCGCACCGCACGACGCGCGACCCCAGACGAAGGAGTCCCGGTGACCGAACCCGCCCCGCCGGACCGAGCCGTGATCGCCGTCGCCGGGGAGGCGTTGGTCGACATCGTGCCGGCGCCCGCCGAGGGCTACTTCGAGTTCGCCCCCGGCGGGAGCCCGGCGAACGTCGCGGTCGGGCTGGCCCGGCTCGGCGTCCCCGCCCGGATGCTCGCCCGCATCGCGGACGACCTGATCGGGGTGCGGTTGCGCGCGCACCTCCGGGACAACGGCGTCGACCTCTCCCACGTCGTGCGGGCACGCGAGGCGTCGTCGCTCGCGCTGGTGGAGGTGGCCCAGGACGGCCAGGCCACCTACGACTTCCGGATCTCGGGCACCGCGGACTGGCAGTGGACACCGGACGAGCTGGCGGGGGCGGTGGACCCGACGGTCGTCGCCGTGCACTCCGGTTCGCTCGCCCTGACCACCGAACCCGGCGCGACGGTCCTGCGGGAGCTGCTGGCGAAGGCCGCCGGGACCGCGACGATCAGCTACGACCCGAACTGCCGGCCCCTGCTGATGGGAGACCCGGCGGACGTGCTGGCCGGGGTGCACGAGCTGCTCGGCACAGTGGACGTCCTGAAGGTCAGCGACGAGGACCTGCGCTGGCTGCTGCCGCACACCCCGCCCGGCAAGGTGGTCGAGGACTGGCTGAGCCGCGGGCCGTCGCTCGTCGTGGTGACCCTCGGGGCGAAGGGCGTGCTCGCCGGAACCGCCACCGGCATCCGGACGAGCCTGCCCGGCCGGCAGGTCGAGGTGATCGACACGGTGGGCGCCGGGGACAGCTTCACCGCCGCGCTCCTCGCCGGCCTGTACACGCGCGGGCTGCTGGGCCCCGAGGCCCGGGAGGCGCTGCGGGACATCGACGCCGTGCTGCTCGACGAGGTGCTCGAGGAGTGCGTCGCCGCGGCGGCGATCACCTGCTCCCGCCGCGGGGCGAACCCCCCGACGACCTCCGAGCTCCATTCCCGGTAGCCCCGCGAGTCGGTAGCCGGGGCCGCGCGAGTCGGGGTCTGCGGCCGCGCGAGTCGGGGTCTGCGGCCGCGCGAGTCGGGGTCTGCGGCCGCGCGAGTCGGTAGCTGGGACCGGGCGGGTCGGGGTCAGCGGGGGCGCTGTGGATCCACCCGCTGTGAGTGGGAAGCGGTGCCCCGGCATCGTCCCCACTCACAGGAGCAGGCCGTGGGCAGCGGGAACGGCCCCAGTTCCTTGTCGTCCCCGCTGCCCACGAGTTCAGGCGCCGGCCCGTTGCTCGATCCGGTCGAGCGGGCGCGGCTTGTGCTGCGGGTAGTCCCCGGGCTGGCCGGTGGCCGGCTCGCCCGGGCCGAGCGACAGCTCCGCGGGCTCGCTCTCCGGCAGTGCCCACTGCTTCGCCCAGTCCATCCGCATCGCGGTGCTACCCCCGGCGGGCGGGAAGTAGTCCAGCTGCATGGTCATGTTCATCGGCGCGGGCGGGAAGTGCGAGGTCTCCGTGGTGGAGTACCACTCCTTGCCGTTGACGTACGCGGTGATCTTCTCCGGCGTCCACTCGACGGCCCAGGCGTTCCACTCCGTCGCGTCGTGCCGCACCGAGCCGTACTCCTGGTCGTTCTGCGCGCCGTAGTGCAGGAAGAAGCTGACCTTCTGCCGGTCGTCGGAGGTGATCTCCATCCAGTCGATCTCCCCGCCGACCGGGAAGTTCTCCGCCACGGGCCAGAGCAGGAACAGGGCGTTGTAGCCGCCCTTTCCCGGGTCCGCCTGCACGCAGCCCTCCCACCGGCCGTAGCGCTGGCCGGGATGCCAGCTGATCGCGCCGGTGGTGCCGTCGTCGTCCCCGGTGATCGTGACGACGCCGTCGGCCACGCTCACGGCGTCGGGCGTCCGGATGCCCTTCTTGGCGTGGCCGGGCTCGGGGCCGTAGGCGTGCCAGTCCGGCGGCAGCGCGGTGCCCTCGAAGTCCGACGTGCGCGTGGGCTCACCCCAACCGAGCTCCTCCGACGTCGTCGTGTCGCACTTCGACGGCGCCGCCGGCGGGGTCGGTCGTGTCGGGACGGCCGGCAAGGCCACGGCGGGCGGAGCGGGCGGGGTGGGCTCCGCGGCCGCGGCGGGCGAGGCCGCACCCGTCACCGCGACGAGCGCGCACGCGCTCAGTGCCACGACCATGGATCGGGACATAAGCGGCATTCGCACCGTGAGCACCTTTCGCCTCCTGCGTCTCAGGACTGTGCTCATTTCACCGCAGATCGTGAGCGACACCAGTTCTGCCACCTGGACGTGTGGCGCACGATCGGGGTCGGCGACACCTCGAGCCCCCTATCCGACTACCCAACGTGATGTGGGTCTCCTCACCCTGCGCGACAATCGGGCGCCGGGCCACGAGACTGCGGCCATGGCTGGAACGTCCATCCCCGCGCTCGTCGCCGCCCTCGACCTGGCCCCTCATCCCGAAGGCGGGTACTTCCGGCGCACGTGGACGTCGCCGGTCACGATCGACACCGACCACGGCCCGCGACCGAGCGCCACCGCGATCCTCTACCTGCTCGACGGTGAGTCACGGTGGCATCGCGTGCGCTCCACGGAGCTGTGGTGCTGGCACTCGGGCTCGATCGTCGCGCTCGTACCGGGCGGGGACGGCGTCGCCCCCCGCACCGCCCGCCCGCTCACCCTCGGGCCGCCGTCCGCCGGTGCACGGCCCCAGCACGAGGTGCCGGGCGGGCACTGGCAGTCCGCGCGGCTCCTCGGCACCGAACCGGCGCTGGTCACGTGTGTGGTCTCCCCCGGCTTCGACTTCGCGGACTTCGAACTCGCCTGAGAATTTTTCCGGCTGCTGTCGATACCGGCGGAGCACGTTCGTCGTCATGCTGTGCGGCACGACGAGGGCCGCAGGAGACGACGAGGAGCCACGCCATGAAGTACATGCTGCTGATCTACACGCCCGACGCGCCCGAGTCCGCTGCCGGCGCGGAGTCCGCCACCGGGCCCCGGGACATGGACAAGGCCTGGGTCGACTACGACAAGGCGGTCGCCGACGCCGGGATCCGGGTCTCCGGGGACGCCCTGCACGGCCCGTCGACCGCGACGACGGTGCGCGGTCCGGGCCAGACCACCGACGGACCGTTCGCCGAGACCCGGGAGGTCCTGGGTGGCTACTACGTGATCGACGTCCCGGACCTCGACGCCGCACTCGACTGGGCGGGCCGCTGCCCTGCGATGACCTTGGGCGGGGCCGTCGAGGTGCGTCCCATCGTCGATTTCAGCTGAGGGATCGGGTCCGGGTCGGGCTCGGGGCCGTCGGGTTCGGGTCGTCGTGCCGGAGGAACGGACCGGGGCGTCCGTGGAGGCGGTGTTCCGCGAGGAGCACGGCCGGCTGCTCGCGTCGCTGGTCCACCGGTTCGGCGACCTGGACCTGGCCGAGGAGGTCGCCTCCGAGGCCATCGAGGCCGCGTTGGTGCACTGGCCGCGCGACGGCGTGCCGGACCGGCCCGGCGCCTGGCTGCTGACCACCGCCCGCCGGCGCGCGGTGGACCGGTTCCGCCGGGACCGGGCCTATGCGGAACGGATCGCGATCCTGCAGGCCGAGGCGGACCGCACCGACCCCGCCGGGCCCGAGGAGCCCGACGACGGTGTGCCGGACGAGCGGCTGCGGCTCTTCTTCACCTGCTGCCATCCCGCGCTGCCGGCCGAGTCCCAGGTGGTGCTGACCCTCCGATGTCTCGCCGGGTTGAGCACGCCGGAGGTCGCTCGGGCGTTCCTGCTCGAGCCCGCGACGATGGCGCAGCGGATCGTCCGGGCGAAACGCAAGATCCGTGACGCCCGGATCCCGTTCCGGGTCCCCGGCGCGGACGAGCTCCCGGGCCGGCTGCCGGGTGTGCTGCGCGTCGTCTACCTGGTCTTCACCGAGGGATACGCGGCGAGCGCGGGCCCGGACCTGCTGCGCGTCGACCTCGCGGACGAGGCGATCCGGCTCGGCCGGATCCTGCAGCGGCTGCTGCCGCGGGAGCAGGAGGTCACCGGACTGCTCGCACTGATGCTGCTGGTCCACGCCCGGCGCGACGCCCGGACCGGTCCGGACGGCGACCCCGTCCTGCTCGACGACCAGGACCGCGCCCGCTGGGACCGCGGCCTGATCGAGGAGGGCCGTGAGCTGGTGGTCCGGGCCCTGACGGGCGGTCCGGTCGGGCCGTACGCGGTGCAGGCCGCGATCGCTGCGCTGCACGACGAGGCCGCGGACGTGGCGACGACGGACTGGCCCCAGATCGTCGCGCTCTACGACGTGCTGGCCCGGATCACACCGACCCCGCTCGTCGCGCTGAACCGGGCGGTCGCGGTGGCGATGCGGGACGGCCCGCAGGCCGGTCTCGATCTGCTCGACGCCCTCGCCGACGAGCCCGTCCTGCGACGCCATCACCTCTACCCGGCCGCCAGGGCAGACCTCCTGCGCCGCCTCGGTCGCACCACGGAGGCCGCCGAGGCGTACCGGGCCGCCCTGGCGCTGGTCGGGAACGAGCCCGAGCGGCGCTTCCTCACCGCCCGCCTCGCCGCCCTCCCCTGACTGTGAGGCCGGCGGGACCGGCTCCCCGCGAGTCGCGGTATTTCCGTCACCGAGTCGCGGCATCTCCGTCCGGCGACCCCCGCGAGTCGGGGTATATCCGTCACCGAGTCGCGGCGTTTCCGTCCGGCCTAGCCTTCCGCGTGGGGCTCACCCCCTCGGATCGGGCTCCCGGCGTCCCGAGTCGGGCCCACGGGGACCGCGGGTCGGGCCGGGGGACGAAATCTGTCGAATCCGGACATTCAGCCACTACCGTCGCCACCATGACCGTCGACATGCCCTCGGACGGCCTGGATCCGCAACGCCAGGCCGCGCAACAACAGCTCGAACGCGCCGTGGGCGAGGGCAGGCTGACCCTCGACGAGTTCACGGACCGCGCCGGACGCGTCTGGTCCGCGGACTCGGAGGCTGCGCTCACCCGGACCGTCGCGGACCTGCCCGCGCGGATCGTCGGACAGTCCACACCCGCCCGGTCGACGATCATCGGCCTGATCGGGGACATCTCCCGACGGGGCCGGTGGTCGCTGCGCCGCCGCACCACCGCCGTCCTGCTGATCGGGGACGTCGAGCTCGACCTGCGGACAGCCACCCTCGCGCCCGGGGACGAGCAGGACGTCCAGGACGTCCAGGTCACGACCTGGTCCGTGATCGGGGACGTCGCGCTGACGGTGCCGGAGGGGGTCGAGGTCGAGATCGGCGGCTTCACGATCATCGGCGACCGCAAGCTCGATCTCGCGCCCGTGCCGCGGGTCCAGGGGACGCCGGTGATCAGGATCCGGGTCTTCTCACTGATCGGGGACGTCAAGGTGCGCAGCGCGCCGTAGCCCGGGCTACCCGGCGAGCCGGGGGCAGCGCGCGGAGATTCCGCGACTCCGTGACGGAAATACCGCGACTCGCGAGGGTCGGGCTCGTGGGGAGTCGGCTCGCGGGTCAGCGGGCGAGGAGGGCGTCGGCGTCCCAGGTGTTGCGGACCCGCTCGGTGGGGACCCCGCAGAGCACTGCGCGGGAGCAGCCGTTGTCCAGCCAGTCGAGCTGGCCGGGCGCGTGGGCGTCCGTGTCGATGGTGAACTCGCAGCCCGCCTCGACGGCGAGACGGAGCAGCCGCTTCGGCGGATCGAGCCGCTCGGGCCGGGAGTTGATCTCCACCGCGGTCCCGTGCTCGGCGCACGCGGCGAACACCGCCTCGGCGTCGAAGTCCGACTCCGGGCGCTTGCGGTTGCCGGTGACCATCCGCCCGGTGCAGTGACCCAGGACGTCGACGTGCGGGTTCGCGACGGCGGTGAGCATCCGCTCGGTCATCTCCTCACGCGGCATCCTGAGCTTGGAGTGCACGCTCGCCACGACGACGTCGAGCTGGGCGAGCAGGTCTTCGTGCTGGTCGAGGGAGCCGTCGTCCAGGATGTCCACCTCGATGCCGGTGAGGATCCGGAACCCCGTGAGCCCGGCGTTGATCTCGGCGATCTGCTCGACCTGCCGCGTCAGCCGCTCGGCGGAGAGCCCGTTCGCGACGGTCAGCCGGGGTGAGTGGTCGGTGATCACCAGGTAGTCGTGCCCGAGCCCGATCGCCGTCTCGACCATCTCCCACAGCGGGGACCCGCCGTCGGAGGCGTCCGTGTGGCTGTGGCAGTCGCCCTTGATCGCGTCCCGGAGGTCGATCGCGGCCTGGACGCGCTCGACCCCGTCGGTGGCCTCCAGCCGGCGCAGGTACACGGGCTCCTCGCCGGCGACGGACTCCGCGACGCACCGCGCCGTCACCTCGCCGACGCCCTTGAGCTTCACCAGCTCGCCGGACCGCACCAGGGCCGCCAGCTCGTCCGGGTCCTTGCCCCGCAACGTCGCGGCCGCGGTGCGGAAGGCGCGGACCCGGTAGGTCGACTCGTGGGCGCGTTCGAGCAGGAACGCGATGCGGCGGAGATCGGCCACCGGGTCACGGGGATCGCTCACGGGGCCGATCGTGCCACTCCGCGCCGCCGCTCGAGTGGCTCGAGCGGCCGAGAATGGCGCTCGAGCCACTCAAGCGCCACCGATCACCGGCGCAGGTCCGGCAGCGTCGCCTCGATCCGCTCCGCGATCGCCTGGTCCCGGGCGTAGAGCAGGCCGAAGGTGAACCCGTTCTCCCCCGCGGAATGCGCGGCCGCGCCGAGCTCCCGCAGGGTGCGCCGGGCGACGACGGCGTCCTGGTGCTCGCCGAGCGCCTTGTGGACGGCCTTGAGCTGCTTCGCCCGCGCCTTCGCCTTCCTCTGCTGCTTCTTCCCCAGCTTCATCCCCGGCGCGCGGGTGACCTCCGCGGCGTAGCGGAGCCGCTTGCCGGCCTTGCGTGCCTCGTGCACGGCGGCGTCCCCGTCGTCCGTCCCGAGGGCGGCGAGGGCGGCGTCGAGGCGTTTGTCGAAGCGCCGCTGGGCCTTCCGCTCCCGGGGCGGGAGCTCCTTGCGCGCCGGACGCGCGGCGGCCGAGGTCAGTGGCGGGTCCCGGAGCAGGTCCTCGAGTGCGGAGCGCAGCGCCGCGTACCGCTCTCCGTCGAGCTCGGTGAGGACGGCGGCCCGCGCCTCCTCGCGGCTCCGGGCGAAATGCCTGGTCACGCGGGCCTGCACCGGGCCGAGCACGAGCGAGTCGTCCGTGGCCCGGACGGCAGCGGTGATCCGCTCCTCGACCACCTTCAGGTCCCGGGCCGGGGCCAGCTCCTGGCCGAGCCGGCGCAGCTCGCCGACCAGCGGCCGGGTGCGCTCCGGCGCCAGCACGGTCGAGTAGTTCTGCAGGGTGCTGCGCAGCCGGCGCGCGGCCACGCGCATCCCGTGCACGCCCTCGTCGTCCCCGCGGCGGGCGAGGAGATCGGCCTCGGCCAGCGCGTCGACGTGCCGGGCGAGATGCCCGAGCACGACGGCCCCGGCCGATCCCTTCCGCCCGGTGAGACGACGCGGCGGGGCCGGGGCCGCGACGCGC
>JAOZVV010000190.1 GCA_025869365.1 Pseudonocardia sp.
CCGGCCGGCCGGGCGGGCGGTGCCGGCACCGGGGACCCGACGACGATCTCCACGTCCAGCTCCCGCGCCCGCTCCCGGGCCAGCGGGGTCACCACGTCCCGCGGCGCGACGTGCAGGGTCCCGCCGGCCGCGGCGTCGACCGCCGTCGCGCCCCACACCACCGTCATCGCGTGTCCTCCCGCCCGTGCATGCCCTCCAGCGCCGCGACGGCGGCGTCCCGCGCGGTCTGCACCTCGCTCTCGGTGCCGGAGAGGAACATCCGGCCGAACCGCCCGACCGCGCGCAGCTCGATGACCGTGATGTTGGAGGCCTTCTCCGCCTCGTTCGCCGCGATCGCGATGTAGGCCGCGGGCGCGACCTCCATGACGAACAGGCTCTGGCCCGGCATCATCATCGAGCCCTTGCGCCACTTGTTGAGCAGCTGCGCCTGGTAGGCGTGCACGTTCGTGATGAACTGGGTCGAGGCGATGACCGGCTTGATCCGGTCCGCCTCGGTCAGCCCGAGCTCGTCGAGCACCGCCTGGCCGGAGGCGAGCACCTCCGCCTGCTGCTCCGAGTGGATCTCCAGCAGGCCGAACTCGCGTTCGATGATCTGCAGGGCGGGCCGGACCCCGGCCGCCTTCAGCGCGATGTCCGCCGCCCGGAACACCTCGTTGCCCGGCGCCATCTCGATGTAGAGCTCGGCCATCCCGGCGAGGGGCACGTCACCGGGACTCGTCGCCGCGATGTGCGCCGCGCACTGCGGCTGCATCCGGTCGACGAAGGCGTAGGTCCGCAGCGTCGGCCGGCTCACGTCGCGGACCTCGCGATCCCGATCGGCGTGATCAACAGGGCGTGGGGATAGGTCACGACGGTTCGCTCCAGGTACTTGGCCAGCACGTCTCCGGCGCCGGCGATCATCAGGGCGCCGCCGGCGAGGTGCAGCGGAAGGTCCTCCTCGCCGGGGGTCAGGGCGCGGATGTTCTCGGCGATGCGTTGCAGGCCCGGCACCAGGACCGGGAGGGACTCCCGGGGGTGCGCCCGCTTGTAGGGCTCGGCCTCCTCCAGCGCGATCCCCAGGGCCCCGGCCAGCACCAGGTCGAGATGGTGTCCGCCGCCGGGGCGGTCGTCCAGCCCGGCCAGCACCCCGTCACGGAACACCCCGACACCGGTAGAGCCGCCCCCCACGTCGACGACGACGCCGTCGCGGACCTCGAGTGTGCGCTGCGCCGCGGTGACCTCGTCGACGAGCAGGACCTCGTCGAACCCGGCGGACTCGCACACGTAGGTGCAGGCCCGCGCGTCCTGGACCGGGATGCACGGGGGGTAGGCGGTGGCGGTGCGGCGCAGCTCGACACCGAGCGCCGCCTCGGCCGCGTCCTTCAACCGGCGCACCGTGGCCGTCGCGCGGGCGAAGTCGACGACCACCCCGTCGCGCAGGGCTCCCGAGGGATGGCTGTCCACCCAGATCGGCCGGTCCCGGCCGTCGGGCCCGGCGTCGAGCACGACGAGCACGCAGCTCGCCGTGCCGAGGTCGACGCCGACCCGCAGTCGCCCACGCCCGGAGGGGGTGTCCCGGTCCTCGGACCCCGCGTCGGCCCCCGCACCGGATCCGCCGCTCCCCCGGGCCGCCACCGCCGCCGCCGCGGCCAGGAGCCGACCCGTATCGGTGGCGGGCACGGCCGCACCCGGCGGACCCGCCTGCAGGGTCGTCACAGCTCGACCGGGTCGTAGACGGTCCGCCACGGCCGCACCTCGTGGGCGATGCGCTTGATGTTGATCAGGTGCAGCGGCGTGACGTTGTCCGAGCAGATCGACCCGCTCCATGTCCCCGTGCCGAGCTGGAAGGACGGGTCGACGTCCGTCGAGTAGCCCATGCCGCCGAAGAGCGCGGGCGTGTTGATCACGATCCGGCCGGCGGGCAGGGATCCGAACGGGGCGATCTCCTCCGGGTCCGCGGCGTGGACGGCCATGGTGTGTCCCTCGCCGTCCAGCGCCAGGATCTCCCGGCAGCGCGTCCAGCCCGCCGCCGCGTCCGGGACCCGGTAGACCGACAGCACCGGGCCGAGGATCTCGCGCGAGAGCGGGGTGTCGACACCGACCGAGCTCAGCTCGCACGCCAGCACCCGGGTCTTCGTCGGCACGGCGAACCCGGACAGCTCCGCGAGCCGGACGGCGGTCTGACCCACCGAGGCGGGCCGCATCGCCCCGCGGTCGTCGAACAGGACCGCCGCGAGGCGCGCCTGCTGGGCGGTGTTCATCCAGTAGGCGCCGCGCTGCTCGAACGCCGTGAGGAAGGCCTCCGCGACGGCGTCGACCACCACGACCGACTGTTCGGCGACGCACGCCGTCCCGTTGTCGAACGACTTCGAGGTGAGGATCATCTCCGCGGCCTCGGCCGCGTCCGGGACGCTCTCCCCGACGTAGGCCGGGACGTTGCCGGCGCCGACGGCGATCGTCGGCTTGCCGCTGGAGTAGGCCGCCCGCACCATCCCCGGGCCCCCGGTCGCCATCACGAGTGCGATCTCCTCGCGCTGCATCAGCTCCCGGGTGGCGGGCAGGGTGGGGTTCTCCAGGCAGGAGACCAGGCCCTCCGGGGCGCCCGCGGCGACGGCGGCCTCGGCCATCACCTGCGCCGCCCGCAGCGTGCACCGCGCGGCCCGCGGGTGCGGGGCGTGCACGATCGCGTTCCCGGACTTCACCGCGGCGAGGCTCTTGAACAGCGTCGTCGACGTCGGGTTGGTGACCGGGATGATGCCCGCGATCACGCCCATGGGGCTGCCGACGGCGGTCACCCGGGCCGCCTCGTCGACCCAGAGGACGCCGATGGCGCGCCGCTCGAGCATCCACTTCGCGACGAAACCGGTGTTGTACCGGTTCTTGTAGATCTTGTGCTCGTAGATCCCGTACCCGGTCTCGTCGACCGCGAGCCGGGCGAGCTCCTCGGCGGCCTTCGTCCCGGCCAGGGCCATCGCCCGCACGTACCGGTCGAGGGTCTCCTGGTCCGTGCCCTCCAGCGCGACGAAGGCCCGGCGGGCGGCCCTGGCCTTGGCCCGGACGTCGGCCAGGCCGGCCAGGTCGGCATCCAACGATGCGGTCATCTCCCCGCCTCACGGTCGAAGGGGCCGGGACGGGGTCTTTGTCCCGTCATCCCTTGGGGCGGGTCAGGATCGCGAGGATGCCCTCGGTCTCGTCGTGCGGGCGCGGGATGACGTGCACGGACACGACCTCGCCCGCCTTCCCCGCGGCCACCGCGCCGGCGTCGGTCGCCGCCTTGACCGCTCCGACGTCGCCGCGGACCATCACCGTCACCAGGCCACCGCCGATCTCCCTGTGGCCGACGATCTGCACGTTCGCGGCCTTCACCATCGCGTCGGCGGCCTCGATCGCGCCGACGAGACCCTTGGTCTCGATCAGCCCGAGGGCGCCGCGCGGTGCGGGCGCGCCAGGGGCTCCGGTAGTCGCAGCCATGTCGTCCTCCATGTCGTGAACTCGGGTGTCGAGAAGGTGGTGGTCCGCGGCGGGGGCGTCGTCAGGTCTTCCGGTAGCTGACGCTGCCGCCCCTGATCACCGTGTCGGCGATGGCGACGACCGCGCGATCGGTCGGGGCTTCCGCCCCGGCCGCGACGCGCGCCGCCCCACCCGACGCCACGAGGACGATCTCCCCCGCCCCCGCGCCGACGAGGTCCACGGCGACATAGGCCGGGCCACTCGTCCGTTCGGGATCCTCGTCCGCGGCGTCCTGCACCAGCAGGAGGGTGAACCGCGCCAGGCCGGGCTCCTTGACCGTCGAGACGACCTGGCCCAGCACCTTGGCGAGCTGCATGCCCGGGCCACCTCCGTCGGTCGGTGCGACGGCCCTGGATGCCGGAGCGCCACTGGCCGGACAGTAGGACCGTGCTCGCGGACCGGGCGTTATCCCGATCGGACAACATCGCCGGGTCCCGTTGTCCTCGGATGCACTGGTTGCGCGTCCCGGGGGACGGGAGGGTGGGATGCACAGGCACAGCCCTGCCCGGCAGCCCCGCCCGCGGGCGTAGGAGTGCACGACAGCCCGAGGAGGTTCATCGGTGATCCGTCCCGAGGACGCGCAGTTCCACCCCCCGACCAGCGACGACCCGTTGTGGGCCGAGACCAACTACTTCGGCCTCTACGCCGGTCAGCACACGGACCGGCCGCTCAACATCGGCGTCTACGGCCTGTTCCGCGAACCGCTCGGGGTCGTCGGCTCCACCGTGTCGGTCAACAGCCGCCGGGTGACGATGCCGTGGGCCGCCGACTACTGGGACGCGTGGGAGCACCTCGTGGTCCCCCAGCCGTCGAACCTGCTCGACTACGAGCTCGCCAACGGGCTCAAGGTCGTCTGTTCGGACCCCAACAAGGTCTGGGACGTCGACTTCTCCGATCCGGCCGCGGGCCTGGAGCTGCACTTCCGCTACACCGCGTTGATGGAGCCCTACGACATCAACGACCCGGCGCAGGACCCCATGGCGGCGGACAAGGACATGAGCAAGACCTGGGGGCACGCCTACGCCGGGCACTTCGACCAGACCGGCCGCTTCGAGGGCGAGATCGCCCTGCGCGGCCGGACCACCCCGATCGACTGCGTCTCCACGATGGACCACAGCTGGGGGGTGCGCGCGGAGCGCCAGACCTCGCGGCTGAGCTGGATGCACGCCCACTTCTCCCCCGACCTGGCCGTGCACGCGCTCTTCGACTTCTCCACGGAGAACGGGCCCGAGGCCCCCGGCCCGCTGACGATGACCCACGGGTACGTGCTCGACCACGGCAAGGTCCACGGCCTCAAGGCCGGATCGGGGACCACGTGGCGGTCCGGCTTCTATCCCGAGACGGTCCGGATCGCCGTCACGGACTCGGCGGACCGCACCTGGGAGCTCGAGGGCTCCGCCCTGACGACGTTCCCGTGGCAGTCCCAGCCCGGTGTCGTCGGCCACAACAGCCTGCTGCGCTGGGTCCTGGACGGCGAGACCGGATACGGCGAGTGCATGGACTTCGTGGGGATGGGCGAGCTGGGCGCGGCCTGGGACCGGGTGCACTCCGCCGGCACCGGTACGTGAGCCCTGACGTGGACGCGGCGCCCGGGCGCCCACCGGTCCGCGCCGTGGTCTTCGACCTCGACGGCACCCTCGTCCAGACCCGGATCGCGTCCTGGGAGATCTTCGAGCGGATCAACGCCCGCTTCGGGCTGGGCGTGGACGAGCCGGAGGCCTACTTCGACCTCTTCCGCGGCAACGTCTACGCCTCCATCGCCGAGCTGTGCCGGGACGAGACCCAGGCCGCGGAGGTGAAGGAGGCGTTCCTGCACCTGCTGCGCACGGAGTACACGCCGCCGCTCGTGCCCGGGGTGACGGACGTGGTCCGACGGCTCGCGGGTGACTGCACCCTCGCGGTGATGTCGTCCAACGCCATGCAGGTCATGCGGCGCGTCCTCACCGCCAACGACCTCGCCTTCTGTTTCGCGCACGTCTTCGGCGGCGACGTCACCCCGGACAAGCGGACCGCGATGCGCACGTTCCTGGCGGACTCCGGGAGCGGGTTCGGGCGGCGCTGCGCCGCCGACTACGACGAGGGTGGCGCCCGGGATGCCCCCGACCCCGCCGGGACCGTCCTGGTCACGGACACCGCGGGCGACGTCCGCGACGCCCTGGAGGTCGGGATCCGGGTCGTCGGTGTCGCCTGGGGCATGCACTCGGTGGAGAAGCTGACCGAGGCCGGGGCCGAGTTCGTCGCGCTCTGGCCCCAGGAGATCACCGCGCACCTGCTCGGTGACGCCGCGTCCCTGCCGCCGGGCGGGACCTGCGCCCCGCCGCCGTTCGGTGGATCACCCGCACCCGCGGCCGCCGTCGCCGCGGCGGCAGGTGTCCGGCGGGACCGTCGCCGTGTCGCCGCCGCGGCCGCCGGCCCACCCCGGCGGGATGCGCCCGAGGCTGCTGCGCCACCCGCCACCGCGGCGGACGAGCTGCTCAGCGCGATCCGTCGGGTGTGTGCACATGGATGAGCACCTGCGGCCGCTCGCGTTGGCGGGGGCCTTCAACTTCCGGGATCTCGGCGGCCTGCCCGCGGGCCCGGACCACGTCGTCCGGCCCCGGGTGCTGTTCCGCAGCGACACGCTTCAGGCGCTGACGGCGGACGACGTCCGCCTCCTCGTCGACGAGCTGCACCTCGAGCTGATCGTGGATCTGCGCAACGGCGCCGAAGCGGTGTCCGAGGGCCGGGGTCCGATGGCCGAGGTGCCGGTCAGCTACCTGAACGCGCCGCTGCAGGACCTGCCCGTCTCCGAGCTGCCGCCCCGCGAGCAGAGCCGGCTCTTCTACCTCGAGCATCTCGCCTCGGCGTCGTCCCCGCTGGCCACCGTCGTCCGCGTGGTCTCCGCGCTCGCCGGCCGCCCGGTGCTCCTGCACTGCGCCGCCGGCAAGGACCGCACGGGCCTGGTCACGGCCGTGCTGCTGCGCCTGCTCGGGGTCGACGACGACACGATCGTGGCGGACTACCTGCGGACCGGGGAGAACATGCCGCGCATCGTGCAGCGCTTCCTCGGCTGGCCCCGCTACCGGGACCACATCGCCGCCGTGCCGGCCGAGGTCTACCAGGCCGAGGAGTACACGGTGCGCGGGTTCCTCCGCGGCCTGGACGAGCGGTACGGCGGGGCCGCGGCCTGGGCCGCGGCGCGCGGGATCGGCGGGGACGAGCTGGCCCGCCTCCGGCGCGGGCTGCTCGTCCCCCGGTAGGCCGTCACCCGGCGAGCGCCGCCTTGCCCAGGGCGAGGACGAGGGGACGGGTCTCCCCCGCGTCGACGGCGAAGCGGCGGAAGCCGAGCCCGTAGAGCTGGGCCGCCGCGTCCTGGGACACCTCGCCGGACAGCCGCATCCCCACCTCGTACCCGGGGCGGCGGGCCGCGGCGACGGTGACCAGGAGCTCCCGGACGGACCGGTCGAGGGTCGAGCGGGGATCGCAGCTCAGCAGGCCCCGCCGCAGGTACCCGTCGAGCGGCTCGGCGGTGAGCAGCTGCCGGGCCGGGATGCCGAACATCGCCGCCTGCAACGCCCTGACCTCGAGCCAGAGCAGGTCGCTCACGGCCGCGATCTCCCGGGCCCCGAATGCCGCGCGCGGGCTGGTCAGGTACGCCCCGACCCCGATGTCCGAGGCCCCGGCGAGCGCCCGCAGCGCGGCGGCCTCCGCCGGGTCCGAGATGTGGCGCACCGCCAGGTGCACCCGGGCCCGCCCGCCCGCGCCCGCCAGGGCGCGGGAGAGCCCGGCGAGCTGCGCCTCGATCAGCTCGGGGCGGCCGAGGGGGACGGAGAGCTCCGGGTGCCGGGAGGTGACCGCGGTCTGCTGCAGGAGCTCGCGGGCCTCGTCGGCCACGAGATCGATCGCCCTGACGCCGACCTCGGCGTCCCCTGCGGCCTCGATGACCGGGGCGAGCTCCTGCGCGACGAGATCGGCGATCCGGTCCAGGCCCGCGGCGCCGCCGTCCTCGAGCAGGCTCCGGACGAGCCCGTCGAGGTGCCCGGTCGCGGCGAGGACGTCGTCGATCGCCGTCACGAAGCCGGTCGCGCCCGCCTCGCGTGCCGCACCGACGTCGGAGGGGAGCGTGACCCGGGCCAGCACCTCGCATCCGCTCGCGGCGGCGGCAGTGCCGAGCAGGGCGGCCAGCGCCACGGTGGCGCCCGCGGGAGTGGACGTCGTGAACCTGCCCGCGAACAGCTCCCCCGAGGCACCGTCGAGCGACACGTCGTCGCCTTCCGCCATCGTGCGCCCGCCGACGGTGAGCGTCCGCGCGGCCTCGTCCACGCGGAGCTCGGCGGCGCCGACCACGCACGAGGTACCCAGGGCCCGGGCGACGACGGCGGCGTGGCTCGTCGAACCGCCGGTGGCGGTCACGATGCCCTGCGCGGCGATCATCCCGTGCAGGTCCGCGGGGCTGGTGACCGGGCGCGCGAGGATCACCTCGCGGCCGGCCCCGGCCTCGGCCACGGCCCGGTCCGAGTCGAGGACGAGGATCCCGCCGACCTGGCCGGGGCAGGCCCCGATGCCGGTGGTCAGGAGCCGTCCCTCTTCGCGTGCCCCGTCGACCTCACCGGGATCGAATCCCGGGCGCTGCACCTGCCGGACCTGGGCCGGCGAGACGTTGCGCAGCGCCGTCGCGGCCGGGACCTCGCCCTCCGCGGTCAGGTCCGCCGCGATCCGGACGGCGGCCTCGGGTGTGCGCTTCGCGCTGCGGACCTGCAGGAAGTAGAGGGCCGACCGCTCGACGGTGAACTCGATGTCCAGCACGTCGCCCTGCGCCCGTTCCAGCCCGGCGCAGGTCGTGCGCAGCTCGCGAAGGACGTCCGGGGCGAGTGCCTCGGCGACGGGATCGGGGGTGCGGGTGCCGGCCACGACGTCCTCGCCCTGGCTGTGGGCGAGGTACTCGCCGAACAGCCCCGGCTCGCCCGTCACCGGGTTGCGGGTGAACACGACACCGGAGCCCGAGTCCGCGGACAGGTTCCCGAACACCATCGACTGCACGACGACGGCGGTGCCCAGGTCGTGCGGGATCGTGTGGTGGTCCCGGTAGGTGCGGGCCCTGCGGGTGTTCCAGGACCGGAAGACCGCCTCGATGGCCCCGAGCAGCTGCTCCCGCGGGTCGGCCGGCACCGAGTCCCCGGTGTCCTCGGCGAGCGCGTGCTCGCACGCCGCCCAGATCCGGTCGTAGACCGTCCCCGGATCGTCGGTCCGGTCGACGGCGGCGACGAGGGAGCCGATGCCGTCGGCGGGATCGAGCGCGCCGAGGACCGTCTCGGAGTACATCGCGTGGAAGCGGGCCACGAGGTCCGCGACGAACCGGGAGTCCCCGGTGGCCCCGGCGAGCGCGACCGCCGCTGCCCGGTCGAGCCCGAGATTGAGGATGGTGTCCATCATCCCGGGCATCGAGACCGGGGCTCCGGACCGGACGGAGAGCAGCAAGGGCACGGGTCCGCCGCCGAACGTCTTGCCCGTCTGCCGTTCGAGCACGCGGAGGCGGGCGAACACCTCCTCGGGCAGGCCGGCGGGTGTCGCGTTCGCCTGCAGGTAGCTGCGGCAGGCGGTGGTGCCGATGACGTATCCGGGCGGGACCCGCAGGCCCTGCTGCGTCATCCGGGCGAGGCCGGCTCCCTTGCCGCCGAGCCAGTCGACGTCGGCGGGATCGGCGTCGGCGAACCCGCGGGTGAAGGGCTCGCGACCCGCCGGAACGCCTTCCCGGGTCGGCGAGGAGGCGTGGCTCATTCGACCCGGTCCCGGCCCAGGGTGCGCAGGAGGTCCTCGTGGAACTCGAACCAGATGTTGTGCACCGAGTCCGTGGTGGGTGAGGAGACCAGCTCGTGCCGGCCGCCGTCGATCCCGTCCACGGCGGCCGCGAACCGGCCGGAGTAGAGCGTGAAGCGGGCGTCGTGCCCGGCGAGCGCCTCGATCAGCGGGCCCAGCCGGGTGATGAGCTTGTCGAGCCTGGCGATGACCTTGCCGTCGTACTCGGAGTCCGAGTGGTCGTTGGCGACCTTGCGCCCGCCCACGTCGATCTGCTGCCACGAGGACATGGTGGTGAGGAACTGCGCGTTGACCGTCTCGAAGCGGTCGACCAGGGCCAGCAGCGCCGCGTCCGCGCGGACCCCGGCGTAGTGCGACGCCGCCGCGACGGCCAGCGCGGGCTCCGCCTCGTCGGTGGGGAGGGCCGCGCCCCCGGCGACGACGACCAGTCCCTGGTCACCGAGCCCGGCCAGGACGGCCTCGGCGCTCGCCGCGTCGACGCCGGACGCCGCCGCGACGACCTGGGGCGTCGCCATCTTCTTCAGCGCCACGACGTTGAGCACGGCGTAGTCGGTCTTGTCCAGTACGGGTGCGGTCATGGGGAGTCCTTCGCGAGAACCGGGCGGCGCGGCGGGGGGACGCCGCGCCGCCCGGTGAGGCGGTGTTCCAGCTGTGCCGCGGTGGCGGCGGGCGGGGCCTAGAGCCACCGGCCCTTCGAGTTGCGCAGGCTCGCCTTGTCCGAGAACGGCAGGTAACCGGCCCCGGAGAAGATCTTGCTGGGCACGGTCTCCTGCGCGAAGCCCCGCTTGGTGATGTCGTAGTAGTAGTTGGCGACGCGCTGGTCGACCTCCCAGAGGTCGTAGTCCCGGCACGCCTTGTCGTAGGTTCCGGCGCGGCGCAGGTGCGGCAGGATCATGTCGACGTAGTAGACGTACTGCCCGTTCCAGATCAGGTCCCGCCGGCACATCTTCGACGTCTTCGTGTAGAGCTTCAGCGTCGCGGTCTGCACCCGGCCGAGGTGCTCGGCGAGATCGTCGATCTTGATCGGGTACACCTCGCCCATCGGGGTGTCCCACTTCTCGCGGGCGAACACCGCCCCGCCCACGATCGCGTCGATGTAGTTCTTGGGCCGGGTGAAGGTGGTGGAGATGTCGTTGACCCGGATCTCGTTGAGGCCCATCTTCTCCGGGTCGATGACCAGCGCCAGGCTGTAGCAGTGCGGGAGCTTCGCGTCCTCGCAGACGTCGCTCCAGTGGAACACCTCCTCGTTCACGAAGAGATCCCGCAGGATCAGGATGTTCCCGTCCGGCAGCTCGTAGGGGCCGGTGTCGCCCAGCCCGAGGCGGCAGTCGTAGTGGTCGAGGAACGAGAGGAGCTCCGCCGCGGCGTTGAACTGGGTGAACGCCCCGTGCTTCGGGCTGCCGGGTTCGAGCGGCTCCACCTGCCCGACCAGCTGGTCCAGGAAGTCCTGTTCGTGGATGCGGCAGCGGTAGCGGTCCTGGGAGTTGAGCAGGTAGCCGTCCTGGCGCTTGCCCCAGAGCACGCGCTGCATGAACTTGAGGATGTCGTTGGACTCGCCGACGTAGTCGTCCGCACCGATCGCCTCGAGTGCCAGCAGGCCGCAGCGGCCCATCCCGAACCCGACCGCGCCGATGGCCCAGTCGTGCACGGAGTTGACCTTGGTACCGATCTCGCGGCGTGCGCTCGCACCGATGTCCATGACGCCCTGGGCGCCGATCTCGTCGGTGGTCATCCGCAGGAGCTCCGGCCACCGGTAGAACTCGTGCATGAACGCCAGGATCTCGTACTCCTGGCGGGGGATCATGCCCGAGACGCCCTCCGTGGCGCGCATGACCAGCACGTCCCAGATGTTCCAGGCCAGGTAGTTGTTGAGATCGTTGAGCTCGTCGATGGTGAAGTCGTCGCGCAGCACGTCGTCCTTGGAGACCCTCTCCAGGACCGTGCTCTTCGCGCGCGCCTTCATCGTCTTGTCGCCCTTGATCCCGTCCGTGACGGGCTCCATGCCGACGAAGTTGCCGGTGTAGGTGAGCTCCTGGAAGCGGAGGCCGTCGTCCGCCTCCTCGTACCGCTGCTTGTAGGTCGCGCGCTTGCCCTCGGTCGTCGTCACTGCCTTGTGCTCCTGTCCGGAAATCGCCGGCGTGGTCTCGGTGGATCGCTCGGGGGGGCGGGGTCAGTCGTCCGCGACGACCCGACCGACCTCGTGGTCCGTGCAGTCCAGGCGGACCTGGCGGCCGTCGAGCTCCTTCGCGATCTCCTCGAAGTGCGCCGAGTCCGTGGCGCCGACGACGTAGCGCGACTCGCTGGTCGTGAGGTGGGCCGTCATCACGCACGGGGTCTGGAACTCGCGGGAGAGGATCCCCAGGTGCGACTCCGGGGCACCGGACATCGTGATCACGCCGATCGCGCCCATGCTCAGCGCCGGGGCCAGGAACGTCGTCGTCCCGCCCTGGACCAGCAGGATGTGTTCGGAGAGCTTCCCGGACTGGATCAGGCTGATCACGTCCGCCGGCGAGGACAGGTACTTCACCGTCCCGCTCGGAGACTTACCGGTGTCGAAGACGTTGAAGCCCTCGGCCAGCACTTCGGCCATGAAGTTCCTCCTTGAACTGATGGGTCGCGCACCGTCCGGGTCGGGCCGCAGGACGGCTCGGCGGTTCGGTGCGCTCCCCAGCACGGCGTTGTGCTCGTCACAGTGCCGTGGCTCACCACCCTCGCCGATGGACCACCCAGATAAAAAGGCCCGTTGATGTTGTCTTGCCCAGATAGTCGGCCCCACCGCCTCCCGCGGGCCCGGTGATCGGGCGCACCGGGCCCGGGTTCCGCAGGCCGGGGCGGTGCGAGGCCACGCCTCCCGGCCCGCTGCGGGGGCGAACGGGGGATCCCGAAACTAGGTATCGACCTACCCGGCCGCCGGGTGTACGCCTGTACTCCCATCGCACGACCCCACGGAGGTGGCCATGTCCCGGATGATGATCGACTGCCGCACGCTTCCGAGTGAGTCCGACTGCAGCCTCACCCTGATGGGTGAGCCCGAGGAGGTGATGCGCGCCGCGGCGGCGCACGCGGTCGACGTGCACGGCCACACGGACGACGAGGAGCTCCGGGCGGGTCTGCGCGGGGCCCTCGTCGCGGCACCGGTCGATCTCCCCGAAGGCGCGTTCGTGCAGCTCATCGACTTCCGCACGGACCGGATCGCCGAGTTCGACGCGATCGAGGACGAGTGGCTCGCCGCGATCGGCGGCGCCCGTACGGCGCGCTGGTCGGTCGTGAGCGAGGACCGGGACGAGCCGGGGCGCTACTGCGAGCTCGTCGCCTTCCCCGATGCCGAGGCCGCCGAACGGAACTCCAAGCACCCCGCCACCCAGGAGATCGCGGCGCGGTTGTCGGAGATGGCCGGGACCCCGGAGTTCCGCAACCTCGAGATCCGGCGGGTGCGCGCCTACCCGGTCGCCGCGGGGTGACGAGGCGACTTCGCTCCTGATCACCGGATCGGCCCGGTACCCGTCAGCCGGGGCCGGTGGCGGCGTGCGCGCGGCGGCCTCCCGGGGTGGTGAACCACCTCGGGGGCCCGCCGGTGTCGGTCCCGCCGGTGTCGGTCCCGCCGGTGTCGGTCACAGCGGCTCCGCGTGCGACGCGGACTCGCGTCGTCGACCTCCTGGGGCAGCGCGGGCCAGGCTGGACCCCCGGCTCAGGCCAGCTCGCGGCGCAGGATCTCGGCCGCGCCCGCCATCGCCCGCATCTTCCCGAACGCGGACTCGCGCGGGAGGTACTTCATCCCGCAGTCCGTGGCGAGGACGAGCTGCTCGGGCGGGATCCGGTCGTAGGCCCGCCGGGCCCGCTCGGCCATCAGCTCCGGCGTCTCCACCGCGGGATCGGACAGGTCGACGACGCCGAGGATGATCGTCTTGTCCGTCAGGTCCGTGAGCACGCCGAGGTCCAGTCCGGACTGCGCGGTCTCGATGGAGATCTGGTCCACCGTGCACCCCGCCAGCTCGGGCAGGAACGAGTACCCCTCCGGACGCTCGTGGATGATCGCGGCGTAGCCGAAGCAGAGGTGCACCGCCGTGGTCCCGGTGACGCCCTCCAGCGCGGCGTCGAGGGCCGCGAGGCCGTAGGCGCGGGCGGCGTCCGGGCGGGCCTGCATGTACGGCTCGTCGATCTGGACGATGTCCGCCCCGGCCGCGAACAGGTCCTTCACCTCGGCGTTCACCACGTCCGCGTAGGCCATCGCCGCCGCTTCGAGGTCCGGGTAGTGGTCGTTCTGGGCCTGCTGGCTCATCGTGAACGGCCCGGGCACGGTGATCTTGATCGTGCGGTCCGTATGGGCGCGGAGGAACCGCACGTCGTCGACCTCGACCGGGTGCGGCCTGCGGATCGGGCCGGCGATCCGCGGGACCGGGTTCGCGTGGCCGGAGCGGTCCAGGGCGGTGCCCGGGTCGTCGATGTCCACGCCGTCGAGTGCCGTGGCGAAGTGGTTGGAGTAGCTCTCCCGGCGCATCTCGCCGTCCGTGACGATGTCCAGGCCGGCGCGCTCCTGGTCGCGGATCGCGAGGACCGTCGCGTCGTCCTGGGCCTGGGCGAGGAACTCCGGGGCCACCCGCCACAGCTCGCGGGCACGGACCCGCGGCGGGAAACGCCCCGCCAGCCGGCCCCGGTCGATCAGCCAGTCCGGCTGGGCGTAACTGCCGACCAGCGACGTCGGCAACAACGGCGACGTGTGCACGGCACTCCCTCCGATCACTGTCCGCAGAGCGGACGACTGTCCATTGCGCACGGAGTCTGACACACCCGGACGGTGACGCACACGCGTCCCGCGGCCACCCTCCGGGCTGTCCGCTGGCCGGTCGTCGAGTGCGGCCGGGCCGACCCGGGCGGCACGGATGTCCGGGTACGCTGCGCAGACGATTCGGTCGCCCCGTCCACCAGACGGACAACGGCCGTCACCCGCGACCGGAACGGAACCACGAGATGCCGCGCGACGGGTCGGGCCCGGACTTCATCGAAGCGGTCGCCCGCGGGCTGGACGTGATCACCGCCTTCCGGCCCGACCGGCCGACGATGACGCTCGCGGAGGTGGCCGCGGCCGCGAACCTCGCCCGCCCGACGGCGCGCCGCTTCCTGCTGACGCTGGAGCAGCTCGGCTACGTGCGGCTGGCGGACCGGGGCTACGCGCTCACGCCGCGCGTGCTCGATCTCGGCGTCGCCTACGTCCGGTCGCTGGGCCTCTGGGACGTCGCCCGGCCGCACCTGGAACGGCTCGTCGCGCGGACGGACGAGTCCTGCTCGATCGCGCAGCTGGACGGCTCGGACATCATCTACGTCGCCCGCGTGGCGCGGCCGAAGATCGTCGCGTTGGCGGTCCAGATCGGCACGCGGTTCCCCGCGCTGCCGACCTCCCTCGGGAAGGTCCAGCTCGCGGCCCTGTCCGACGACGAGGTCGAGCGGGTCCTCGCCCAGCCCAGCCGCAGCGGGCTGACCCCGCGCTGGCAGCCGACCCGCGCCGAGCGGGACGAGGTGCTGCGCGAGGTCCGCGCCCGCGGCTGGGCCGTGACCGACGAGCAGCTCGCGCTCGGGATCCGGTCGGTCGCGGCACCGCTGCGGGACGGCTCCGGCCGGGTGATCGCGGCGGTCAACGTGAACTGCCACGCCGCCGAGACCCCGGTCGAGCGGCTGCTCGAACACCACCTGCCCGCCCTCCTGCAGACGGCCGGCGACATCAGCGCCGACTACGCCCGGCTGGACTCCGTACCCCACACCGTCAGCACCTGACACCGCCCGCCCCGCGGGGCGGGCGGATCGCGTCAGCCCTGGCCGTGCGTCGAGCCGCTGCTGTAGTCCGTGTAGGTGTAGGGGTTGTCCAGGACGCTCGTCTCCGGCATTTCGGGGTTCATGCCCTGCACCCAGGCCTCCTCCCCCAGGGTCGAGCGCAGGTACTCCACCGTCCGGTCGACCTCGGCCCGCACCGCGGGGAGATCGACGCCGACCAGGCGGTGATCGCGCTTGACGATCCGGCCGTCCACCAGCACCGTGTGCACGTCGCCGCGCTGGGCCTGGAAGGCCACGTGGCCGTACGGGTTGAGCAGGGGGAACGACACGGGCGAGTCGTCGTTCCTGATCAGGACGAGGTCCGCCTTCTTCCCGACCTCGACGCTGCCCAGGTCGGCCTCGCGGCCCAGCGCGCGGGCACCGCCGAGGGTCGCGAACTCGACGACGTGCTCGGCGCGCAGGCAGGAGTGCGTCCGGGTCTCCCCCTTCGCGTGGGCCTCCATGTGCTCGCGGGCCCGGTCCGCGCCCAGCGTGGCGCGCATGGCGGAGAACAGGTCCCCGCTCCACCACACGCTGGTGTCCATCGACAGCGACACCGGGATCCGGTGCGCGCGCAGCGCCCAGGTGGGCGGGTAGCCCTGACCAGCGCTCTGCTCGCTCTCGGTGGAGACCGAGACCGAGCCCCCGGTGGCCGCGATCCGGTGGTAGGAGTCCGCGGACAGCGAGGCGGCGTGCACGTAGACCGTCTCCGGGGTCATGAACCCGTTGTCGTGCATGAGCCGGATCCCGTCGTCACCGGTGGCGCCCCAGACGCCCGCGTGCGTGGTGACCGCGACCCCCAGGTCCCGGGCCACCTCGAAGGCGGGCTTCTCCGGGAAGGCCGGGTCCCCGGTGACGTCGAAGGCCAGCTGGAAGCCCAGCATGTCGTCGCCGGTGATGCGGCGCGAGACGAAGTCCCGGAACTCCGGGGCGCCCGTCCACTCCGCGGGAGCCTGCTGGATGTTGCCGTAGGCCAGCACGAACCGGCCCGGGACGGCCTGCAGCGCGTCGACCGCGGCGTCGGCGTGGTCCACGGTCCGCAGCCCGTGCGACCAGTCGACCGTCGTCGTCACGCCCGCGTCGAGGGCCTCGATGCCGGCGAGCGTGTTGCCCGCGTGGATGTCCTCCGGGCGGAAATGCCTGCCGGACTCCAGGTAGTACCAGACGAAGTACTGGGTGAGCGTCCAGTCCGCGCCGTAGCCCCGCATCGCGGTCTGCCACATGTGCCGGTGGGTGTCGATCATGCCGGGCATGACGATGCCGCCGGCCGCGTCGATCTCCTCGGTTCCCGCGGGCACCTCGAGCGCGGGCCCGACCGCCGCGATGCGGTCGTCGACGACCAGGACGTCCTGGCCGTGCAGGACCCGCCGCGCCCCGTCGAGCGTGAGGACGATGCCTCCGCGCAGTACCACCGGCCGCCGGTCGTCCGACTGACTCATCTGTCGCTCCTTCGCGCTCAGGACGAGCAAACGGACTTCCGTCCGCTCGACGGACGCACGGTCCGCCACCCACCCTGGCCACCCGGAGCCGGGGCGTCAATCCGCTTTGTGCAGGCACCTCGATGATGCGCCGGCGCACCGGACCCGCCCGACGAGATCCGCACGACCCTGCGCGACCTTGATGGTGCGTGCCACACTTTGCCAGGCGGACATCCGTCCGTTGAACGACCGAAGGGTGTCTCATGAGCCGGAGCTCCACGGCCGACGGGCGGACCGGCCCCCTGGCGGGGCTGGTGGTCGCCGACTTCTCCCGGATCCTGGCCGGGCCCTACGCGACGATGCTGCTGGCGGACATGGGCGCGGAGGTCGTCAAGGTCGAAGGCCCCGGCGGCGACGACACGCGGACGTGGGTCCCCCCCGTGCGCGACGGCGTCTCCACCTACTACCTGGGGATCAACCGGGGGAAGCGGTCGATCGCGCTGGACCTGCGGGACGAGGCGGACCGGGAGGTCGCCCGCGAGCTGGCGCGCCGGGCGGACGTGGTCATCGAGAACCTCCGCCCCGGCGGCATGGCCAGGTACGGACTGGACCACGACAGCGTGCGCAAGGAGAACCCCGGGGTCGTCTACGCCTCGATCAGCGGGTTCGGGTCCGGTGCGGGCAGGCACGTGCCCGGCTACGACCTCATGGTGCAGGCCATGTCCGGTCTCATGAGCCTCACCGGGGACCCGGACGGCCCGCCCTACCGCGCCGGCATCTCGGTGTTCGACGTCATGGCGGGCAACCACGCCGTCATCGGCATCCTCGCCGCGCTCCGCCACCGCGACCGCACCGGTGCCGGCCAGCACGTGGAGGTCAACCTGCTCTCCTCGGCGCTGACCGGACTGGTCAACCACAGCTCGGCGTGGGTGGCCGGTGAGGTCGTGCCCTACCGGATGGGCAACGCGCACCCCAGCGTGTTCCCCTACGAGCCGCTCCCCACCGCGGACGACGACCTGATCGTCGCCGCGGCCAACGACGGGCAGTTCCGCAAGCTCTGCGAGGTCCTCGGCATCCCCGAGATCGCCGACGACCCGCGCTTCGCCCGCAACGCCGACCGCACCGAGCGCCGCGAGGAGCTGCGCCCGCTGCTCACCGATCAGCTGGCCCGGCGCGGCGCGCTGGAGTGGTTCGAGCTGCTGACCGGGGCGGGTGTGCCCAGCGGGCCGATCACCACCATCGACGGCGGCTTCGCCATGGCCGAGCGGTTCGAGCTCGACCCCGTGGTGACGGTCGGCGAGGGCGCCCGGGCGGTCCCGACCACCCGGCACCCGATCCGCTTCTCCGCCACACCCGCGAGCTATCCGCTCCCACCACCCGAGCTCGACGAGCACGGCGTCGAGCTGCGCAAGTGGCTGGCCACGCCGGAGGACGCGTCGTGAGCCCGACCCCGCCCGAGTACCCCACCGCGCTGGGCGCCTCCAGCCTGCGGACCATCACGCTGCTCGGCCAGGATCTCGCCGAGGACGTGATGGGGTCCGTGGGCTTCGGTGAGCTCGCCTTCTGGCTCGCCACCCAGCGACGACCGACACCCGGCGAGACCCGGGTGTTCGAGGCCGTCCTCGCCGCGCTCGCCGACCACGGGTTCACCCCCACGGCGATCGTGACGCGGTTGACCTACCTCTCCGCCCCGGACTCCGTCCAGGGAGCCCTCGCCGCCGGGCTCCTCGGCGGCGGGTCGCGCTTCCTCGGCGTCACCGAGGACTGCGGCCGGTTCCTCGACGACGTGCTGACCTCGGTCGACGGCGACCTGCCGACCGACGACGCGGGCTGGGACGCACTCGCCCTCGACACGGTGACCGCGCAACGGGCGGCGCGCAGGTTCGTCCCGGGCCTCGGCCACCACGTCCACAAGGAGGGCGACCCCCGCACCCCGAGACTGTTCGCCATCGCCGCGGAGGAGGGGCTCGCGGGGCCGCACCTGACGCTGTTCGCCGCGATCGGCCGCGTGCATCCGCAGGTGCTCGGGAGGACGCTGCCCCTCAACGGCGCCGGGGTCTGCGGCGCGGCCCTGGCCGATCTCGGGCTGCCGCTGGAGCTGCTCCGCGGCTTCGCGCTGCTGGCGCGCACCGCCGGGCTGATCGGGCAGCTCGCCGAGGAGCTCCGCCACCCGGTCGCCAACGACGTCTTCCTGTCCGTCGACCTCAACAACAGGTCCGTCCCGCCGGACCCGTACCGCCGTGACGGCGCGCCGTGAGCGTCCTCGCGGCCCGGGTCCGGGAGGCGGGCCGGCCACCGGTCGTCGTCGAGCTCGAGCCCGCCGGCCCCGGTGCGGACGAGGTGACGGTGGAGCTGCTCGCCGCGCCGATCACGCCGCTGGACCTGCTGTGCGCGGGCGGTGAGTCCTACTTCGGCAGACCCGCCGTCCCCTACACCCCCGGCGTCCAGGGGGTCGGCCTCTGCGAGGGACGACCGGTCTGGTTCTCGACGTCCGCCGGAATGGCTCCGGGCGACGGCAGCATGGCGACGCACGTGACCGTCCCCCGCGCCGGCCTCGTGCCGCTGCCCAGCGGGGCCGACCCGGTCCTCGTCGCCGCCCTCGGGCTCTCCGCGGTCGCCGCGCAGCGAGCCCTCGTCCGGCGCGGTGGGCTGACGCCGGGCGAGCAGGTCGTCGTGCTCGGCGGTGGCGGGGTGGTCGGGCAGGCGGCGATCCAGCTCGCCCGCCTCGCCGGGGCCCGCAGGGTCGTCGCCGGCGCGCGCTCCGCCGCGGCCCGGGCCCGCGCCCACGCAGCGGGCGCCGACGCCGTCGTCGCCCTGGACTCCGACGATCTCGACGAGCTGACGGCCCGCGTCGCCGCCGCCGTCGACGGGCCGGCCGACCTCGTGCTCGACCCGCTCTACGGTGTGCCCGCGGCGGCGGCGGCCGCGGCGCTGCGGCCCGGTGGACGGCTGGTCAACCTCGGCGACGCCGCCGGGGGGACGTCGCCGATCAGCTCCGCCCTCCTGCGGAGCAGGAGCCTGCGGATCCTGGGCTACACCAACACCGAGCTCACGGCCGAGGACCGCGCGGAGGCCGTCACCCACGTCGCCGGGCTCGCCGCGAGCGGCCTGCTCACCGTCTCCCACGAGTCCGTGACGCTCACCGACGCCCCGGCCGCATGGGAGCGGCAGGCCCGCGGGAAGGTCGACGGCCGCATCGTGCTCGTCCCGGACACCCCGGCCGCTCCCCCGACGACACCCCGACGACACCCCCGACGACACCGAGGGCAGGAGACCCGATGACGGACACCGCACCGCACCTGGCGACGGAGGAGAACATCACCGCCCTCGCGGTCGAGCGCTGGGCGAGCACCCACGACCCCCGGCTGCGCGAGATCATGACCGCGCTGGTCCGGCACCTCCACGACTTCACCCGCGAGGTCGGCCTCACCGAGGACGAGTGGATGGCGGCCGTGCGCTGGCTGACCAGGACCGGCCAGCTCAGCGACGACAAGCGTGAGGAGTTCATCCTCGCCTCCGACGTCCTCGGCCTCTCCATGCTGGTCGTCGAGATGAACCACCGCACGGACCCGGAAGCCACCCCGGCCACCGTCCTCGGCCCCTTCCACATCGACGGCTCGCCGATGCTGGGGTTCGGCGGGGACATGTCCGACGGCCTGCCGGGCACGCCGCTGTTCGTCACCGGCTCGGTCACCTCCCTCGACGGCAGCCCGGTGGGCGGCGCCGTCCTCGACGTCTGGCAGGCGGACGAGGACGGCACCTACGAGGCCCAGCTCCCGGAGGTCGACGAGGCGCGGCTGCGCGCGAGGTACACGACGCGCGCGGACGGCTCCTACTGCGTCCGCACGATCGCGCCGAAGGGCTACTCCATCCCGATGGACGGGCCGGTCGGGGACCTCGTCGCCCGGACCGGTATCAGCCACTTCCGGCCGGCCCACGTCCACTTCCTGATCACCGTCGACGGCCACCGGCCGCTGATCACCCACCTGTTCCGGGAGGGCGCGGAGTACCTGGACCGCGACGTCGTCTTCGGCACCAAGCAGGACCTGGTGGTGGCCTTCGAGGAACACGGGCCCGGACCCACACCCGACGGCGGCAGGTCCGGGCTCCCCTGGTTGGAGGCCCGCTACGACTTCGTCCTGCAGCCCGCCTGACGGCTCGTCAGGCGCCCACGGCACGGTAGCGGCCCGGCTCGATCTCCGCGACGACGCCGGTGCGGACGAGGCGCGCGATGTGCTGCTCGGCCGTCCGGGCCTCGACGGTCTCCACGTGCGGCGCCTCCACGTGCGGCCGGTAGACGAACCGGTGCTCGACGAGATCGGCGAGCGTGCGGGGCTCGGCGAGGAAGCCGGTCAACGCCTCGTCCCGGCGCACGATCACCTCCCGGTAGGCCCGCAGCCTGCGCCGGAACTCCTCCGCCCCTTCGATCACGCCCTTCTGGTGGAACGTGCCGAACCAGCGCGCCTCGACGTTCGCGCAGATCTCGATGGACCGCTCGAAACCCTCGAGGCTGCTGACCTGGTCCCCGTAGTACGGGCCGAACGACGTCAGGTCGATGTCGGCGATGTAGAAGAAGCCGTCCGGCTCCACCAGCAAGCCGCTGTGCCCCAGCGTGTGCCCGGGCAGGTGCACCACCGTCGCCGTGCGGTCGCCGAGATCGAAGCGGTGCCCGTCCGGCACCCCGACGGCGTCCGGGCGGCTCCGTAGCCGGAACTCCGGGACCAGGGACTCCCCGAGACTCGCCGTCGTCTCCGCCGGCAGGCCGTAGCCGGCCAGCAGCACCCCGATGTCCCGCACCGCCTCGAGATCGGCGGTGTGCACGTGGACCGGGGCGGCGAACTCGTCGATCGCCACCAGGTGGTCTTCGTGCGCGTGGCTGACCCACACCGCGTCCGCGTCCGGGAGGTCGTCCTCCTCGATCAACGCCAGGGACGGGTCGACCAGGAGCGTGCCGGCACTACCCCGGACCAGCAACGAGTTGCCGTACGGGTAACCGCCGTCGTTCGCGGCACGCAGCAGACAGACCTGCCCGTACCCCTCGGGTGTCCAGCCCGTCGTCGCCATCGACGCCTCCCGTCGCGGATCGCCACCCGGCTCCGTGGTGAGCGCAGGCCGACATCCGCCACGCCAAGTTCTTCCTCACGGCGGGCCCGGCGTCAACATCACTGTGCGTCCGACCACCGTGTCCGAGCCTCGGAAGTACATCGGCTCCGGCCGTACCGGGCCGGCGCGGCACGCTCCTTCTCGGACAGTCCACCCCGTACCCCGTACACCTGGTCGACGGCGAGGGCGTGCCGTCTGCAGGCCTCGATCACCGGGGCAACCGGCGGGTGTCAGCCACGGTCGACCACCCGGAGCCGCGGACGTGCGGGCGGGTCGCCGGAACGGGCTCGACGCAACTGCGTCCGCTCGTCCTCGCTCATGCCGCCCCAGACCCCGGCCGTGCGCGTCGACATCGCCCGTGCCAGGCAGTCCGCCACCACCGTGCACCGGCTGCACACCGCCTTGGCCAGTGCCAGCTGCAGGAGTGCGGACCCGCTGGTCCCGATGGGGAGTCGGGTAGCCGAGGGGAATCGCACCCCTCGGCTCCCACAGATCCCCGCAT
>JAOZVV010000191.1 GCA_025869365.1 Pseudonocardia sp.
CCGGCCGCTGGCGGGCCGCAGCCGCGTCGTCGCGCTCGCGTCGCTGATGGCGGGCCTGGTGGTGCTGGCCGGCACGGTCCTCGCCGGGGTCGGCGCGGCCGCACCGGCGGAGGACCCGGCACCCGCGGCCGCCACCGGCGCCCCGGGTCTGCTCGCGCCGTCGCGTGCCCGTGCCGCGGCCCCCGCGACGGCCGCCGCCCAGGGGTCCACGCCCGGTCCGGCGCTGGTGGCCGGGACCACGTGCACCGCCACCGCCCGGGCCTGCGTGGACCGCGACACCCGCCGCGCCTGGCTGCTCGACGCCGGTGAGATCGCCCGGGGCCCCGTGCGGGTGCAGACCGGGGACGACGAGGACCCGACGCCGCTGGGCACCTTCACCGTCCAGTGGAAGGCGAAGGAGTACACCAGCCGGGAGTACCTGACCCAGATGCCGTACTCGGTCTTCTTCGCCGACGGCGGCATCGCGTTCCACGAGGGACGCCAGGACACGCCCTCCGCCGGGTGCGTGAAGCTGCTGCACACGGACGCCGTCGCCTGGTTCGACCATCTCGTCGTCGGTGACGAGGTCCAGATCACCTGAGGGTCACCCGGAGCTCTGGCGACCGTTCCTTTCTACGAGGGGTAGAATCGAGTTCGTGCCGAGCCTGGGGGAATTGGAACGCGCTGTGATGGAGGTGCTGTGGGCCGCCGACCACGAGTTGACCGCCCGCGACGTCCAGGAGGCGCTCTCCGCGCGTGACCTGGCGACCACGACCGTGCTCACGGTGTTGGGCAGGCTGGAGCGCAAACAGCTGGTGAGACGGACCCGGGACGGGCGGGCGCACCACTACCGCCCCACCGCGAGCCGGGAGGACCACGTGGCCGAGCTGATGAACGACGCGCTGGACGGCGCGCCGGACCGCGGAGCGGCCCTGGCGCGCTTCCTCGGGTCGATCCCGCGGGAGGAACGCGCCCGTCTGCGTGACCTGCTGGACTAGCGTTCGGCGGGTAGGGCGAGAATGGGCCCATGCCGCTCACGGCGCTCGGCCTCCTGCTGCTCGGCCTGTTCCTGGCCGAGCCGGTCAGCCGTGCGTTCTCCCGGGCGCGCTGGCCGCGCCGGGACCCGGTGGGCGCCCTGCTGGTGTGGCAGGCGATCGGCCTGGCGGGTGGCCTGTCCCTGATCGGGTCCGGTGTCGTCTACGGGCTCTCGCCGCTCGGGTCGAACCTGGCCGAGGCGGTCCCGGTCCTGGTCGACGACTTCTCCTCCTGGCGCTGGCCCGAGGGGCTCGACGTCGTCCACTTCGCCGCGCTGGCCGCGGCGGTGCTCGTCGGCGGCAGGCTGCTCTGGGTGCTCGTGAGCGTGTCGGTGCGCACCGTGCGGGCCCGCAGACGGCACCGGGACCTGCTCGACGTGCTCGCCACCCCCTGGCCGGACTCGCCCGGTACCCGCGTGCTGGACCATCCCCAGCCGGTGGCCTACTGCCTGCCCGGCCGGAGCTCGCGGCTCGTCGTCTCCGCCGGCGTGCTGGAGGCGCTCGAGCCCGAGGGCGTGTGGGCCGTCCTGGCGCACGAGCGCGCCCACCTGAGGGAACGGCACGATCTCGTCGTCCTGCCGTTCGTGGCGTGGGGCGCCACGGCACCGTTCGTCCGGGGGATGGTGTGCGCCCAGATCGCCGTCGCGTCCCTGATCGAGATGCGCGCGGACGACGTCGCCGCCTGCCGCTCGGAGCCCCACCAGCTCGTCGGGGCGCTGCGGACGGTCGGCGGATCGGCCCCCGCCGCGGCCCTGACGTCGTTCACCGATGCCCTGGACGCCCGGATCGAGCGGATCAGCAGCCAGCCGGCGGTGCTGTCCCGGCCGAAGCAGTTCCTGGTCCGGCTGGCCGCGATCGCCCTGGTCGCGGTGCCGACCGTGCTGCTGCTCGCCCCGTGAAGCCCGGGTAACGCCGCGCGAAGTGTCGGAGGGCGGGCGTAGCGTTGTCATCGTGCCAGTCACACCATCATCGCTGCCCACCCCGGACCGGCCCCGCACGGTCGGCGCGCTCCGCGCGTCGGGCCACGAGCTCCGTGGCGTCAAGACCGAGATCCGCGAGAACCTGCTCGCCGCGCTGCGCGCGGGCCGCGATCCCTGGCCGGGGATCGTCGGCTTCGAGTCCACCGTGCTCCCGCAGCTCGAGCGGGCGCTCCTCGCCGGCCACGACCTCGTGCTCCTCGGCGAGCGCGGCCAGGGCAAGACCCGGCTGCTGCGCTCGATCGTCGGCCTGCTCGACGAGTGGACCCCGGTGGTCGAGGGGTCCGAGCTGGGGGAGCACCCCTACGAGCCCATCGCGCCGCTCACCCGCCGCCGGGCCGCCGAGCTCGGGGACGACCTGCCCGTCACCTGGCGGCACCGCTCCGAGCGGTACACCGAGAAGCTCGCCACCCCGGACACCGCCGTCGCGGACCTGATCGGGGACGTGGACCCGGTGAAGGTCGCCGAGGGCCGCTCCCTCGGGGACCCGGAGACCATCCACTTCGGCCTCGTCCCGCGGGCGCACCGCGGCGTCGTCGCCATCAACGAGCTGCCGGACCTGGCCGAACGCATCCAGGTCTCGCTGCTCAACGTCATGGAGGAGCGGGACATCCAGGTCCGCGGCTACACGCTGCGGCTGCCCCTGGACATCCTGCTCGTCGCCTCGGCGAACCCGGAGGACTACACGAACCGCGGGCGGATCATCACCCCGCTCAAGGACCGCTTCGGCGCCGAGGTCCGCACGCACTACCCGCTCGAGGTCGCGGACGAGGTGGCGCTGGTGCAGCAGGAGGCCGCGCTCACCGCCGAGGTGCCGCGGCACCTGATCGAGGTCGTCGCCCGGTTCACCCGGCACCTGCGCGAGTCCAGCGCGGTGGACCAGGCCTCCGGCGTGTCCGCCCGGTTCGCCGTGGCCGCCGCGGAGACCGTCGCCGCCGCCGCCCTGCGCCGGGCCGCGATCACGGGGGAGGCCCGGGCGTTCGCGCGCCCGGTCGACCTGGAGGCCGTGCCCGCCGTGCTCCGCGGCAAGCTGGAGTTCACCTCCGGTGAGGAGGGGCGCGAGGAGGAGGTGCTCGAGCACCTCCTGCGCCGGGCCGTCGCGGACACCGCGCGCTACGCGCTGCGCGGCGTCGATCTCTCCGAGCTGGCGGACGCGGTCGCCACACGTCCGGTACGCACCGGTGAGCGGGTGCCGGCCGCCGAGGTCGTGGCCAAGCTCCCGCAGGTCGACGCGCTGACCGAGGTCGCGAAGCGGCTGGACGCGTCCGGCACCGAGGACCCGGGCCCGATGGCGTCGGCCGCGGAGCTGGCGCTGGAGTACCTGTTCCTCACCCGCAAGCTGGCCAAGGACTCCGCGGACGACGGGGACACGGTGGAGTATGGCTGATCCGCGACGTCGCAGGCTGCGTTACGCGTACGGCCCGTACGACGGCGGGCCGGACCCCCTCGCCCCGCCGTTCGACATCCGCTCGGCTATGGACGAGATCGGCCGGGACGTCATGGAGGGCTCCTCGCCGCGGCAGGCGATGCAGGAGCTCCTGCGCCGCGGCATGGAGAACAGCCGGAACCGGACCCGGGGTCTCGACGACCTCACCCGGGAGGTCTGGCAGCGCCGCCGGGACCTGCAGCGGGACAACAGGCTCGACGGCACGTTGCAGGAGGTCCGCGAGCTCCTGCACCGTGCCCTCGACGCGGAGCGCGAGGCGCTGGGCAACGAGGACAGCGACGACGCGCGCTTCCGGGAGATGCAGCTCGACGCGCTGCCGAACGACCCGGGCGGCGCGGTCCGGGAGCTCGATGAGTACGACTGGCGCTCGTCGGAGGCCCGCGAGGCCTACGAGGAGATCCGGGACCTGCTCGGCCGCGAGATGCTGGACCAGCGTTTCGAGGGCATGAAGCAGGCCATGCAGGGTGCCACCCCGGAGGACGTCGAGCGGATCCGCGCGATGCTCGACGACCTCAACTCGCTGCTCGCGAACCACGCCCAGGGCCAGGACACGACCCGGCAGTTCGGCGAGTTCATGGCCGAGCACGGCGAGTTCTTCCCGGAGAACCCGCAGGACACCGACGAGCTGGTGGACCTGCTCGCCGCCCGCGCGGCCGCCGCCCAGCGGATGCTCAACTCGATGTCCGCCGAGCAGCGCGCCGAGCTGGCGGAGCTGTCCCAGCAGGCGTTCGGGGACCCACGGCTCGCCCAGTCCCTCGCCCAGCTCGACGTCCAGCTGCAGGGTCTGCGGCCGGGGGAGGACTGGCAGGGATCGGGCCGCTTCCGCGGGGACAACCCGATGGGCATGGGCGAGGCCACCCGGGCGCTGGAGCAGCTCGGGCAGCTCGACGCGCTCGCCGAGCAGCTCGCCCAGAGCTATCCGGGTGCCCGGATCGAGGACATCGATCTCGACGCGCTCACCGAGCTGCTCGGGGAGCAGGCCGCCGTCGACGCGCGGACGCTGGCCCAGCTGGAGCGCGAGCTGCAGCGCCAGGGCCTGTTCGAGCGGGCGGCCGACGGGACGCTGCAGCTCTCGCCCAAGGCGCTGCGCCGCCTGGGGCAGTCCGTGCTGTCGGACGTGGTCAACCAGATCTCGTCGCGGCGCGGGGAGCGGGAGACCCGCCGCTCCGGGGCCGCCGGCGAGGCCACCGGGGCCACCCGGCCGTGGGCGTTCGGGGACACCGAGGCCTGGTCCGTGCCGCGCACCCTGCTCAACGCGCAGCTGCGCAAGGCCGGCGGGGACACCCGGGACCTGGACGTCACGGACGTCGAGGTGATCGAGACCGAGCAGCGCACCCGCGCGGCGGTGGCCCTGCTCGTGGACACGTCGTGGTCGATGGTGGCGGAGGGGCGGTGGGTGCCGATGAAGCGCACCGCGCTGGCCCTGCACCAGCTGATCTCCACGCGGTTCCGCGGGGACGACCTGGCCCTGATCACCTTCGGCCGGCACGCCCAGACCGTCGAGCTGGGGGAGCTGGTCGGGCTGGAGGGGGCGTACGCGCAGGGCACGAACCTGCACCACGCCCTGCTGCTGGCCGCCCGGCACCTGCGGCGGAACCCGGACGCGCTGCCGGTGGTCCTCGTCGTCACGGACGGGGAGCCGACGGCGCACCTCGAGCCGGACGGGGAGGCCTACTTCGACTATCCGCCCAGCCCGTACACGCTGCGGGCGACGGTCGGGGAGCTGGACAAGCTCAGCGGGATGAAGGCGACCTTCACCTTCTTCGTCCTGGGCGAGGACCCCCGGCTGGCCGCGTTCATGGACGACGTCGCCAAACGCTGCGGTGGTCGGGTGGTCACCCCCACCCTGGACGGCCTCGGCGCGGAGGTCGTGGCGGACTACCTCAAGACCCGCCGCACCTGACGCGCACCGCGTCATGGAGCCACGACGCGCTTTCACCGCCCCAGAATTCGCGTTGTGGCTCCACAACGCGGCCTACGGGCCGCGGGAAGCGCGTCGTGGCTCCACAACGCGGGGTCAGGGCGGGTCCCGGAGGTGGGCGCTCGCGGCCCGGATGGTGTCGGCGAGGGTCCGCGCCGGGTCCGTGGGGCTGCGACGGCCCGTGGAGAGCACGAAGTCGAACGACCCGAGCGCCGGCAGGCCCGCGCCGACCGGGACCAGCCCGGTGGGGATCAACGTCTCCGCGTGCGCGACGACGCCCAGCCCCGCCAGCGCCGCGGCACGCAGCCCGCTGAGGCTCCCGCTCGTGCACGCCATCCGCCAGGGCCGCCCGTGCGCCTCCAGCGCGCTGATCGCCGCGGCCCGGGAGAGGCTCGGCGGGGGATAGCTGACCAGCGGCACGGTGTCGTCCGCCCCGAGCCCCGCCAGGTCCGGCCCGCCCACCCAGACGAACCGGTCCCGCCACACCGCGGTCCCGCCCGTCCGCCCGGGGGAGCGCTTGGCGAAGATCAGGTCGAGCTCGCCGCGGTCGACCGCCTGCTCCAGGTTCTCGCTCAGCCCGACCGTCAGCTCGAGGTCCACCTGCGGGTAGCGGCGCCGGAAGTCCGCCAGGATCGTCGGCAGCCGGGTCAGGACGAGGTCCTCGGAGATCCCGAACGCCAGCCGGCCGCGGACCTTCGCGCCGCCGAAGTGCGCGAGTGCCCGTTCGCCGGTCTCCAGGATCGCGCGGGCGAACTCGAGCATCGCCTCACCGTCCGTCGTGAGCGCCACGGTGTGGGTGTCGCGGTCGAGCAGGGGGCGCCCGGCCACCGCCTCCAGCTTGCGGACGTGCTGGCTCACCGTCGACTGCCGGATCCCCAGCTCGGCCGCGGCCCGGGTGAAGCTCAGGGCCCTGGCGACGGCGACGAACGAGCGGAGCTGCACCGGATCCAGCATCCGGTCATCATAGAATCTGCTCACAATCATCGTGGTACGTGCGTTTCCGAATCACCACCGCTCACCGAGACTGGTCGGGTGCCGGCCCGCCTCAAGCAGATCAAGATCGACCCGTTCCTCGTCATGATCCTGGTGACGGTCGGGATCGCGGCGCTGGTCCCGGCCCGCGGCTCGTGGGCGACGGGTGTCGGCTGGGCCAGCTCCGTCGCCATCGGCCTGCTGTTCTTCCTCTACGGCGTGCGGCTCGCCCCGCGGGAGGCGCTCGACGGGCTGCGGCACTGGCGGCTGCACGGCACGGTCGTCCTCGCGACCTTCGTGCTGTTCCCACTGCTCGGCCTGGCGGTGCAGCTGCTGCCGGACGCGGTGCTGCCGAACGAGCTCAAGCTCGGCGTCCTCTTCCTGTGCTGCCTCCCGTCGACGGTGCAGTCCTCGATCGCCTTCACCTCGGTGGCGAGGGGGAACGTCCCGGCGGCGATCTGCGCGGCCTCGCTGTCCAACCTCGCCGGCATCGCGATCACCCCCGTCCTGACGGCGGTGCTGCTGTCGAGCCACGGCGGCTTCTCCGGGCGGGCGGTGCTCGACGTCGCCCTGCAGCTGCTCGCCCCGTTCCTGCTCGGTCAGCTGGTCCGCCGCTGGATCGCCGGCTGGGTGACGCGCCACGCCCGGGTGCTCAAGATCGTCGACCGGGGGTCGATCCTGCTCGTCGTCTACGTCGCGTTCAGCGAGGGCATGGTCGCGGGCATCTGGAGCAGCCTGTCCCTCGGCGCGCTGGGCGCCCTGCTCGCCGTCGACGTGGCGGTGCTCGGTGTCGTCCTCGGCGTCACGGCCGTCGTCCCGCGATGGCTGGGCTTCTCCCGCGACGACCGGATCACCATCCTGTTCTGCGGCTCCAAGAAGAGCCTGGCCACCGGGCTCCCGATGGCCGGTGTGCTGTTCGCCGGGACGGGCGTGGGCCTGCTGGTGCTGCCGCTCATGCTCTTCCACCAGGTCCAGCTGATGGTGTGCGCCTGGCTCGCGGGGCGGTTCGCGCGCACCGCGCCCGCCGAACCCGTCCCGGCCGCCTAGGCTCCGCCCGATGACGCGTCGGTGCTCGAGGTGCTCCGAGACGGTCGGGCCGGATGATCCCGCGGCGCTCGGCTGGTCGCTGGAACGCAGGCCGGACGGGAGCGACGCGGCCCTGTGCCCCGCCTGCGCGCGGGCGCACGTGCGGGACATCGAGGCCAGGATCGCCCCGGAATGGTGGTGAGCCGCACCCGAACGGCGTCGGAGCACCTCCTACGAGCATTTAGGGTGGACGTATGCAGACTTGGGCCTCCGTCGACCTCCCCACGCTGGACGGCAGCGGACCGCCGCTCCGCCTGTACGACACGTCCACGGGCCGGGTCCGTCCCACCGCGCCCGGCGCGACGGCCACGATGTACGTCTGCGGCATCACCCCCTACGACGCCACGCACCTCGGCCACGCCGCGACCTACCTCGCCTTCGACCTGGTCAACCGGCTGTGGCGGGACCTCGGCCACGACGTGCACTACGTCCAGAACGTCACCGACATCGACGACCCGCTGCTCGAACGCGCCGCGCGGGACCAGGACGACTGGGTGGTCCTGGGCATGCGGGAGACCGCGCTGTTCCGCGAGGACATGGTGTTCCTGCGGGTGCTGCCGCCCCGGCACTACATCGGTGCGGTCGAGGCGATGGACGAGATCTCCGAGCTGGTCGGCAAGCTCCTGGCTGCCGGGGCGGCCTACCGGGTCGACGACGCGGAGTACCCGGACGTCTACTTCGACTCCTCGGTCACCGGTCGCTTCGGCTACGAGTCGAACTACGACGAGGCGACGATGCTGAAGTTCTCCGCCGAGCGCGGCGGGGACCCCGAGCGCCCGGGCAAGAAGAGCCCGCTGGACCCGCTGCTGTGGCGGATGGCCCGCGACGGCGAGCCGAGCTGGGCGTCGGACCTCGGCGAGGGGCGTCCCGGGTGGCACGTCGAGTGCGCCGCGATCGCGCTGAACCGCCTGGGCAACCAGATCGACCTCAACGGCGGCGGCTCGGACCTGATCTTCCCGCACCACGAGTGCGGCGCCGCGCACGCCGAGGCCTTCACCGGCGAGCACCCGTTCGCCCGGCACTACACCCACACCGGGATGATCGGCCTCGACGGCGAGAAGATGTCGAAGTCCCGCGGCAACCTGGTGTTCGTCTCCAAGCTGCGCTCGGTCGGGGTGGACCCCAACGCCGTCCGCGCCGCACTGCTGTCCGGGCACTACCGCACGGACCGCGCCTGGACGGACGACCTGCTCGCCACCGCGGAGGAGCGACTCGCCCGGTGGCGGGAGGCGGTCTCGCTCGAGGCCGGGCCGGACGCGTCGGAGCTGGTCACGAACCTGCGCACGCACCTCGCGGACGACCTGGACACCCCTCGCGCGCTCGCCGCGGTCGACGCCTGGGCGGACGAGGCGCTCACCCGCCGCGGCACGGACGCGGCCGCGCCGGCGCTGGCCCGCTCCGCGATCGACGCCCTGCTCGGGATCGCGCTGTGAGCCCGGGCGGCCGCTGATGGCCCGCATCGTCGAAGGTGGCGAGCTGGCCGCCTGCGGCACGGACCCGATGACCGGGTTCTACCGCACGGGCTGCTGCGACACCGGCGGCGAGGACCAGGGCGTGCACACGGTCTGCGCGAAGGTCACCGCGGAGTTCCTGGAGTTCAGCCGCGAGCAGGGCAACGACCTGTCGACGCCGAGACCCGAGTACGGCTTCCCCGGGCTCGTCCCGGGGGACCGCTGGTGCCTGTGCGCGGACCGCTGGGCCGAGGCGCTGCACGCGGGCGCGGCCCCGCCGGTGGTGCTCGAGGCGACGCACGCCCGCACCCTGGAGTGGGTGGACCTGGACGATCTCAGGGCTCACGCGACGCCGGGGTAGCGCGCGGCAGGGCCACCGGGACGACGACGGCCAGCAGCGCCGCGGGCACCAGGAAGCCCAGCAGGGGATCCGCGTGGTAGATCGGCGGGATCGCCACCGGCGTCGCCGAGCTGCCGGCGAACCGCAACGCCTGCACCACCGACACCGATCCGCCGGCATTGCCCCCGCCCGAGCCCAGGACCAGCGCGTTCACCCCGACGAGGATCAGCTGGCTGGGCACCCCGGCCAGCGCCCACAGCACGACGACCAGCCACACCGCCGGCGCCAGCCCGATCCCGACGAGCAGCACCGCGCCGGACAGCGCCCCGACCACCACGCAGCGCCGGGCGCCGAGGCGGTCGACCTCGCCGCCGATCAGCCGGGCGGTGAGGACCCCGGCGATGCCGAGCCCGGTCAGCGCCAGCCCGCGCGGGCCCGAGTCCAGGGCGAACGCGTCCTGCAGGCGCAGCGCCACCAGGAAGCCGAGGCCGCCGAGGCAGCCGAACCCGATCGCGGCGACGATCCCGGCGCGCAGGGTCTCCGGCCGCCACGCGCTGCGCAGGGTGGGCCGGGACCGCCCGCCGGCGGGGTGGCCCTCCGCCGGGACCCCGATGGCGGCCAGCGCCAGGGCGACGACCCCGAGCACGACGAACGCCAGCCGCCAGTCCACCTCGGCCGCGAGCCCGCCGACCAACGGCGCGGAGGTCTGCCCGGCGGACTGCAGCGAGCCGAACCAGCCCAGCGCCCGGCCCAGCCGCGCCGGCTCGACGGCCCCGGCCAGCGCGGCGAGCAGCAGGGGAGTGGTGAACGCGTTCGCGACGCCCTGCCCGGCGCGGGCGAGCAGGAAGGCTTCCCAGGTGGGGGCGAGCAGGCAGGCCGCGGTCGCGGCGGCGTAGACCAGGTACCCGGCCACGACGGTCCGGCTGCGGCCCCAGCGCTCGCCGAGCGTGCCGGACACGAGCATGACGGCCGCGAAGGGCAGCAGGTAGGCGGTCAGCGAGGCCGACGCCGTGCCGGGCAGGACCCCGAAGGTCCCGCCCAGTTCCGGGAGCATCGCGACGGAGATCCCGCCGCCGAACGGGCCCAGGTAGGCACCCGCGTACAGACCCGCCCGGCGCACCGCGCCCGGCGGAGCGCTCACGCGTCCCCGGGACCGCCGGTCCCCCGGCGGCGCAGGTAGCGCTCGAAGTCCGCGGCGATCTCGTCCCCGCTGGCCTCGGGAAGCTCGGTGGCCTGCTCCTCCTCCTCCGCCTGCTCCTCGAGCTGGCGGACGTACTCGCGCACCTCGTCGTCCGCCTCGGCCATCTCGCTGACGGTGCGCTCCCACTCCTCGGCCTGCTCCGGCAGCGCCCCGAGCGGGACCTCGACGTCGAGGGCCTCCTCGACGCGGTGCAGCAGCGCCACGGCGGCCTTCGGCACGCGGGCCTGCGAGACGTAGTGCGGCACCTCGGCCCAGTAGGACAGCGCGGGCACGCCCGCCTCGACGCAGGCGTTCTGGAACGCCCCGACGATGCCGGTCGGCCCCTGGTAGGTCGACGGCTCGACGCCCATCCGGCGGGCGGAGTCCTTGTCGTAGGAGGTGCCCCGCACGGGCGTGGGCCGGGTGTGCGGGACGTCGGTCAGCATCGCGCCGAGGGTGATGACCTTCGTCACGCCGAGCTGCTCGACGAACCCGAGCAGCTCACGGCAGAAGGACTTCCACCGCAGGTTCGGCTCGATCCCGTTGACCAGGACGACGTGCTTACCGCTGCCCGGCAGCTTGGCCATGGACAGCCGCGTCGTCTGCCACTCGATCCGGCGCGTGACGCCGTCCGCCATCCGGACCAGCGGGCGCGTGACCTGGAAGTCGTAGTAGTTCTCGGGATCGATCGAGGCCAGGGGCTCCGCGTCCCAGCTCAGCTCGAGATGCTCGAGCGCGGTGCTCGCGGCCTCGCCGGCGTCGTTCCAGCCCTCGAAGGCCGCGATGAGCACCGGGTCCACGAGTTCGGGGAGCTCGGCCGACGATGCTGCCGTGGCCGCCACCTCCGGTCGCGGCTCTCGATCGTTCATCTGTCCACCCTACGGCCACCGACCCGGCTGCGACGTACGTAGTCCCCGCGGGCGACTAGTCTGCGGTTCGTGTCAGCCGTGAACGCAGCCGCGTCAGATCACGCCTACGACACCACGCTCCTCGAGACGCTCGAGACGCGCGTGGTGATCGCCGACGGTGCCATGGGCACCATGCTCCAAGCAGTGGACCTCACCCTGGACGACTTCGCCGGGCTCGAGGGGTGCAACGAGATACTCAACGACACCCGCCCGGACGTGGTCCAGGACATCCATCGTGCCTACTTCGAGGCCGGTGCGGACGCCGTCGAGACGAACACGTTCGGCGCGAACCTGCCCAACCTCGCGGACTACGCCATCCCCGAGCGGATCCGCGAGCTCGCGTTCAAGGGCACCCGGCTCGCCCGCGAGGTCGCGGACGAGATGGCCACCGCGGACCGCCCGCGCTACGTGCTGGGCTCGGTCGGACCCGGCACCAAGCTGCCGACCCTCGGGCACGCCACCTTCGCGAGCCTCCGCGACGCCTACACCGAGTGCGGCCGCGGCCTGCTCGAGGGCGGCGCGGACGCGGTCGTCGTCGAGACCTGTCAGGACCTGCTCCAGGTGAAGGCCGCCGTGCTCGGCGTGCAGCGGGCCATGCGGGACGAGGGCCGCCGGATCCCGATCATCACCCAGGTCGCCATGGAGACCACCGGCACGATGCTGCTGGGCTCGGAGATCGGCGCCGCGCTCACCGCGCTGGAGCCGCTGGGCATCGACCTGATCGGCCTCAACTGCTCCACCGGCCCCGCCGAGATGAGCGAGCACCTGCGCACGCTGGCCAAGCAGTCCCGGATCCCGCTGTCGGTGATGCCCAACGCCGGCCTGCCGGTGCTCGGCCCGAACGGCGCCGAGTACCCGCTGGACGCGGACGGGCTGGCCGAGGCCCTCGTCGCGTTCGTCCGGGACTACGGCCTGCGCCTGGTCGGCGGCTGCTGCGGCACCACACCCGCGCACGTCACCGCCGTGGCCGAGGCCGTCGCCGCGATCACCCCGCCGCAGCGCCACCCGCGCCCCGAGCCGGGCCTGAGCTCGCTCTACGCGTCCGTGCCGTTCCGCCAGGACACCTCGGTGCTCATGATCGGCGAGCGGACCAACGCCAACGGCTCCAAGAAGTTCCGGGACGCCATGCTCGAGGAGCGCTGGGAGGACTGCGTCGGCATCGCGCGGGACCAGACCCGCGAGGGCGCCCACATGATCGACCTCTGCATCGACTACGTCGGCCGGGACGGCGTCGCGGACATGACCGAGCTGGCCTCGCGGCTGGCCACGGCCTCGACGCTGCCGGTGATGCTGGACTCCACCGAGCCCGAGGTGCTCAGGGCGGGCCTGGAGCGGCTCGGCGGCCGCTCCATCGTCAACTCGGTGAACTACGAGGACGGGGACGGCGAGGGCTCCCGGTTCCAGCGCACGATGGCGCTGGTCCGCGAGCACGGCGCCGCGGTCGTCGCGCTGTGCATCGACGAGGAGGGCCAGGCCCGGGACCGGGAGTGGAAGGTCCGGATCGCGGACCGGCTGATCACCGACCTCACCACGAACCACGGCATGCACGTCGAGGACATCGTCGTGGACACGCTGACCTTCCCGATCACCACCGGGCAGGAGGAGGTCCGCCGGGACGCCCTCGAGACGATCGAGGCGATCCGCGAGCTCAAGCGGCGGTACCCGGACGTGCAGACCACCCTGGGCGTCTCGAACGTCTCGTTCGGCCTCAACCCGGCCGCGCGCCAGGTGCTGAACTCGGTGTTCCTGAACGAGTGCGTCGACGCCGGGCTGGACACCGCGATCGTCTCCGCCGCGAAGATCCTGCCGATGGCCAGGATCGACGACGAGCAGCGCTCGGTCGCGCTGGACCTGGTCTACGACCGGCGCCGGGACGGTTACGACCCGCTGAACCGGTTCATGGAGCTGTTCGAGGGCGTCACCGCGTCCTCCGCGCGCGCCGGGCGGGCCGACGAGCTCGCCGGGCTGCCGCTCTTCGAGCGTCTGGAGCGGCGGATCGTCGACGGCGAGCGGAACGGCCTCGAGGCGGACCTGGACGAGGCCATGCGCTCGCGGCCGCCCCTGGAGATCATCAACGACACGCTGCTGTCCGGGATGAAGACCGTCGGTGAGCTGTTCGGCTCCGGGCAGATGCAGCTGCCGTTCGTGCTCGCCTCGGCCGAGGTCATGAAGCTCGCCGTCGCGCACCTCGAGCCGCACATGGAGAAGGCGGACGACGATCAGGGCAAGGGCACGATCGTGCTCGCCACGGTCAAGGGCGACGTGCACGACATCGGCAAGAACCTCGTCGACATCATCCTGAGCAACAACGGCTACACGGTCGTCAACCTCGGGATCAAGCAGCCCATCTCCACGATCCTCAGCGCCGCGGAGGAGCACCGGGCGGACGCCGTCGGGATGTCCGGGCTGCTCGTGAAGTCCACGGTGGTGATGAAGGAGAACCTCCAGGAGATGAACTCCCGGGGGATCGCGACGAAGCTCCCCGTGCTGCTCGGTGGCGCGGCGCTGACCCGCTCCTACGTGGAGAACGACCTGGCCGAGGTCTACGAGGGCCGCGTCTCCTACGCGCGGGACGCCTTCGAGGGCCTGCGGGTCATGGACGCCACCATGGCCCGCGCCCGCGGCCTCGCCCCGGAGACCACGCCGGAGGAGGAGGCCAAGGTCGCCGAGCGCAAGGCGCGGCACGAGAAGTCCAAGCGGATCATGGCCAAGCGCAAGGCGGCCGAGGCCGAGGACGCCGGCCCGCTGCCGGAGCGCTCGGACGTCGCGCTGGACAACCCGGTGCCGACACCGCCGTTCTGGGGCTCCCGCGTGGTCAAGGGCATCTCCCTGGGCGAGTACTCCGGGATGGTCGACGAGCGCGCGCTGTTCCTGGGCCAGTGGGGCCTGCGGGGCAGCAAGGGGGCCACCGGGCCGTCGTACGAGGAGCTCGTCGAGACCGAGGGCCGGCCGCGGCTGCGCTACTGGCTGGAGCGGCTCACCGCGGACGGGGTGCTGGCCCACGCGGCCCTCGTCTACGGGTACTTCCCGGCGGTCGCGGAGAAGGACTCGCTCCTCGTGCTCACCGAGCCGCGGCCGGACGCCCCCGAGCGCTACCGCTTCACCTTCCCCCGCCAGCGCCGGGACAGGAACCTGTGCCTGGCGGACTTCTGGCGCCCCCGGCACGTCGCGCAGGAGAACGGCGAGATCGACGTCATCCCGTTCCAGCTGGTCACGATGGGCCAGCCGATCGCGGACTACGCCAACGAGCTGTTCGCCAAGGACGCCTACCGGGACTATCTGGAGGTCCACGGCCTGGGCGTGCAGCTCACCGAGGCACTTGCCGAGTACTGGCACCGGCGGATCCGCGAGGAGCTCACCTTCGGCGCGGGCGGGAACGTCGCGCAGGAGGACCCGGAGGACATCGAGGACTACTTCAAGCTCGGCTACCGCGGGGCCCGCTACTCCCTGGGCTACGGCGCCTGCCCGAACCTCGAGGACCGCGCGAAGATCATCGCGCTGCTGGAGCCGGGCCGGATCGGCGTCGAGCTGTCCGAGGAGCTGCAGCTGCACCCGGAGCAGAGCACGGACGCGCTGGTGGCCCACCACCCGGAGGCGAAGTACTTCAATGCCGGCTGATGCCTCGGCCGGGGTTCAGGAAAGCCACATTCATGAAGCTCTTCTTCAGGAAAGTGGCTTTCCTGAAGCCCCGGCGGCCGTCCTGTTCGACATGGACGGCACCCTGATCGACTCCGAGAAGGCCTGGGACAAGTCGCTGGTCGACCTGCTGCGCTGGCTCGTCGGCTCGGACACCGCGGACCTCACGTCCGAGGCCCGGGCGACGACGCTGGGCGGCAGCCTCGCGACGAGCCTGGCGATGGTGTTCCGGGAGGCCGGGATCGATCCCGACCCGGAGCTGCTGGCGCGGGCCGGGCGCAGGCTCGTGGACCGGACGGGTGAGCTGCTCACCGAGGGCGTCGAGTGGCGCCCGGGTGCGCAGAGCGCTCTGCGCACCATGCGGGAGGCGGGCATCCCGACCGCGCTGGTCACCAACACCGGGCGCCACCTGACGGAGATGGCGCTGGTGCAGATCGGCCGGGAGAACTTCGCGGTCACGATCTGCGGGGACGAGGTCCCCCGCGGCAAACCCGCACCGGACCCGTACCTGCGGGCCGCGGAGCTGCTCGGCGTGGCGGTGGAGGACTGCGTCGCGATCGAGGACTCGCCCACCGGGGTGGCCGCGGCCGAGGCGGCGGGGGCCACCGTGCTCGTCGTCCCCTGCGAGGTGCCGGTACCGGGTGGCCCACGCCGGGTGCTGCGGCAGAGCCTCGTCGGGCTCACGGTCGGCGACCTCGCCGCCGCCCGGGACCGGGTCCGCACCGGGGTCTGAGCACGGATCCGCAGGTCGTGCGGGTACCGTCGAACGCACGGGGACCGCGACGAGCGGGCCCTCCGGACGGGTGACGCCGTCGGGGGCACCGCCGTCCGGCGCAACCGCCGGCTCGTCAGCCTCACGGCGGCCGTCCCGGTTCGCGGTCGTCACGGACCTACCTCGACACTTGGCGTCGAAAGGAGAGACATCTACGTGAAGACATTCGACGAGCTCTTCGCCGAGCTCAGTGAGAAGGCCGCCCGCCGGCCCGAGGGATCCGGCACGGTGGCGGCGCTCGACGCCGGCGTCCACGCCCAGGGCAAGAAGGTCCTCGAGGAGGCCGGCGAGGTCTGGATCGCCGCCGAGCACGAGGCGGACGACGCACTGGCCGAGGAGATCTCGCAACTGCTGTACCGGGTCCAGGTCATGATGATCGGGCGTGGACTCGCGCTGGAAGACGTCTACAAGTTCCTGTGAGCACGCCCGCCGCCTGACCGCGGCGCCCGCGCCACCACTGCACAACCGAGGAGAGCAATGCTCCGCGTCGCCCTGCCCAACAAGGGGACTCTCGCCGAGCCCGCCGCCACCATGATGCGGGAGGCGGGTTACCGGCAGCGGACGGACTCGCGAGACCTGTCCATGATCGACGAGGACAACGGCATCGAGTTCTTCTACCTGCGGCCGAAGGACATCGCCACCTACGTCGGCTCGGGGGACCTGAACCTCGGCATCACCGGGCACGACCTCATGGAGGAGTCCGGCAGCCAGGTCCAGAAGGTGCTCAAGCTCGGCTTCGGCGCATCGAAGTTCCGGTTCGCGGTGCCCGAGGGCACGGACTGGAAGCTCGAGGACCTCGACGGCAAGACGATCGCGACGTCCTACCCGCGCCTGGTGCGCTCGCACCTGAGCGGGAAGCGGATCGGCGCGAAGATCATCAAGCTGGACGGCGCGGTGGAGATCTCCGTGCAGCTCGGGCTCGCGGACGCGATCGCGGACGTGGTCTCCTCCGGCCGCACGCTGCGCCAGCACGGGCTCAAGGTCATCGGCGAGGCGATCGCCGAGTCCGAGGCGATGCTGATCGAGCGCGAGCCGCGGCACGACCGGGTCGAGCCGGACGACGTCACCTCCCGCAAGAGGGTCTTCACCGAGCGGATCCGCGGTGTCGTGTACGCCCGCCAGTACCTGATGCTGGACTACGACTGCCGCAAGTCCGACCTGGAGGTCCTCAGCGGGCTGACCCCCGGCCTGCAGGGACCCACCGTCTCGCCGCTGGCCCGCGAGGGCTGGGTCGCCGTGCGCTCGATGGTGCTCAAGAAGGACTCGAACAACGTCATGGACAAGCTGGCCGCCAGCGGCGCCCGCGCGATCCTGACCTCGGAGATCCGGTCCTGCCGGGCCGTCGACGGGGAGCGCGAGGACGACTGACCCGGCTCAGCGGGGCCGGACGGTCAGCTCCTGGGTGATCCGCCCGACCTGGCCGTCGAGGTCGAACAGCGTGGCCGAGACGGTCCCGGTCCCGGACGGCCCGATCACCGTCGCGGAGTCCATCCCGGACCACTCACCCCGCGGCGGGCGATGCAGGTGCACGGTCAGCTCGGTGTTCACGAAGAGCCATTCCCGCAGGTCCAGCGGCGCGGCGACGCCGTTCGCCGAGTCCGCGGCCGCGACCAGCCGCTGCAGGGCGGAGGGTTCCTCCCCCTCGACGACCGGGACGCGCAGCCGGGCCCAGGCCGCGCCCGGCCCGGGCTCCGCCATGGACCCCTTCTTCAGCCACCGCCACTCGAGCGCGTCGAGGTAGCCGGGCAACCAGCCCTCCGGACGCCCGGCGTCCGGCGTCGCCTCCTCCGGGGCGGGCAGGGGAGCGGCCTCGCCCACGGCAGCGGCGCTCGTGTCGGTGACGCCGAGGCGCCAGGCCCGCGCGCGCAGCACGGTGCGGCCGCCGGCGTCCATCTCCGCGGCCAGCATCTCGATGGTCCGACCGGGCCGCTCGACCTCGGCGCGCACCGTGACCTCGCCGGTGGGGACGACCCCGAGGATCTCGATGGTGATCCGGGCCAGCTGCAGCGGCGGGGCGTCCGGCCGGCTGGGGGCGCAGCGCTCGAACGCGCGCATCAGCAGCGCGGACGGCGGACCCATGTGCTGGGCGTCCGCGAACCAGGGCCCGGAGGTGGAGAAGGTGGCGTGGAACCGCTCGCCCTTCTCCGGGGCACCGGTCTCCAGGGGCAGGTAGAAGGGCTCCGGCACGTCGCTCACCGCCCGATCATGCCTCAGCTCGGCGCTCATGCCCCGGCGGCCGGGAGCCGTTCCGGGAAGTGCGGCGCGAGGGAGTGCGTCCCGGAGGAGTCCGGCACGGAGGAGTCCGGCACGGAGGAGTCCGGCACGGAGGCACCGGTGGCAGCGGTATCGGTGGCAGCGGGGTCCGGCTCCGGCCATCCGGGGTACGGCGGCGGCGTGCCGTCCCAGGCGGGGCACAGCGCCTTGTGGTCGCACCAGCCGCAGGCCGGACCCGGGTTGGGCCGGAAGTCCCCGGTGCGCCCGGCCTCCAGGATCGCCGCCCAGATCGCGTCGAGGGTGCGCTCGAAGCGGCGCAGCTCGTCCTCGTCCGGGGTGTAGGTGAGGCGTTCGCCGTTCGCGAGGTAGATCAGGAGCAGCTGCGCGGGCACCTCACCACGCAGGTGCAGCAGTGCCAGGGCGTAGAACTTCAGCTGGAACAGCACCCGGCCCTCCCCGGACTCCCGTGGCGAGGCCCCGGTCTTGTAGTCCACCACCCGGACGGCCCCGGTGCGGGCCACGTCGATCCGGTCCACGATCCCGCGGAGCAGCAGCCCGGACGCGAGCTCGGTCTCCACCAGCAGCTCGCGGGCCGCGGGCTCGAGGCCGCGCGGATCCTCCACCGCGAAGTAGGTGTCGAGCAGCGGTCCCGCGGACGCGAGCCACTCCGCGAGCTCGGGATCCTCCGGCCCGTCGAACAGGGCGGTGACCAGTGCGGGAGCCTCGTCGAGCAGCTCCGCCCACACGCCGGGCACCATCGCCTTCGCGGCCTCGGGCAGGCGTTGCGCGGCCGGGAGCTCGAAGAGCCGCTCCAGGACGGCGTGGACGAGCGTCCCGCGGACCTGCAGCCGGTCCGGGACCTCGGGCAGCCGGTCGATCGTGCGGAAGCGGTAGAGGAGCGGGCACTGCTTGAAATCCCCCGCCCGGGACGGGGAGAGGGCCGGCCGGCGCCGCGCCCGTTCGCCCGCGCCGGGTCCGGCTCCCTGGCCGTCGCCGGCCGGTGGGGAAGCCCCGGACGGCAGGGTGGCCCCGGGCGGCAGGGCCGACCCGGGCCGGGGGCTCCGCGCGGGCTGGGCACTCCGCGCGGGTTGGGTGCTCCCCTCGACTCCGATCACCTCACGAGGGTAGGCGACCGCACCGACAGTTCCGGGCCCGGAGGAGGGGCGCCGCGACCGTCCCGGATACCGTTCCGCCTCGTGCCCGCCCCCGAGAGCCCGCCCGAGTCCGACGTCGACGCCGGTCCGGTCACCGCCGCACCCGCCGGCGCCCCCGCGACCCCCGACGGCGAGGCGCCCGCGGACCGGGACGCCGCGGGCTCCGGCCCCGAGGACACCCACCAGCTCGAGGACGCCCGGCAGCCCCAGGACGCCCACCAGTCCGAGGACGCCCCGCAGCCCCAGGACGTGTCGCCCCCCGCGACCACCCAGCCCGCCGGTCACCGCGGCGGCCCGTTCCGCGAGGGCGACCGGGTCCAGCTCACGGACCCCAAGGGCCGCAAGTACACGCTCACCCTCGAGGCCGGCGGGCAGTACCACACGCATCGCGGCGGCCTGCCCCACGACGACCTGATCGGGAAACCGGAGGGCAGCGTCGTGCTCTCCGCCGCCAACACCCCCTACCTGGCGCTGCGTCCGCTGCTCGCGGACTACGTGCTCTCCATGCCCCGGGGCGCGGCGGTCATCTACCCCAAGGACGCGGCCCAGATCCTCATGTGGGGCGACGTCTTCCCGGGGGCCCGCGTGCTGGAGGCCGGCGCCGGCTCCGGGGCGCTGACCTGTTCGCTCGTCCAGGCCGTCGGCCCGTCCGGTTCGGTCGTCTCCTACGAGATCCGGGACGACCACGCCGAACACGCCGAGCGAAACGTCAGAAAATTCTTCGGCGAGCTGCCACCCAACTGGAGCTTGCGGGTGGGCGATCTTAATACTCACGACGGCGCCGCCGAGCAGTTCGACCGCATCGTCCTGGACATGCTGTCGCCCTGGGACGTGCTGCAGACCGTCCACGAGTCGCTCATCCCGGGCGGGGTCCTGGTGGGGTACGTGGCCACCACCACACAGCTCTCCAAGCTCACCGAGGCACTGCGCGAGATGCAGTGCTGGACGGAGCCCCAGGCATGGGAATCGCTGGTCAGGCCGTGGCACGTGGTCGGCCTCGCGGTCCGGCCCGAGCACCGCATGATCGGTCACACGGCGTTCCTGGTGACCACGCGCAGGCTCGCCGACGGTGTCACCCCGCCCCGCCCGCAGCGCAGACCGACCAGCCGGTGACGACGTCCGGAGCAGTCCCGCCCAACGGGCGGTGACGGGAACCGGACACCGGGGTGGCGTCAAGGTGCCGTCCGCGTGAGTGAGGGATCACCGAATCGCCTCACGGCCGGATCGCCGATTGCCAGGTACCGTAAGGCTTCGGAACACGGAGGGAGGATGCCGTGAACCCCTACGACGACGGTCCCGGCACTCGTGAGCCAGGTGAAGGCGGGGACCTGACCCCCGCTGAGGCGGCTGCGCAGATCCGCTTCCTCGAAGAGGAAGTCGCGTTGCTGCGGCGCAAGCTGACCGAGTCCCCCCGACACGCGCGCCTGCTCGAACAGCGCCTCGCCGAGTCCGCGAGCAGGCTCTCGCAACTCAGCGCGCGCAACGAGAAGCTCACGGAGACCCTCAAGGAGGCGCGGAGCCAGCTCGTCGCCCTGCGCGAGGAGGTGGATCGCCTCGCCCAGCCGCCGAGCGGGTACGGCGTCTACCTCACCGCGTACGAGGACAGCACGGTGGACGTGTTCACGTCGGGCCGGAAGATGCGCGTCGCGGTCTCGCCCGCGGTCGAGATCGGTGAGCTGCGCAGCGGCCAGACCGTCCGCCTCAACGAGGCGCTGACGGTCGTCGAGGCGGGGGACTGGGAGAAGACCGGCGAGGTCTGCGCCCTGCGTGAGGTCCTCTCCGAGCCCACCGCGGACAAGGCCGGGCGGGCGCTGGTCGTCGGCCACGCCGACGAGGAGCGCGTGGTCTGGCTGGCCGCGCCGCTGTTCGAGGGCACGGAGTTCGCCGACGCGGTGCCGCTCAAGCCGGGTGACTCGCTGATGGTGGACACCAAGGCCGGGTACGCCTACGAGCGGGTGCCGAAGGCCGAGGTCGAGGACCTCGTGCTGGAGGAGGTCCCGGACGTCGCGTACGAGGACATCGGCGGCCTGTTCCGGCAGATCGAGCAGATCCGGGACGCCGTCGAGCTGCCCTTCCTGCACGCCGAGCTCTTCCAGGAGTACGAGCTGCGCCCGCCGAAGGGCGTGCTGCTCTACGGTCCGCCCGGTTGCGGCAAGACGCTCATCGCCAAGGCGGTGGCGAACTCGCTGGCCAAGAAGATCGCGGCCCAGCGCGGCGACGACCCCAGCGAGGGCCGGGCGTTCTTCCTCAACATCAAGGGCCCCGAGCTGCTCAACAAGTTCGTCGGCGAGACCGAGCGGCACATCCGGCTGATCTTCCAGCGCGCCCGGGAGAAGGCGTCGGCCGGTACGCCGGTCATCGTGTTCTTCGACGAGATGGACTCGATCTTCCGGACCCGTGGCTCGGGTGTCTCCTCGGACGTCGAGACGACGATCGTGCCGCAGCTCCTGGCGGAGATCGACGGCGTCGAGGGCCTGGAGAACGTCATCGTCATCGGCGCCTCCAACCGCGAGGACATGATCGACCCCGCGATCCTCCGGCCGGGCCGGCTGGACGTGAAGATCAAGATCGAGCGGCCGGACGCCGAGGCGGCGCAGGACATCTTCTCGAAGTACCTCACCGAGACCCTGCCCGTGCACGAGGACGACATCGCCGAGTTCGCCGGCAACCGCAAGGCCTGCATCGACGCGATGATCCAGCGCGTCGTCGAGCGGATGTACGACGAGTCCGAGGAGAACAGGTTCCTCGAGGTCACCTA
>JAOZVV010000192.1 GCA_025869365.1 Pseudonocardia sp.
CCCCAGGGCCGGAAGGCAGCAAGGGTCAGCGGGCTCTGGCGGGTGCGCGGGGTCCGCCTCATGTCGTCGCCCGGTCGTGTCCGCCCCCCGCCGGGATCGTCGGTCCCGGTCGGTAGCCTCGGTGACGTGGCGCTGGCTCTGTACCGGAAGTACCGCCCGGCGAAGTTCGCCGAGGTGGTGGGGCAGGAACATGTCACCGAGCCGCTCGGCACGGCGCTCACCGCGAACCGGATCAACCACGCGTACCTCTTCTCGGGGCCGCGCGGCTGCGGGAAGACGTCCTCGGCGCGGATCCTGGCCCGGTCGCTGAACTGCGTGCAGGGCCCCACCCCGGATCCCTGCGGCGTGTGCGACTCCTGCATCGCCCTCGCCCCCGAGGGGCCCGGCTCGATCGACGTCGTGGAACTCGACGCCGCGTCCCACGGTGGTGTCGACGACGCACGCGAGCTGCGGGACCGCGCCTTCTACGCGCCCGCCGAGTCCCGCTACCGCGTCTTCATCGTGGACGAGGCGCACATGGTCACCACGCAGGGCTTCAACGCCCTGCTGAAGATCGTCGAGGAGCCGCCGGAGCACCTCGTCTTCATCTTCGCGACCACCGAGCCGGAGAAGGTCCTGCCGACCATCCGCTCGCGCACGCACCACTACCCCTTCCGGCTGATCCCGCCGGGCACCCTGCGCACGCTGCTCGAACGCATCTGCGCGGACGAGGGCGTCATCGTGGCGCCGGCGGTGTACCCGCTGGTCATCCGGGCAGGTGGCGGATCCGCGCGAGACACGCTCTCGGTGCTGGATCAGCTCCTCGCCGGCGCCGGCCCGGAGGGTGTCACCTATGAGCGCGCGATGGCGCTGCTCGGTGTCACGGACGTGGCCCTGATCGACGACGTCGTGGACGCCCTCGCCGCGGGCGACGGCGCGTCGGTCTACGAGGCGGTGGACCGGCTCGTCGAGGCCGGGCACGATCCCCGCCGGTTCGCCGCGGACCTGCTGCAGCGCCTGCGGGACCTGATGCTCGTCCAGGCCGTTCCCGAGGCCGGGGCGCAGGGTCTGGTCGACGCGGCGGACGACGAGCTCGACCGGATGACCGAGCAGGCCTCCCGGCTCGGACCCGCGACGCTCGCCCGGTACGGCGAGATCGTGCACAACGGGCTCACGGAGATGCGCGGCGCCACCGCACCCCGGCTGTTGCTGGAGCTGCTCTGCGCACGGATGCTGCTGCCCGCCGCCACCACGTCGGACACCGCGCTGCTCGAGCGGCTCGAACGCCTGGAGCGACGCAACGCGATCGCCCCCGAGCCCGCGGCGGCCGGCGGTGCGGAGGGCGAGGAGGCCGGCGCCCGACGGCAGTTCGTGCGCCCTGCGGAGCGAACCCGGGAACAGGTTCCGGAGCTGCCCGCCCCCCAGGCGGAGCCCGCCCCGCCGGCAGGGTCTGCGACCCCGGCACGCGTGGCGCCGGTCGCCGCCCGGCCCGATGTCCCCGAGGAGCGGGCGGCGCAGCCCGAGGCCGCGGCCCGGCCGGAGTCCTCGGCCGCGGACGGCGCCGGGTCGGGCGCGCGCGGTGTCGCGCCTGCGGTGTCCTCCGCGGCTCCCGACGAGTCCCGCGCGGCCCAGGCCCAGCCCGAGCAGCCCCGTCCCGAGCAGCCCCGTCCCGAGCAGCCCCGCCCCGAGCAGGCCCGTCCCGAGCAGGCCGGACCGGAGCAGGGCCCGCCGGCCGTGGCCGCGGTCCCGCGTGCCGAACCGGCGGCTCCTGCGCCCACTCCCGGGTCCGTCCCGGCCGCAGCCGGGGAGCCCGCACCGTCCACGGACAGCACCTCGGGGCTCGACGCCGGCGCCGTCCGTCGCGTCTGGTCCGAGATCCTCGCGGCAGCCCGGCAGCGCAGCCGCAGCACCGAGGCCCTGCTGGTCAACGCGACGGTGCGCGCCGTCGAGGACGACACGCTCGTCCTCGCGATCGGCTCGCCGCCGCTGGCCCGGCGGCTGTCGGACCAGCGGAACACCGACGTCATCGTCGAGTCGCTGCGCGCGGTCCTCGGGGTGCAGTGGCGGGTGCGGTGCGAGTCCGGGGACGGCGCGGCCCCCGCGGCGGCGCCACCCCGTGCCCGGCCCGCCGCACCGCAACGCCCGGCGCCGCAGCGGCCGTCGAGATCGGAGTCCCCGCGGTCGTCGCAGGCCGAGCAGGCTCCCGCGCCCGGCCCGTCCTACGAGCGGCCGTCGCGGCCGGACCAGCGACAGGGCGGTGCGGACGCGCGCCGCCGCGGCCCCGGGGACGACAGCGGCATCCCGCTGCCTCCGGAGCCGCCCGCGGACGAACCTCCGCCGGACGACGAGGAGGCCATGCTCGCCGAGGCCGCCACGGCGCGCGCGGAGAAGGTCGTCCGCCGGGACCCGGAGGAGGTCGCGATCGAGCTGCTCACCGCGCAGCTCGGCGCGAGCACCATCGAACCGCGCTGAGCGGCGGCGTCAGGGAAGGGCGGCGAGCAGGCGGTCGTTGGCGGCGGGATCCCCGATCGTGATCCGGATGCCGTCGCCGCCGTAGGGCCGCACGAGCAGCCCCGCGGCCTCGAGCTGCGTCGCGACGTCCGCGGTGCGGGTGCCGAGCCGGAGCCAGACGAAGTTCGCGTGCGGGTCCGGCACGGTCCAGCCGCGTCGCCGCAGCGCGCCGGCGACGCGGTCCCGCTCGGCGACGATCGCGCCGACCCGCTCGGCCAGCAGCTCCGGCACCGCGAGCGAGGCGATCACCGCGGCCTGCGCCGCCGCGCTCACCCCGAACGGGACGGCGGTGGCCCGCAGCGCCGCGGCCACCTCGGGCGCGGCGACGGCGTAGCCGACGCGCAGCCCCGCCAGCCCGTAGGCCTTGGAGAAGGTCCGCAGCACGCACAGGTTCGGATGCGCGGCGACGAGATCGAGCCCGTCCACCGCCTCCGGGTCCCGGACGAACTCGGCGTAGGCCTCGTCGAGCACCACCAGCACGTCCTGCGGGACGGCCGCCAGGAACTTCTCGACGGACTCCCGGGACAGCACCGTCCCGGTCGGGTTGTTCGGCGAGCAGAGCAGCACCAGCCGGGTGCGCGGGCCGATCGCGGCGGCCATCGCGTCGAGGTCGTGGTGCTCGTCCTGGGTCAACGCGACGGGCACGGCCCTGGCCCCGTTGACCTGCACGACGATCGGGTAGGCCTCGAACGACCGCCAGGCGAAGACGACCTCGTCGCCCTCGCCGGCCGTCGCCTGCACGATCTGCTGCAGCAGCCCGACGCTCCCGGTGCCGGTCGCGAGGTGCTCCTCCGGGGCGCCCGTCGCGGCGGCGATCGCGGCCAGCATCCGGCTCGCGGAGGCGTCCGGGTAGGTGTTGAGGTCTGCCAGGGCGGCGGTCGCGGCCGCGAGCACACCCGGGAGCGGCGGGAACGGGTTCTCGTTGGCGGACAGCTTGATCGCGGCCGGCGCGCTGCGGCCCGGCCCGGTAGACCGGGAGCCCCGCCAGGGTGGGGCGCAGGACGGTCATCGCCTGTGCGCCGCGTCGGCCAGACCCTGCAGGCCGGTGGGCACGTCCAGCGCGTCGAGCCGCACGTGGAGGACGGCCATCCGGCGCGGGTGGGCCTGCGCGGTGGCCAGCGCCGCGTCGAGCTCGGCCGGGGTGGCGGGAGCCGCGGTGAACAGGTCGACACCGGGTGCGAACGCCCGTGCCAGGGCGCACCAGTCCCAGCGGGCGACGTCGTTGTAGACGGCCTGCGGGCTCTGCAGCGCGCGCTCGATCGTGTAGCCGGAGTTGTCCACGATGATCACCACGGGCGCTGATCCCTCCCGCGCGAGCGTGCTCAACTCCTGCACGGTCATCTGTGCTGCGCCGTCGCCGATCACGAGGACGGGCCGGCGGGCCGGGTCCGCCAGCGCGCACCCGAGCGTCGCGGGCAGGGAGTAGCCGATCGAGGACCACACCGGCTGCGCGACGACGTCGGTGCCGGCGGGCAGCGTGATGCTGGTGGAGCCCCAGAACGTGGTGCCGATGTCCGTGAGCAGCCGGCTCCCGGCGGGCAGCCAGCGCTCGAGATGTGCCCACAGCGTCGCCTGGTCCAGCTCCGGCCCGGCGACCGGCCCGGCCGCGGGGACCTCGGGCAGCCCGCGGTGCAGGGCGGCGCCGTCGACCAGCCCGGTCAGGACGTCGAGCGCCACGGCGAACGGGACGCCGTCGACCACGGTCCCGCCGACGGTCGCGGTGTGGACGCCGAGGTGGATCGTGTGCGCGGGGTCGTCGCGGTGGCTGAACAGGCCGGTCACCGCGTCCGCCATCAGGGTGCCCGCCTCGATCAGCACGTCCGCGGTCTCCACGGCGATGATCGCGCGCTTGCTGCCGATCTCGCCGCAGTAGACGCCGGCGAACAACGGGTCCGTCTCGGCGAACGCGCCGCGGGCGGAGATCAGCGTCACGACGGGGGACTGCGCGGCGTGCGCGAGCCGGGTGAACGCCTCGGTGGTCCGGGTGCGCTCGACCAGGTGCCCGCCGATCAGGGCGGCGCCGTGGGCGCCCGCGAGCAGGGCGGCGGCCAGCCGGCGGAACTCGGCGACGGCTGCGGTGTCCGCGACGGGGCCGGGGATCGGGGTGGCGAGGCGGGAGGCGTCGACCGGAGCCGTCGCGACGTCGACCGGGATCGACAGGTAGACGGGCCGGAGATCGCGGACCGCGGCGCCGAGCACGGCGTCGATCTGCTCGGCGGCATCCTCGGCGGTGAGCACCGCGCCGGCGGCCGTGACCTCGCCGTACGCGCGGGCGAACCGGCCGAAGTCCCCGTCGGCCAGGGTGTGGTGGGTGAGCGTGCCGTTCGCCGCGACCGTGGTGGACGGGGCCCCGGTGATCTGGACGACCGGGGCGTTCTCCGTCGACGCACCGGCGATGGCGGTGAGCGCGCTGAGCTCGCCGACGCCGAAGGTCGTCACCATCGCGGCGAGGCCGCGGGTGCGCGCATAGGCGTCCGCCGCATAGCCCGCGTTGAGCTCGTTGGGGGAACCGACCCAGCGCTGCTGCCCGTCCGCGAGCGCGTGGTCCAGCAACGTCAGGGCGAAGTCCCCGGGGACCCCGAAGAGGTGCTCGACGCCGAGCGAGCGAAGGCGGCGGGCCAGGTACTGCGCGACGGTGACGGTGCTCGGCTCGGTCATCGCACCAGGAGACGCCCGTTCGTCATCATGCGCAATAGAATGAAGATTGATTGCGCAGGATGTGCGGTCCGGATGCCGAATCGCCGCCTAGACTGCACATCGTGCGCCCTCTCGACTCCACCGACGCCAGGATCCTCCTCGCCCTGGACGAGGAGCCGCTCGCCACCGTCGTGGCGCTCTCCGAACGCCTGGGCCTGGCGCGCAACACCGTCCAGACACGGATCCGGCGGATGGAGGCCGACGGGGCGCTCTCGCCGTCGAGCGTCCGGGTCCGGCACGCGGCGGCCGGCTATCCGGTGCTGGCGTTCCTCACCCTCGCCATCAGCCAGGGGGACTCGGACCGCACGCTCGCCGAGGTCTCCGAGGTGCCGGAGGTGTGCGAGGTGCACGCGATCACCGGGGACGGGGACCTGCTGGTGCGGGTCGTCGCGAAGGACAACGTGGACCTGCACCGGATCACCCGCGAGCTGCTGCACTGCAGCGGCGTCGCCCGGACCAGTACGGCGATCTCGATGGTCGAGACCGTGCCGATGCGGATGGCGCCGGTGCTGCAGCGCGTCAGCGGGTCAGGAAACGCGTGATGCCCTCGGTGATCGCCGCGGCGTAGCGGGCCCGCCCCGCGGGGGACGACACGAGCGCCGCCTCCTGGGCGTTGCGCATGTTCGCGCACTCCACCAGCGCCGTCGGCACGGTCGAGAGACTCAGCCCGGCGAGATCCGGGCGCGGGGACAGGCCGTCCTTGCCGATGTAGTCCGAGATCGCGAAGTTCCCGTCCCGCAGCGCGTCGCGGAGGTCCCGGGACAGGTCGAGGGCCGGCCCGCGCTGGGCGTCGTTGAGCGGCGGCGAGGAGTAGGCGACGTGGAAGCCGCGGTTCCCGGCCGCCGAGCCGTCGGCGTGGATCGACACGACGGCCGCGGCACCGGCCCGCGCGCCGGCCGCGCCCCGCTCGTCGACGCAGGGGCCGACGCCGACGTCGCTCGATCTCGTCATGACGACGCGAATGCTCTGCTGCTCCAGCGACGCCTTGACCCGCTGCGCGACGTCCCAGGTGAACGCGTGTTCCGCGTAACCGGCATCCGTGCTGGTCCCGGTGGTGTTGCAGGGTTTGGTGCCACCGCGGCCGTCCGGGACCTGCCGGTTGATCGTGTTCGGGCTGCCCGCGTTGCCGCCGTTGTGGCCGGGGTCCAGGACGACGATCTTCCCCGCCGCGGGCGCCGGTGCGGCGGGGCGGATGGATCCGGGTTCGGCGGATGTGGGCGCGGCGGGTGCGGGGCCCGTGGCGGCGGTCTCCACGGTGGGTGCGGGGGTCGGCACACCGGACGTCGCGGCGGCACAGCTACCCAGGCAGGACGCGGCCAGCGCGGTGGCGGCGAGGACTCCGACGGCGAGACGGCGCGGGGCGGGCACGCCGAACACCCTGACACGGCTACGCTGGATGAGGGGCGCTCCCACGCGAGGGCATCCCGATCGAGGACCGAACGAGGAGAATCCTGTGCAACCTGGTGGCCAGCCGGACATGGCGATGATCTTGCAGCAGGCCCAGAAGATGCAGGAGCAGCTCATGGCTGCGCAGGCCGAGCTGGCCGAGTCCGAGGTCACGGGCCAGGCGGGCAACGGGCTGGTCACGGTCACGCAGACCGCCGCGGGCGAGGTGCGCTCGGTGACGATCGACCCCAAGATCGTGGACCCCGAGGACGTCGAGACGCTGCAGGATCTGCTCGTCGGCGCCATCCAGGACGCCGCCCGTGCCGCGCAGGCGCTGCAGGCCGAGAAGATGGGCCCCCTCGCGGGCGGCCTGGGGGACTTCGGCGGCGGCGGTCTGGGCCTGCCCGGCGCCTGAGATGTTCGAAGGACCGGTCCAGGACCTGATCGACGAGCTCGGCCGGCTGCCCGGCGTCGGTCCCAAGAGTGCCCAGCGCATCGCGTTCCACCTGCTCGCCGCGGACCCGATGGACGTCTCCCGGCTGCAGGACGTCCTGCAGAAGGTGAAGCAGGGCGTCCAGTTCTGCGAGGTGTGCGGCAACGTCTCGGAGAACGTGCGCTGCCGCTACTGCTCGGACGCGCGCCGGGACCCGACGCTCGTCTGCGTCGTCGAGGAGCCGAAGGACGTGCTCGCCGTCGAGCGCACCCGCGAGTTCAAGGGCCGCTACCACGTGCTCGGCGGCTCGCTGGATCCGTTGGCCGGGATCGGCCCGGACTCCCTGCGGATCCGCGAGCTCCTCGCCCGCCTCGGCGGCACCGGCCCCGCCACGGACGAGACGGACATCGTCGAGGTCATCATCGCGACGGACCCGAACACCGAGGGCGAGGCCACCGCGACCTACCTCGTCCGGCTGCTCCGGGACTTCCCGGGCCTCTCGGTCACGAGGCTCGCCTCCGGCCTGCCGATGGGCGGGGACCTGGAGTTCGCGGACGAGATGACGCTGGGCCGGGCCCTGAGCGGCCGCCGCGCGATGTAGGGCTCCCCGGACTGGCGCTTGAGTGGCTCAAGCGCCAGCTACCGCCGCTTGAGCCCCTCGAGCGGCTTGCGGTGGGCGGCGGCTCACTCCGGCGCGGGGCTCTGCAGCTCGGCCCGGTTCCGTAGGAGCTCGCAGCACGGGCAGCCCGTGACGGCTGCGGCGGTGATGATCTGGTTCTCCCGGATCCAGAGGTCCCAGTCCTTGCCGCGCAGGAACTCCCGCTCCTTCGCGCTGCCTTCCTTGGCCACGGCGATCCCCACGGCCACGGAAATGCCGATCAGTGCGGCCAGTCCGACGGCGACGACGATGGTGTAGATCATGATCCCTCCCCGGCTCGCGGGTGGGGCCGACGACGGTCCTCCCCACCCAGGTGGGTGAGAGAAGGATCAGACGCAGGAACCCCCCGGTTCTGCGCTGTCAGTCGTCGTACTCGTCGCCCCAGGAGTCGACACCGCCGGACCCGTGCCCGATCAGCTCCTGGCGCATCTCCCAGTTCCGTCGGCGCTCGGCGGCGACCCTGCGCCACGCCCGGCTCTGTGCGGCGTCGACGACGCCCACGATCGCGGCGATGGCTGTCAGCGCGGCGAGCCCGACCAGGATCAGCATGACGATGTTCATGGCGACCACCTTCCGGAGCGACGACGGGCGACCTTGCGGGACTCCGAGCTCGAACGAACGTGGCGGATCGTGACCTTCACGGGTTCACCTTTCTCGTGGATCATCTCCGGCGGCTTGCCGGACGCTGTGGGGACGCCCTGACCGCGCAGAGCGCGGGCACGGAGGAAGCACGCGGGCGAGAGAGGCGTGCGGGCCGGATCGACTTCTCACGGCGGCCTCCTTCCCTCGTGGACCCCGGGGACGGAGGTGATGCGAACCACTGGGGTCCAGCTGTGCTTAGATTGCCGCACGGGATGTCGTCGTGCAATTGCACGAGCCTTAATTTTTCCCCAAGTGACGCGGTGTGACCGCGGCACGGACCTGCACGATCGGCTGGTGGCAGCGCGTGACCACTGCACAGGGCCCGGCCGGCCCGAGGCGCCGCCTCGGTGCCGAGCTCCGTCGACTCCGGGCGAAGGCGGACATGACGCTCGACGAGGTCGCCGAGCTCATGACCTGCAGCACCTCGAAGATCAGCCGGCTCGAGACCGGCAAGGGCATCCCGAAGCTCCCGGACGTCAACGAGCTGATCCGGATCTACGACGTCACCTCCGGCACCGAGCGGGACATGCTGCGCCGGCTCGTCCGGGAGGGGCGTACCCAGGGCTGGTGGGAGCCGATCACCGAGGGGGTCCAGCCGGAGAAGTTCGTGCTGGACTCACCGAGCCGGTACGCGGCGATGGAGACGGAGGCGGTCGGCGTCCGGAGCTTCAACTCCGTTCTGCTCTACGGACTCCTGCAGACCGCGGACTACGCCCGCGCGGTGATGCGAGCCCTTTTGCCGGCACACGGCGAGCTCGAGATCGAGAAACTCGTCGCGCTGAGGCTGAAGCGCCAGGCGGCGCTCACCCGCGAACCTGATCCCATCGATGTCGCGACGGTCGTCGATGAAGCGGTGCTCAACCGGATCGTCGGCGGACGCGAGGTGATGGCCGAGCAACTGGCGTTCCTGCTGGACGTGGCTCGGAAGCCGAACGTGACGATCAAGGTGCTCCCGTTCACCACAGGCATGGACCGAGCGTTGCTGGGGCAGTTCGCGGTCCTGGAGTTCGCGGACGGTCCGGCCGGTGATGTCGTCTTCATCGAGGGCCATGCCGGCGACACCTATCTGGAGTCCAAATCGGACGTCGACCTGTACATCAAGGTTTTCGACGATGTGGCTGCGCGGGCGCTCGACCCCGCGGGATCCGCCGAGATCATCACCCGCTACCTTTCGCGCCTGAGTGAGCGAGAGGACCATCGGTGATCGAGTACAGGACCAGCAGTTTCTGCGACTTCGGCAACTGTGTCGAGGTCGGACGAACGCCTGAAGGGGCGTTCCTGGTGCGGGACACCAAGAATCGCGACCAGCCGCCGCTGGAGTTCTCGTCCTCGGAGTGGTCCGCCTTCGTCGCGGGCGTCAAGAATGGCGAGTTCGACGCGCCCTGAGGAGCCCGCCCCGGTTCGCCGCCCGGCTCTGCGCACACCGGCGCGCGCTCGGCACCACTGATCACCGGTTGCGGTACGAGCCGGCCATATACGGCCGCCTTGTACCGCAACCGGTGATCAAGCCCCGCCCCCGGAGCGGCGGAGCGGCGGGCGGTGGTGCGTCGGTGTGCGCAGAGCAAAGGTCCCGGCGCGGTCCGCGCGCGTCGCCGGGCCCTGGTGGCTGTCGGTCGATCGGGGGACCCGGTCACGGTGCGGTGAACGACTTGAGGTCGATTTGAGCTGCCTGTGCCCCAACTGTGACTTCAAGACCTACCGACGGGTAGTTGTCGCCGCTAGCGTCTGCGGTCATCCCTGACGCAACCCCGACGATCTCGAGGTGCCCGCTCATGCCCACCACCAGACGTTTGGCCGCGGTCATCGCGGCCGGCGCACTAGCCGCCTCCCTCGCCGCCTGTGCGACATCCGAACGCAGCAGCGACGCAGGTTCCGGCGGAGCCACCGGCGGCACGATGGTCTTCGGCGCCGCGGGCGCCCCCAAGAACTTCGACCCGATCTTCAACGACGACGGCGAGAGCTTCCGCCCGATCCGTCAGATGTACGACACGCTGATCACCTACAAGCCCGGCACCACGGAGCTCGCCCCGGGCCTGGCCACCGAGTGGTCCTCCTCGCCGGACGGCAAGGTCTGGACGTTCAAGACCCGGCCGAACGTCAAGTTCAGCGACGGCACGGCGTTCGACGCCGCAGCGGTGTGCGCGAACTTCGACCGCTGGTTCAGCATGGCCGGTGCCGCCGCACAGAGCCAGATGATCTACTACGGAGACGTCTTCGAGGGCTTCAAGGCCAACGCCGGTGACGCCACGGGCGAGCCGGTCTACAACAGCTGCTCCGCGCAGGACGCGGGGACCGCAGTGGTGGCGCTGAACAAGTACAAGGGCGCCTTCCCCGCCGCATTCGGCCTCACCGCCTTCTCGATCTCGAGCCCGGCGGCGCTGAAGCAGTACGACGCGGACAACGTCTCCCAGAGCGGGGACTCCTTCAGCTACCCGGCCTACGCCACGGACCACCCGACGGGCACCGGCGCGTTCAAGTTCGAGAGCTTCGACAAGGCCGCCGGCACCATCACCCTCGTCCGCAACGACGACTACTGGGGTGAGAAGGCGAAGCTGGACAAGCTGATCTTCCGGGTCATCCCGGACGAGAACGCGCGCAAGCAGGAGCTGGCCGCCGGCACCATCGACGGCTACGACCTGCCCTCCCCGGCGGACTACCAGACGTTGAAGGACGGCGGGAACCAGGTCCTGATCCGCCAGCCGTTCAACGTGCTCTACATGGGCATCAACACCAAGAACAACCCGGCGCTGGCGGACATCCGCGTCCGGCAGGCCCTCGCGTACGCGATCAACCGGGACGCGCTGGTGAAGAACAAGCTGCCCGAGGGTGCGGAGGTCGCGAAGGAGTTCATGCCCAGCACGGTCGCGGGCTACGCGAACGACGTGCAGGAGTACCCGTACGACCCGGCGAAGGCCAAGCAGCTGCTCGCCGAGGCCGGGGCGTCGAACCTGACGCTGAACTTCTACTACCCGACCGAGGTCTCGCGGCCGTACATGCCCAACCCGACGGACCTGTTCTCGGTGATCGCCGAGGACCTGAAGCAGGCCGGTATCACGATCAACCCGGTCCCGCGGCCGTGGAACGGCGGCTTCAAGGACGACGTCCAGAAGGCCGGCAAGCAGGACCTGCACCTTCTCGGCTGGACCGGCGACTACAACGACGCCGGCAACTTCGTCGGGACGTTCTTCGGCCGCGAGAAGGCGGAGTTCGGCCCGGAGGACCCGGCCATGTACGCGGCGCTCGCCGCGGCGGACGCCACCCCGGACCCCGCGGCCCACGCCGCGGCGTACGAGCAGGTCAACCGGGACATCATGGCCAAGTACCTGCCGGCCGTCCCGATCAGCAGCTCGCCGCCCGCCATCGTGGTGCGGAGCAACATCCAGGGCCTGGTCCCCTCGCCCCTGACCGACGAGCGGTTCTACTCGGTCAGCAAGAGCTGATGACCTGACGTCCGGGTGGTGCCGGCTCCTCCTCGGGGCCGGCACCACCGGCCGTAGACCGACGCTCCTGCTCGGGAGAGAGAACCATGCTGCGCTTCGTCGTGCGGCGGCTCCTCCAGATCGTGCCCACCCTCTTCGTGCTCTCCCTCCTCCTGTTCGCCTGGCTGCGCCTGCTGCCCGGTGGACCGGCGGCGGCGCTGCTCGGGGACAAGGCCACGCCGGAGAAGATCGCCGAGCTCAACCGGGTACTCGGCCTCGACCAGCCGATCCCGCTCCAGTACTTCCGCTACCTCGGCCGCTCGCTCACCGGCGACTTCGGCAACTCCCTGATCAGCGGCGACCCCGTGATCGACGAGATCGGACGGGCCCTCCCGGCGACCCTCGAACTGGCCGTCGCGGCCCTGCTCATCGCGGTCGTGCTCGGCATCCCGCTGGGCTACGTCGCCGCGCGCTACCGCGGCCGGCCGCTGGACACGACGACGGTCATCGGGACCCTCGTCGGCGTCGCCGTCCCCGTGTTCTTCCTCGGCTTCCTGCTCAAGCAGTGGTTCGCCGTGGATCTCGGCTGGTTCCCGCCCTCGGGCCGCCAGTCCGTGTCCATCGACGCCACGGACGTCACCGGGCTCGCCGTTTTCGACGGCCTCCTGACCCGCGAGTTCGACGCCAGCTGGGACGCGCTGCGCCATCTGGTCCTGCCGGCGATCGCGCTGGCCACGATCCCGCTGGCCGTCATCACCCGGATCACCCGCGCGTCGGTGCTCGACGTCCTGGGCTCGGACTTCGTGCGGACGGCCAACTCCAAGGGCCTCGCGCCGGGGACGGTCCGCGGCCGCCACGTCCTGCGCAACGCGCTGCTCCCCGTCTCGACGACGATCGGCCTGCAGACCGGCCTGCTGCTCGGCGGCGCCGTGCTCACCGAGAAGGTGTTCGTCTGGGGCGGCATCGGCACCCTGATCGCGCAGGGCATCGAACGGCGGGACTACCCGCGCCTGCAGGCGATCGTGCTGCTCGGCGCCGGCGTGTACGTGCTGGTCAACCTGCTCGTCGACCTCTCCTACGCGCTCATCGACCCCCGGGTGAGGTTGCGCTGATGGTCACCACCTGGGCCAACCGCCGCAAGACCCGGATCGACGACCTCGCGACCGGCCGCAGCCTCGGCGCGGACGCGCTCGTGCGGCTGCGGCGCAACCCCGTGGCGATCGTGGGGGCGGTCATCGTCGGGCTGTTCATCCTCGTCTCGATCTTCGCGCCGTGGATCGCGCCGCACGACGCGTCGCAGTCCTTCCCCGAGCTGCAGGAGGGGCTGCGGCCGGACGTCATCCCCGGCCCCCAGCCGGGCTTCCCGCTGGGCAGCGACCAGAACGGCCGGGACTTCTACTCCCGGATGATCCTGGCGTCCCGGCAGACGCTGCTCGTCGGCGTGTTCGCGACGCTCATCGGGCTGTTCTTCGGCGTCCTGATCGGCGTGCTGGCCGGCGCGTTCGGCGGCTGGGTCGACACGCTGCTGATGCGGTTCACCGATGTCCTGCTGTCCATCCCGTCGCTGCTGCTCGCGATCTCCATCGCGGCACTCGCGGCCAAACCCAGCCAGACGACGGTGATCATCGCCGTCGCGATCGTCGGAGTGCCGGTCTTCGCCCGGCTCCTGCGCGGCTCGATGCTCGCCCAGCGGGACAGCGACCACGTGCTGGCCGCGACCGCACTGGGCGTCAAGCGCCGGTCGATCGTCCTGCGGCACATGGTGCCCAACGCGATCGGGCCGGTGATCGTGCAGGCCACGCTGACCCTGGCCACCGCTATCCTCGACGCCGCCGCCCTGTCCTTCCTCGGGCTCGGCGACGGCGACCCCGCCCGTGCCGAATGGGGGCTCATGCTCGCCAACGCCCAGGCCTACCTCGACGTCCGCCCGGCACTCGCGTTCTACCCGGCCATCGCGATCATCCTGGTCGCGCTCGGGTTCACGCTGCTCGGCGAGGCGTTGCGCGAGGCCCTCGACCCGAAGGGGCGGCGATGACCACCCCGTTGCTCGAGGTCGCGGACCTCGGCGTCGCGTTCACGCGCAAGGGCGAGCCGGACTCCGTGGCCGTCGACGGCGTGAGCTTCGACGTGCAGCCCGGCGAGATCGTCGGGCTGGTGGGGGAGTCCGGGTGCGGTAAGTCCGTGACCTCCCTGGCGATCATGCGGCTCCTCCCCGAACGCGGGGTCCGGGTCACCGGCTCCGTGCGGATGGAGGGCACGGACCTGATGACGCTGTCGGACTCGGCCATGCGCGAGAAGCGCGGCCGGGACCTGAGCATGGTCTTCCAGGACCCGCTGTCCTCGCTGAACCCGGTCATCGAGATCGGGCTGCAGGTCACCGAGGTGCTCAGGCGGCACCGCGGGCTGAAGAAGGACGCCGCCCGGCGGGAGGCCGCCGAGCTGCTCGAACGCGTCGGCATCCCGGACCCGCGGCGCCGGCTGGACTCCTACCCGCACCAGCTGTCCGGCGGGATGCGGCAGCGGGTCATGATCGCGATCGCGCTGGCCTGCCGGCCGCGGCTGCTGATCGCGGACGAGCCGACGACCGCGCTCGACGTGACCATCCAGGCACAGATCCTCGAGCTGCTCAAGGAACTGGTGGCGGACAGCGGGACGGCGCTCGTCATGATCACCCACGACCTGGGCGTCGTCGCGGGGCTGTGCGACCGGGTCAACGTGCTCTACGGCGGCCGGATCGTGGAGCGCTCCGAGCGGCACCGCCTCTTCGGGACCCCGCGGCACCCGTACACCTACGGGCTGCTCGGCTCGATCCCGCGGCTGGACGCCCCGCCCGGGGAGGACCTGGCCGCGATCCGCGGCTCGGTCAACGACAACCTGCCCTGGGCACACGCCTGCGCGTTCGCCCCCCGGTGCCCGCGGGCGCTGGAGCGGTGCTCGGAGGTGTCCCCGCCGCCCGAGCTGGCCGGCGGCCGGTTCCTGCGCTGCCACAACCCCGTCCCGGCGGAGGCCTGATGCCCGAGAACAGCACCGAGACCGGTCGCGAGAACCTGCTCGAGGTCGAGGACCTCGCGGTGCACTTCCCCATCACCCGCGGGGTGGTGCTGAACAAGACCGTCGGGTACGTCTACGCCGTCGACGGGGTGTCCCTGACGATCAGGAGGGGCGAGACGTACGGCCTGGTCGGCGAGTCCGGCTGCGGCAAGTCGACGCTCGGCCGCGCGATCCTGCGGCTCACGGACCTCACCCGGGGATCGGTGCGCTTCGACGGCGACGACGTCGCCGGGCTGAAGGGGGAGGCCCTGCGCACGGCGCGGCGCCGCTTCCAGATGGTGTTCCAGGACCCGATGTCCAGCCTGGACCCGCGGCAGTCCGTGGAGTCCCTGCTCACCGAGGGGCTGAAGGCGCACGGGCTCAGCAAGGGACCGGAGGCGGACCACGCGCGGCTGCGTGAGCTCGTCGACGCCGTCGGGTTGCCCGCCGGGTCGCTGCGCCGCTACCCGCACGAGTTCTCCGGCGGGCAGCGCCAGCGCATCGGGATCGCGCGGGCGCTGTGCGTGGAGCCGGACCTGATCGTGGCGGACGAGCCGGTGTCCGCGCTCGACGTGTCCGTGCAGGCCCAGGTGCTGAACCTGCTGTCCCGGCTGCAGCGCGAGCTCGGGCTGACCTACCTGGTCATCGCGCACGATCTCGCGGTGGTGCGCCACGTCAGCGACCGGGTGGGTGTCATGTACCTGGGCGGGATCGTGGAGGAGGCACCGGCGACGGAGCTCTACACGGACCCGCAGCACCCGTACACGCGCGCGCTGCTGTCCGCGGTGCCGGTGCCGGATCCGGACCTGGAGGACCACCGCGAGCGGATCCTGCTCACCGGGGACCTGCCCTCACCGGCGGCGCCCCCGCCCGGGTGCCGGTTCCACACCCGCTGCCCGTGGCGGCAGCCGGAACGCTGCGACACCGATCGTCCGCAGCTGCGGCAGCTGGAGGGCGCGGCCGACGGGCACCGGGTCGCCTGCCACCACGCCGAGGCGATCCGGGACGGCCGGATCGCGCGGCACACCGTCGAGCCGCAGACGTTCCAGATCGACTCGTTCCCGGGGGACGCACCGCCGGAGCACGCGGGCTCGGTCAACGAGATCCTCGGGATGTAGGCCCGAGGACGGGGTCAGGCGGCCTTCCTGACCGTCACGACCTCGTCCTCGACCGGCACGGGTGCACTCCGTGCGGCCCGGGTGATCCGGCGTTTCGCGAGCAGCCCGACCGCGATCGCGGCCGGGAGCGCGAGCGCGATCCCCACCCACGGGTTCCCCGCCAGCGCGCCGCCGAGGTAGCCGAGGCCGAGGTAGACCGTGGACCAGGCGATCGCGCCGATCGTCGAACCCAGGAGCACGCCGCGCAGCCGCATGCCGAGGGCGCCGCACAGGATCGTCGAGGCGACGACGCCGAAGGGCACGAAGTAGGACGGGGCGATCACCGTCGGCCCGACGGCGATCAGCCTGCTCTCGATCCACGCCACCGCCCTGGCCCCGGCGTCGCGCCGGGTGAGGCGGCGCAGCAGCCGGGGCCCGGCGAGCCGGCCCAGGAAGTACTTCGCCATGTCGCTGACCAGCGAGCCCGCCGTCGCGGCGGCGATCGCGAGCGGCAGGAACAGCGCGCCGGTACCGGCGAAGGACCCTCCGGCGAGCAGCACCGGCTCCGCCGGGGCGAACGGGACCGCGGACCAGGCCAGCAGGAACAGGTAGGCGGCGAGCGGGGCCACGGGTAACGGCACGGTCACGACGGTACCGATCGGGTGTGTCGTGGGCGTGACGTGGTCCACGGGCCGGGGGTCACCCGACCGGGGTGGACCCCGTGGGCCCCGCGCGCACGGGGGTCAGCGCATGGCGCGGTTCACGGCCGAGACGACGGCCTTGAGCGTTGCGGAGACGATCGACGAGTCGATCCCGACCCCCCAGAGCACGGTGTCCTCCACCGCACACTCGACGTACGCCGCGGCGCGGGCGTCGTCCCCGCTGCCCATGGCGTGCTCCTGGTAGTCCAGGACCCGGACGTCGAAGCCGATCCCGGCCAGCGCGTCCACGAACGCGGCGAGCGGGCCGTTGCCGCTGCCGTGGATCTCGTGCAGCTCCGACTCGACGCGCACGGTCGCGACGATCTCGTCCCGCCCCTCGCCGTCGCTGGTCAGCCGGTGCCGGATGAGCCGCAGCGGGGTCTCGCGCTGCAGGTACTCCGTCTCGAAGACGTCCCGCATCTCCTTCGGGGAGACCTCGCCGCCCTCGGAGTCCGTGACCTCCTGGACGACCTTCGAGAACTCCATCTGCAGCCGTCGCGGCATGTCCAGCTGGTGCTCGGTCTTCATGATGTAGGCGACGCCGCCCTTGCCGGACTGGCTGTTCACCCGGATCACGGCCTCGTACGTGCGGCCGATGTCCTTCGGGTCCACCGGCAGGTACGGGACCTCCCAGGGCATCTCGTCCACGCCGACCCCGGCCTCGTCCGCGCCGGCCTTCATGGCGTCGAAGCCCTTGTTGATCGCGTCCTGGTGGCTGCCGGAGAAGGCGGTGTAGACCAGGTCGCCGCCCCACGGGTGCCGCTCGCCGACGGGCAGCTGGTTGCAGTACTCCACGGTTCGGCGGATCTCGTCGATGTCCGAGAAGTCGATCTGCGGGTCGATGCCCTGGGTGAACAGGTTCATCCCCAGGGTCACCAGGTCCACGTTGCCGGTGCGCTCGCCGTTGCCGAACAGGCAGCCCTCGATGCGGTCCGCACCGGCCTGGTAGCCCAGCTCGGCCGCCGCCACGCCGGTGCCGCGGTCGTTGTGCGGGTGCAGGCTCAGCAGGATCCCGTCCCGGCGGGCCAGGTTGCGGTGCATCCACTCGATGGAGTCCGCGTAGACGTTCGGGGTGGCCATCTCGACCGTCGCCGGCAGGTTGACGATCATCGGGTTCGCCGCGGTGGGCTGCCAGATCTCGCTGACGGCGTTGCACACCTCGACGGCGTACTCCAGCTCGGTGCCGGTGTAGGACTCCGGGGAGTACTCGAAGCGCCAGTCCGTGCTCGGGTACTTCTCGCTGAACCGCAGCACCTCCTCGGCGCCGTCGGTCGCGATCTTGGAGATGCCCGTGCGGTCCGACCGGAACACGACGCGGCGCTGCAGGATCGACGTCGAGTTGTACAGGTGCACGATCGCGCGCGGGGCGCCCTCGCAGGCCTGGAAGGTGCGCTCGATCAGCTCCGGCCGGGCCTGGGTCAGCACCTGGATGCTGACGTCGTCCGGGATGGCGCCCTGCTCGATGATCTCGCGGACGAAGTCGAAGTCCGTCTGGCTCGCGGCCGGGAACCCGACCTCGATCTCCTTGTAGCCCATCCGTACGAGCAGGTCGAACATGCGGCGCTTGCGGGTGGGGCTCATCGGGTCGATCAGGGCCTGGTTGCCGTCCCGCAGGTCCACCGCGCACCACAGCGGGGCCTTGGTGATCCGGGTGTCCGGCCAGGTGCGGTCCGGCAGCGACACCGGCTCCACCAGCTCGTGGAACGGCTTGTAGCGGGCGAACGGCATGTCCGAACCGCGCTGGGTGTTCCACGCCGCCTGGTCCGAGGGGGCGGGCTTCGACGGGGTGCGCAGCTTGCTGGAGTTCGAGACGGTGTACGCGTCCGGGGACGAGCTCATGAGAGGTGGTGCTCCTTCGGGGGGTTCGAACCGGCTGATGACCGGCGAACACGCCGAAACCCGCGACGAGGGGCCGGTCGGTCAGACCCCGCCGCGGCAGCGAAGAAGCAGGCGCGCCATGCGTCGAGACTAAACCCATCACCCCGTGCGGGGGCAACCCCGGGCCCGTGTGGAGTGACCGGGACGACGCGACACACCTGATCGGGCGAGCGCGGGGCCGGGCGTCGCAGCCGGTGGTCGTGTCACGATGACCGTCACCGTCCGGGGAGGGCACATGGCTGCAGGAACGACCGTACGGAGAGGCGCGGGACTGCTCGCCTCCCTGCTGCGACTGATCGGCACGCTCATCGCCGCGGTATTGGTGATCCACATCGTGCTGACCCTGCTGGACGCGAACCCCGCGAACTTCCTGACCCAGTTCTTCGAGGACGCGGCGGACTACTTCAACCTGGGCCTGCAGAACCTCTTCCTGCCGGCGGAGCCGAAGATGGCGGTGACCCTCAACTACGGGGTCGCGGCCATCATCTGGATGGTCATCACGGCGGTCGTGGTCCGCCTGGTCCGCCGCATCGGCTGATCACCCCGCACCAAGGAGCCATGACGCGCTCTGACGGCGTCCGAAAGCGCGTTGTGGCTCCATGACGCGTTCTGGCGGCCTCGGGGTCAGTGGGCGTGGTCGTGGGCGTCCTCGGCGGCCCGGTCGTGCACGTGGGTGTGCTCGTGGGTCTCGCCGTCGTGGGTGTGGCTGTGGGCGTGCTCGGTGTGGGTGTGGTCGTGCTCGACGTGCGCATGGGTGTGCGTGGCGTCGGCGTGGGTGTGCTCGTGCGTGTGGACTGCGCTCATGAGCTGAAAACTAGGGCCTCGACGGGCGTCGCGGAATGGCTCCGGCACTGACGCCGGGACATTCCTGTTGCCCCTCACCGGCTATTGCCCCGAACGCGTTTCCGCAGATCAGGGGCTAGATCGCGTACGGCCAGCCGGTCAGCGCGTAGGCCCCGAACCACGCCGAGGCGAGGACGACGGCGACGAGCACGGACGTCGTCGTCCCCGGCTTGCGACGGGCCAGGCCGAGCGCCATCGGCAGCAGCAGGGTGAAGGCGGGCAGCAGCAGCCGGATCTTGGAGTTCATGAGCCCGTTGCTGCCGACGTCCATCACGAAGACGACGGCCGCGTACGCCAGCAACGGCCACGGCAGCCGCATCCGGATCCCGACGGCGAGCAGCACGAGCCCGCCGAGGAGCACCAGGACCGTGACGACCTCGAGCACGGAGCGGCCGCCGGCCAGGATCTCCCCGGCGAACGAGAGCGTCGCCGCGCCGCCGTCGAACCTCGAGCCCCAGCCCCGCTCCTGCAGGTCGAACCACCCCGTCGGCGACCCGGTGCGCACACCGACCCAGCCGAGGTAGCCGAGCAGCCCGAGCGGGGCGAGCAGCCCACCGGCCCACGGCCGCCACCCGTCCTCCCGGGCGAGGACGGCGAGCAGCGCCGCCACCCCCACCGCGACGACGGCGCCCGCGGCGGTCGGGCGGACGAGCCCGGCCGCCGAGGTGAGCAGCCCGGCGAGCACCCAGTGCCGGCGCAGCAGCGCGACCAGCGCCCAGGCCGCGGCGGCGCAGAAGAGGGCCTCCGAGTAGGTCATCGAGAACACGACGGCCATCGGCGTCGCCGCGAACAGGGCCACCATGATCAGCCCCGCCCGGCGGGACCCGCCCGGGACGAGGAGCCCGAGCCGGGCCACCCCGTACGCGGCGGCGACCCCGGCCAGGGTCGTGGCGAGGAGGCCGGCCGGCAGGAGGGGCAGCCCCGTGAGGAACCGGACGGCCCCGACCGTGGCCGGGTAGCCGGGGAAGAACGCGAGCGGGGTCTCGGCCGAGCGCTGACCGTAGGCGTCCGCCAAGCCGGCGGGCACGCCGTCGTAGCCGCCGCCCTGGGCGATCCCGAGGAACCACTGGCCGTCCCAGCTGCTCAGCTCGTCCCCGAGCCGCACGTGCCGCACCGTCCCGAGGACCGCGAGCACCGCGAGGCCGACCAGCCGGACCCCGAGGAAGATCCCGGCCGGGGCCAGCGCGCGCCCGATCCGGAGCCACGGGATGCGGTGTGACCCGGACGTGTCCCCGGAATTCACGGTGGCCGGCGCCGCGCTCGTGGCAGGCTCGGGGGAGACGTCGGCGGAGTCGCCCATGTCGGCGTTTCGCCTGCTTCCTAAACGTGACGGCGACCTCTGTGGCATCGGTCATTGAGGTTAACGTCGCAGCTCGCGGCCGGTAGTCTCGGCTCCCGACCAACGCCGGGAACCCCCGTGCGGGAAACACGAAGGCGCCGGTGAGGCGCCGGAGAAGGAGGTCGGGGTGGCCCTCGTCGTGCAGAAGTACGGCGGATCCTCGGTGGAGAGCGCGGACCGGATCAGGAAGGTCGCCGAGCGGATCGTCCGAACCCGCAAGGAGGGTCACGACGTCGTGGTCGTCGTCTCCGCAATGGGGGACACGACCGACGAGCTGACCGACCTCGCGAAGCAGGTCTCCACGGGTGGCACCCCGCCGCCCCGCGAGATGGACATGCTGCTCACCGCGGGGGAGCGCATCTCGAACGCGCTCGTCGCGATGGCGATCCACTCGCTCGGTGCCGAGGCCCGCTCGTTCACCGGCTCGCAGGCCGGCATGCTCACCACCTCCAAGCACGGGGACGCGCGGATCGTCGAGGTGAACCCCTACCGGCTGCGGAACGCGCTGGAGGAGGGCCACATCGTGCTCGTCGCCGGGTTCCAGGGGATGAGCGAGGACTCGAAGGACATCACCACGCTGGGTCGGGGCGGCTCGGACACGACCGCCGTCGCGCTCGCCGCGGCACTCGGGGCGGACGTCTGCGAGATCTACACCGACGTCGACGGCATCTTCAGCGCGGATCCGCGCATCGTCACGAATGCCCAGCACCTGGACACGGTGACGTACGAGGAGATGCTCGAGATGGCCGCGTGCGGCGCGAAGGTGCTGCACCTGCGGGCCGTCGAGTACGCCCGCCGCTACAACGTCCCGCTGCGCGTCCGCAGCAGCTACAACGACAAGCCGGGCACGCTGGTCTCCGGCTCGATCGAGGAGATTCCGTTGGAGAACCCCATCATCACGGGGGTCGCGCACGACCGGTCCGAGGGCAAG
>JAOZVV010000193.1 GCA_025869365.1 Pseudonocardia sp.
CCGGCGCCGTCGGAGCTCGGGCGCTCCTCCCCGAGCGGCCCGTCCGGGACGTCCGCCGCCGGCTCCGTGGCCTGCTCGGCCGAACCCGCCGGCGGCCGCGCCTGCGGCGATTCCGCGTCCCCGGGCGGCTCGTCCGGGGCGTCCGCCGCCCCGCCGGTGACATCCGGAGCAGGGCCGTTCGTGTCCTCCGGGGACGGCTCCGGGTCCGGCCCGCCGCCCTCCGGGGGCTCCGGGTCCGGGTCGTCGTCGCCGTCGAGGTCCTCCGCGGCGTCGCGGAGGGCCTCGTCCAGGTCCTTCTCGTCGATCCCCGGCTCGTCGAACGGGTCCCGGCGGCGGCGGTGCGGCAGCGCGAGCCTCGCCGCGACCCGCACGTCCTCCTCCGCGACGGCGTCCGCACCGCGCCAGGCGGCGTGCGCGACCGCGGCGCGGGCGATCACCAGGTCCGCCCGCATCCCGTCGACGTCGAAGCGGGCGCAGACCGAGGCGATGCGGCGGAGCTCCCGGTCCTCGAGGAGCACCGACCCGACCCGCGACTGCGCCTCGGCGATCCGCGCGGCGGTCCCGGCCTCGTCCCCGGCGAAGCGCGCGACGAACCCGGAGGGGTCGTTCTCGAACGCCATCCGACGCCGGACGACCTCCACCCGGGTGTCGACGTCCCGCGCGGCCTTCACCTCGACCGTGAGCCCGAAGCGGTCCAGCAGCTGCGGGCGGAGCTCGCCCTCCTCGGGGTTCATCGTCCCGACCAGCAGGAACCGCGCGGCGTGGGAGACCGAGACGCCGTCCCGCTCGACGTTTGCCCGACCCATCGCCGCCGCGTCCAGCAGCAGGTCGACGAGGTGGTCGTGCAGCAGGTTGACCTCGTCGACGTAGAGCACGCCGCGGTGCGCGTCCGCGAGCAGGCCCGGCTGGTAGGCCCGGACGCCCTCGGACAGCGCCCGCTCCAGGTCCAGCGAGCCGACGAGCCGGTCCTCCGTCGCCCCGACGGGCAGCTCCACGAGGCGGGCGGCGCGCGTCTGGGCGGCCGAGGAGAACGGGTGCGGGCCGTCCGGGCAGGAGGGGTCCGGATCGGCGGGGTCGCAGCCGAACCGGCAGCCCGTGACCACGTCGAGGCCCGGCAGCAGCGCCGCGAGCGCGCGTACCGCCGTCGACTTCGCGGTGCCCTTCTCCCCCCGGACCAGCACCCCGCCGACGCCCGGGTGGACGGCGTTGAGGAGGAGGGCCAGGCGCAGGTCGTCGTGGCCGACGACAGCGGAGAACGGGAAGGACGGCGTCGTGCTCACGGCCGGGACTCTGCCAGACCGGACGCGAGAACCGGCAGTTCCGGCGACGCACCGTGTCGGATCACATGTTCAAGTGACGATGTATCGAGGTGCTGTTCGACCAGGTCACCGAGCAGATCGAGCTGTCGCGCCCGCTCCTCGGCGAAGGAGGTGTCCGGCGCGGCGCGGAAGCCGGACCGGCCGGCCTGCGCGGCGAGCCTGGTGAGCAGGGCGCGGCGGAACCCGTCGTTCTCCAGGAGACCGTGCCAGTGCGTCCCCAGCACGACACCCGCGTCCGAACCCTCCCCGTCGAGCAGTGTCGGGTCCCCGGACCGCACGACCCGGCCGTGGTGGATCTCGTACCCGCCCACCGGATGTCCCCAGGCCGTCCCCGCCGGGTTCCCCAGGTGCTTGTCCGCGTCGAAGGCGATCTCCAGGTCCAGCAGCCCCAGTCCGGGCACGTCCGCGCCGCCCGGCACCTCGACGCCCGCCGGATCCACGATCCGCCGCCCCAGCATCTGGTAGCCGCCGCAGATCCCCAGGACCGGCCTCCCCGCGGCGGCGTGCGCGAGGACGCCCTCCGCGAGCCCCGACGCCCGCAGCCACGCCAGGTCGCTCACCGTCGCCTTGGAGCCGGGCAGCACGACGACGTCCGCGTCCAGGAGCCGGGACGGCTCGGTCACGTACCGCACCGCGACGCCCGGTTCGCACGCCAGCGCCTCGGCGTCCGTGGCGTTGGAGATCCGGGGTGACCGGACGACGGCCACCCGCAGCCACTGGGACCCGTGCGGCGCCGCCGGCCGGCCGAGCACCCCGTCCGCGACGGCGGAGAGCGAGTCCTCGGCGTCGAGCCACAGGCCGTCGGACCAGGGGACGACGCCGAAGGTCGGCCGCCCGGTCAGCGCGCGCAGCTGGTCCAGCCCGGGGGCGAGCAGCGCGGGGTCCCCGCGGAACTTGTTGATCACGAACCCGGCGATACGGGCCTGGTCCGCCGGGTCCAGCACGGCGACGGTCCCGAACAGGTGCGCGAGCACCCCGCCCCGGTCGATGTCCCCCACCACCACCACGGGCAGGTCCGCGGCCTGCGCCAGCCCCATGTTCGCGATGTCCGTGGCGCGCAGGTTGATCTCCGCGGGTGAGCCGGCGCCCTCGCAGATCACCACGTCGTAGCGGGTGCGCAGCTCGGCCAGGGTCTCGGTGACGACCTCCAGCAGCGCCGCCTTGCGCGAGCGGTAGGACATCGCGGACACCTGGCCCGCCGCCCGTCCGCGCACGACGACCTGCGACGTCCGGTCGCTGCCGGGCTTGAGCAGCACCGGGTTGAACGCGACGCTCGGCGCCAGCCCGCACGCGTGGGCCTGCATCGCCTGGGCCCGGCCGATCTCGCCGCCGTCGGTCGTCACCACCGAGTTGTTGCTCATGTTCTGCGCCTTGAACGGCGCCACGGACACCCCGCGACGGACGAGCCAGCGGCAGATCCCCGCCACCAGGGCGCTCTTGCCGGCGTCGGACGTCGTTCCCGCCACCAGCAGGGCCCCCCGGAGATCGCTGAGATCCATGGCCGCCAGTATCGGCTCAGCGCAGGCCGCAGAGCCCCGCCGGGGTGCTCCGGAAGCCCGGTGTCCGCGAGCACCGCCCCCTCGGCCCGGACGACCGGGCGATGCCCGTCACACCGGCACCGGCACCGGGCAGGGTCCGCGGCGCGCTGGACGCCGGGCCGCATACCGTAGGGGCATGCGTTTCCTGCTGCGTCCGGGCTGGCTTGCCTTCATCGCGGTCGTGCTCGGGTTCGTCGCCGTCTGCTACGCGGTCCTCGCGCCGTGGCAGTTCGGCCGCGAGGACCAGCGGGAGGCCCAGCAGGCGCAGATCGACAACGCCCGCGACGTCGCCCCGGTCCCGTTCGCGGACCTGGTCCCCGGCGCCGCGGTGAGCCCGGACGACGAGTGGCGCCAGGTCACCATGACCGGCGAGTACCAGCCCGCGGACGAGGCCCTGGTGCGGCTGCGGGTGGTCGACGGCAGGCCCGCCTACGAGGTCATGACGCCGCTGCGGCTCACCGACGGCCGGACCGTCGCGATCGACCGCGGCTCGATCACGGCCGACCAGGGCCAGACCGTCCCCGCCTTCGCCGCGGCCCCCGAGGGCACCGTCACGGTGACCGGCAGGCTGCGCCTCGACGAGACGGACACCAGCGGCCGGCCGACCCTCGACGCGGACGGGCACCGACAGATCTACGCCGCGGACTCGCGGGCCGTCGCCGCGGCGGCCGGTACCGACATGATCGTCGGGTACGCCCAGCTGATCGACGGGCAGCCGGGCGTGCTGACCGCGCTGCCGGTCGTGCCGCCGGTCAGCGGGGCCCCGTTCACGAACTTCTCCTACGCCCTGCAGTGGGTCTCCTTCGGGGCGATCGCGCTGGTCGCGCTCGTCCTGTTCATCCGGCTCGAACTGCTGCAGCGCAGGGGCAGGCGGGCGAACACGGCCTCGCTCCGCGACGCCCTCTCCGGCAGGGACGGCGGCGGGGCCACCCACCCCGCGAGCCACACCAGGGAGCCCTGACGCGCGATCCCGGCCCTCGGGACGGCGTCATGGCCCCCTGACGCACGAGGTCGGGAGGACGGTCAGCGGCGGGCGGCGATCGACGCCGCCATCAGCGCCGACGCCGCCCCGACCATCCGGGAGAGCCGGACCGACCGCCGCAGGTCCCCCACCTCGGGCGGGCTCCCGGTGCCCAGCACCGGACGCTCCTCCACCCCGTACGCGTACTCCGTCCGGCCCCCGAGCCGCACCCCCAGCGCACCCGCCGCCGCCGCCTCGACGGGCCCCGCGTTGGGGCTCGGATGCCCGCCCGCGTCCCGCCGCCACGCGGCCAGGGCCTCGCCCGGTCGCCCGCCGACGGTCGGGGCGGCGAGGGCGAACAGGGTGGCGGCGATCCGGGACGGGACGAGGTTCGCCAGGTCGTCCAGGCGCGCCGACGCCCACCCGAAGCGCTCGTACCGGGACGACCGGTAGCCGACCATCGCGTCGAGCGTGTTGACCGCGCGGTAGCCGAGCAGCCCGGGGACCCCGGCCACCGCACCCCAGAACAGCGGCGCGACGACGGCGTCGGAGGTGTTCTCCGCCAAGGACTCCAACCCCGCCCGGGCCATCCCCGCGGCGTCGAGCAGCTCCGGGTCCCGGGCGCACAGGTGCGGGATCCGGGCGCGCGCGCCGGCGGTGTCCCCGGCCTCCAGGGAGGTCCCCAGCGCCGCCACCTCCCGGACGAGCGACGTCCCGCCGAGCACGGCCCAGGTGGCGACGGCCGTCCCGAGCGTCCGCGGCAGCAGCCGTTCGGCGGCCACCCCGAGCCCGAGGACTCCCCCGACCAGCACGGCCGTGTACCCGACGCCGGCCGCACGCGAGTCCGCGTACACCCGTCGTTCCAGGGCCGAGGCCACCGCGCCGAACCCGGCGACGGGATGGCACCGCCGCGGATCGCCGAGAACCCCGTCCGCCACGACCCCGAGCACCAACCCGAGAACCCGCGCGCCCCCCACGCGCGCAACCGTAACCACCCCGCCCGGGCGGCGGTTCACCTGCCCGGGCACCGGTCGGGACGTGGGTGTGGGCACGCGACGCTGTGCGGGAGCCGTCGGCGGGAGAGGATTGCGGCATGAGCACGGAGCCTGCGCGGACCGACATCGACCCGGACGAGATGGGCCACGGCCCCTTCTACAAGGTGCTGAACTCGGTGGTGGTGCCCCGGCCGATCGCCTGGGTGTCGACCCGGTCCGCCGGCGGCGTGGACAACCTGGCGCCGCACTCGTTCTTCACCGTCTCCTGCGTGGATCCGCCCATGGTGCAGTTCACCTCGGTCGGCAAGAAGGACTCACTGCGCAACGCGAAGGAGACCGGTGAGTTCGTCGTGTGCCTGGCGAACGAGCCGATGTTCGAGCGGGTCAACGCCACCGGCACGGACTTCCCCGCCGAGGTCAGCGAGTTCGCCGCCGTCGGCCTGACCGGCGAGAAGAGCGCGAAGGTGACGCCGCAGCGGGTCGCCGAGTCCCCGGTCGCGCTGGAGTGCACGCTGCACGAGGCGATCGAGCTGGGGGACTCGACGATCGTCATCGGGCGGGTCGTGCACGCCGCGATCGACTCCGACGTCTTCACCACCGACGAGCGGGACAACCACCTGCCGGACGTGCGGCGGCTGCGTCCGCTGGCCCGCCTGGGGCGCAACGAGTGGTCCACGATCGGGGAGATCCTGGACATCACCCGCATCCCGTTCAAGCACTGGCCCGGCCACTACAGCCCGCCCGCGGGATAGGGCGTGGTGCGCCGGCTCCCGCCCTGCTCGGCGGCGAGCGCGCGGGCCTCGCCGGCGATCTGCGCGAGCGTGCAGGGCCACCGCGTCCCGGACCCGCCGGAGGCGCCGCCGCACGCCGCGCAGCGGCCCAGCCGGTCCGGGAGATGCTCGGCGAGCAACCGGGTGAAGACGTCCGGCATCCCGGCCATCATGACCGCCATCGGTCCTGCCCGCGGCAGCTGATTCCCCACGGGCACAACGGTACCGGGGATGATGATCAAGCTCGCGGGCGCGGGGTCAGAGCGTGAACTCCCCCGACGGCGTCGCCTCCGGATCCGCGTGCAGCTCGCCTTCGCGGCCGCGCAGCTCCACCCGGCGGATCTTCCCCGAGATCGTCTTGGGCAGCTCGGCGAACTCGAGGCGGCGGATCCGCTTGTAGGGCGCGAGGTTGTCCCGGGCGAACTGCAGGATCGCCGTCGCCGTCTCCTCGGTGGGCTCGTACCCCTTGGCCAGCACCACGTAGGCCTTCGGGACGGCCAGGCGCACCGGGTCCGGGGACGGCACGATCGCCGCCTCCGCGACGGCCGGGTGCTCGATCAGCACGCTCTCCAGCTCGAACGGGCTGATCCGGTAGTCGCTGGCCTTGAACACGTCGTCCGCACGGCCCACGTAGGTGATGTAGCCGTCCGCGTCCCGGGACCCGACGTCGCCGGTGTGGTAGTAGCCGTCGGCCATCGCCTCGGCGTTGCGCTCGGCGTCCCCGTGGTAGCCGACCATGAGGCCGGTGGGGCGCCGGGAGAGGTCGATGCAGATCTCGCCCTCGTCCGCCTTCTCACCCGTGGCGGGGTCGATCAGCTCGATGGGGAAGCCGGGCATCGGGCGGCCCATCGAGCCCGGCTTGATCGCGGAGCCGGGCGGGTTCGCGATCTGCACGCTGGACTCGGTCTGCCCGAAGCCGTCCCGGATCTTGAGGCCCCAGGCCTTCTCGACCTGCTCGATGACCTCGGGGTTGAGCGGCTCACCCGCCCCGACGACCTTCCGCGGCGGCGTGGCCAGCTCGGACAGGTCCGCCTGGATCAGCATGCGCCACACCGTGGGCGGCGCGCAGAAGCTCGTCACGCCGCAGCGGCCCATGACCTCGAGGAGGTTCTCGGCGGAGAACTTCGTGTAGTTCATGACGAGCACGGTGGCCTCGGCGATCCACGGCGCGAACACGTTGGACCACGCGTGCTTGGCCCAGCCGGGCGAGGAGATGTTGAGGTGGACGTCCCCGGGCTCCAGCCCGATCCAGTACATCGTCGACAGGTGGCCGACCGGATAGGACTCGTGGGTGTGCTCGACGAGCTTCGGCTTCGCGGTGGTACCCGAGGTGAAGTAGAGCAGCAGCGTGTCCGTCGCCTTCGTGGGCGCGTCCGGCACGAACACCGCGGACGACGTGTACGCGTCGCTGTAGTCGTGCCAGCCCTCGGCCGCTCCGCGAACCGAGATCGTCGAGAAGTCCCCCCGCACGTCGTCGAACTTGCCGGCGTCCGCCGCGCCGACGATCACGTGCTTCGCGTGCCCGCGGTCCACCCGGTCCTGCAGGTCGTCCGCGGTGAGCAGCGTCGTCGCCGGGATGACGACCGCACCCAGCTTCATCGCCGCGAGCAGGGTCTCCCAGAGCTCGAGCTGGTTGCCGAGCATCAGGATGATGCGGTCCCCGCGGCCGACGCCCCGGTCCCGCAGCCAGTTGGCCACCCGGTTGGAGCGTTCGGCCATCTCGGCGAACGTCCAGTACGCCTCGCTGCCGTCGGACTCGACGATCCACAGCGCGCGCCGGGACCCCCGCTCCGGATCCGCCGCGACCACGTCGAAGTGGTCCAGTGCCCAGTTGAACTCGTCGAGCTCGGGCCAGCGGAAGTCCGCCAGGGCCGTGTCGTAGTCCTCCCGGTTGGCCAGGAGGAAGTCTCGCGCGGCGTAGAACGCCGCGCCGCCTGAAGTCGTCACGCCGGACATCGTTGGCCCCACTCCCGAAGATCGGCCCCGCACTGTTCATCGCACCCTAATGAATTCGGGGGGCTCCGCCACACGTCCGTTGGGACGGGTCTCGCCGCGGGCGGCACCGGCGCGCACACCCCCCGGACGTGGCAGCGCGTCGCCCTACCCGCCGCGACCTGGCAGAACTAGCGTTTCCCGGATGAACGGTGTGCGGCGGCACGGGTCGGTCCACGAGGCGGCGACCCCGGCGGGGACGGGTGTCGCAGCGGCGCTCGGGATGGTGGCGGTCTCGCTGGTGCTGCTCACCGGGTGCGGGAACGGCGAGGCGGCCCTGCCCCCGGCACCCGCGGCGGAGGCCGGCAGCGCCGCCCCGACCACCTCCCCCGCGACCAGCCCGGAGGCGACGACCGGCGCCACCCCGACCCCCACCCCGGCGCCCGGACCCACGACACGTCCCCACGGCACGACCACCCCGCACGGCGGGGCCGCGCCCGGGCCCGGCGCCGGGGCGGCCGCCCCGGCGCCGGCGATGATCTGGCCGGTCCGGGACGCGGCCGCGGCCCGGCAGCTGCAGGCCGACGTGGACGGCGGTTCCCAGCCGTGGCTGCTGGACCCGCAGGAGGTGGCGCTGAGCTACACCTCGTCCGTCTACGGCTGGACCTCACCGGAGACCACCCCGGCCGGGCCGGGGACGGTGCAGGTCCGGGACGGGCAGGGAGGCCGCGCGACGGTGCACCTCGTCCAGCCCGTCCGCGCCGGGTCGGGCGGGATCTGGGTCGTCAGCGCGGCCGAACGCACCTGAGCGCGCCTTCCCGCCATCGGCACCGGACACCCCGGCCCCGGGTCGACCCCATCACCCGTTGTGGTGAAGACTCGTCCGGAGTGCAGCATTTCGGGCGGCGGCTCCGATGTTCGGTATGACGCTGCCGACCACGGCAGCACGCGAAGCGCCAGGGGGCGACAGTGATGACGAGCGACTCGGTCCAGCAGGACATGTTCACCGTGCTGCACGGACAGCCGGCTCCGGTCGTGACGCGGTGGACCTACACCGCGCAGGACCCCTTCGCCGTCACCCTCGCCGTCCGGACCAGGCACGATCGCTGGGTCGAGTGGCTGGTCGGCCGGGACCTGGTGCTCGCCGGGCTGTCCGAGGCCACCGGCGACGGGGACATCCGGATGAGCCCCCAGCTCGTCCAGGGCTACGACATCGTGGAGATCGAGATCCGCTCCACGGACGGCCGCGCGGTCCTCGAGGTGGACCGGGACCTGCTCCGCCACTTCGTGGACTCGACCGCCGAGATGGTTCCGTTCGGTGAGGAGTCCGGCCGGATGGACCTCGACGGGATGATCGAGCGGATCAGCCAGAGTTGCGCTGAGTAGTCACTCGCCTACGCGCTGAGTGACCGTCGGCGCTGCTCCTCGGGCGCGGGATCGCTGCGGGGTCCCGGACGGGCGTCCCGCCCTCGACGCCCGGTGCGGCGACGGGCCGCCCGGCCCGGGCTCAGCGGCCGAACGCCCCCGGGCCGGCGTCCGTACGACCGTCCGCGGCCGCAGCCGCTCCCCCGGCCTCCGGCAGCCCGTCCATCCTCGACCCGGCGCTCCCCACCCGGCCCTCCGGCCCGAAGTCCGGGTCGTCCCGCCCGTCCGCCACCGCGTCCGCGAGTGCCTCGTCCGGATGCGGGTCCGCCTCCAGCGAGGCCGTGACCTCGGGATCCTCGGCCGGCGTCTCGTCGACGACCGGTTCGATGCCATTGTCCACGTCGTGCATCGCCGCCTCCTCCGCGGAGGCCGCGCCCCCGTCGACCCCGACGTCCGTCGCGTCCCCGTCCGTGGTCCCGTCCGCCTCGAGCCGCCCGGTCCGCGTGGCGTCCACCGGCTCCAGGCCCTCGGGCACCTCGCGGCGCAGGCGCTCCTCGTGGGACTCCCCCTCGCGCTGCTCCGCGGGGGTCACACCGGTGGCCTCGGCCGCGTAGGGCCGGTCCGGCGGCACGTACCCGGCGTCGAGCGGGTCGGCGCCGGGCGGGCCCACCAGGGTCTCCTCGGTGTCGAGCTGCATGGCCCCCGCCATGTCCGCGGCCGGGGTGAACTCGTCGTCCTGCGTCTCGCGCTGCTGCGCCATCGCCCTGCTCCTCTCTCCTGCACGGCCGATCGGGGCGGCCGTCCCCTCGCGTACCCGCGGCGGCCGCTCCGCACACCATCTGGTCTGATCAGGCCGGTCCGATCGGACCGGATGCGCGGGCGAGGAGAGGGACACCATGACGGCGAGCACGGCGGTCGGGGTCGAGCGCCTCACGGACGGGGTGGCGCTGGTCGAGCTGCACCGGCCACCGCACAACTACTTCGACGCCCCGCTGGTCACCGAGATCGCGGACCGCTACGCGGAGCTCGACGCGGACCGCTCCGTGCGCGCGATCGTCCTGGCGAGCGAGGGCCGGAACTTCTGTGCCGGGGCGAACTTCGGCGGCGACGGGGACCGCACCGCGGCCGTCACCACGGACGTCGCGGAGGCCCTCTACGCGCAGGGCGCGCGGCTGTTCGCCGTGGGGCTGCCGGTGGTCGCGGCCGTGCAGGGCATCGCGATCGGCGGCGGCCTCGGGCTCGCGGTGTCCGCGGACTTCCGGGTCGCCGGCCCGGGGACCCGGTTCAGCGCCAACTTCTCGCGCCTCGGGCTGCACCAGGGCTTCGGGTTGTCGGTGAGCCTGCCGCGGGTCGTCGGTCGCCAGCACGCGCTGGACATGCTGGTCACGGGGCGCCGGGTCGGTGCGGAGGAGGCCTTCCGGTTCGGCCTCGCGGATCGCCTGGCGGCCACGGACGAGGCGATCCGCGCCGAGGCGATCGCGCTGGCCACCGAGATCGCGGCGGCCGCCCCGCTCGCCGTCCGGAGCATCCGGGCCACCCAGAAGGCCGGTCTCGCGCAGGAGGTCGCCGCGATCACCGGGCACGAGGCGTCCGAGCAGCTGTGGCTGCGGGGTACCGCGGACTTCGCCGAGGGGGTGGCCGCGTCGCTCGGACGCCGGGCCCCGCGGTTCCGCGGGGAATGAACGAGGTGCCGGACCAGCCCGATCCCCGGCCGGCGACCGGCCCGCCGGCCGCGCCGGCGCGGCCCCGCGACTCCGCCGCCACGCAGGCGTCGCTGCTCGCCGCCGCCCGCGAGCTCTTCGCCACCGACGGCTACGACGGCACCACGGTGCGCGCGATCGCGGAGCGGGCCGGGGTGAACCAGGCCCTGCTGTTCCGCCACTTCGGCAGCAAGGGCCGGCTCTTCGCCCAGGCGATCGCCGGGCAGGCACTCGACGTGCTGCACGACGGGCCACCCGGCGAGGTCCTGCCCCGCACCCTGACCGCGATGCTGGCCGGCGACCCGGACGACACCTCCGGGTCCACCCTGTTCCTCGCCGCGCTGCGTTCGCAGGGCAACACCGAGGCCGCCCGGACGGTGCGCGCCCAGCTGCGCGAGGCCTACGGGGGCACCCTGGCGGCGATGGTGGACACCGAGGACCCCGCGGACGCGGAGCTGCGGGCGGACCTCGCGCTGGCGTGGCTGCTCGGGATCGCCCTGCTGCGCAGGGTGATCCACAGCGACGCCCTCGTCGCGGCGGAGCCCGAGACCGTCATCGCCCACGTCGTCCGGGCCACCGACGCACTGCTCGGCCCGGTCGGCGGTGGCGCTGCTACCGGGTGAGCCTGCGGACCTCGGCCCACAGCCGGTCCTGCTCGGCGGCGCTCTCCCGCGTCCACGGCACGTAGTGGACCGGGCGGGGCGCCCGGTCGTGCCAGAACCGGCCCGTGCCCACCGCGCGCGCGGGCGCCGCCGCGAGCCAGACCGCGGTGTCCGCGCCCTCCTCGGGGGTCCGCAGGACGGGGCCGACGAGTGAGTCGAAGCCGGGCAGGGACCCGGTGAGCCCCGGCGTCGCCGCCCATCCCGGGTGCAGCGCGTGCACCGTCACCCCGGTCCCGGCCAGCCGGCGGGCCCAGAGCCCGGCCAGCACGACCTGCATCCGCTTGGTGCGGGCGTAGGCACCGGTGCCGTTGTAGGTGCCACGGCGGTACTGCAGGTCGTCCGTGCGCAGCGTGCGGGCGTACATCCCGCCCGACGCGACGAACAGGACCCGGCTGTCGACGCCGGACCGTGCGGCTCCCGCCTCCAGCGCGGGCACCAGCAGCTCCGTCAGCAGGCTCGGGCCGAGGACGTGCACCGCGAGGGTGATCTCGTTGCCCTCCGAGGTCTCGGCCCGCGCCGCCGGGAGCAGGCCCGCGTTGTGCACCAGCAGGTCCAGCTCCGGCACCCGGGCGGTGAGATCCGCCGCGAAGGCCCGGACGGCCGCGAGCTCCCCGACGTCGCAGACCTCCACGTGCACGCGGGCGCCGGGCCGGTCCGCGAGGAGCGCGTCCCTGGTCCGCTCGCCCTTCCCGGCGTCGCGGACGAGCAGGTGGACGGTCGCGCCGAGGGCGGCGAGCCCTGCGGCGGTGGCGGTCCCGAGGCCCGAGCCCGCCCCGGTGACGAGCGCGGTCCGCCCGCACAGCGCGTCCGGCGCCGGGTCGCCCTGGTCCCCGGACCACGCCCGGCGGCGGAGGAGGTGGCCGGGCCGGGAGTAGCCGAGGAGGACGGAGCGGTCGAGCAGGGTGTCGAGCAGGCGGGCGGGAGCGGGGCTCATGGCCCGATCCGATCACGACCCGGTGCCGCGGGCGCGTCGAACAGCGGCAGCCGCAGCTCAGCGAGCCGGGTCGGGCTCCGGCGACGTCCCCGGGAGGTCGATGCGGAGCAGGACCCGGCTGCCCCTGCCGTCGTAGTGCACCAGGACGGTCTCGACGGTGTGCTGCATCATCCGGATCCCGCGGCCGCCGGGTGCCACCGCGGCGTCCTGTGCGGGCACGACGGGCTCGCGCCAGAGCCCGTGGTCCGTGATCTCGATGTTGAGCACGCCGGACTCGGTCCAGAGCGTGAGCTCGACGTCGCCGACCTCCCCGTCGGGATAGGCGTGCTGCACGGCGTTCTCGACGGCCTCACCGACGGCGAGCACCACGTCGTCGTTGCGGTCGGGGGTCATGCCCAGTGGCTCGAGCCAGCTCAGCATCCGGTGGCGGATGTCGGAGAGCTGGCCGGGATCGGCGGGCCAGGTGCGGTGGACGTACTCGACCGACTCGAGTGGGTTCGCCATAGGGGTCTCCGGGGGGGGTGGGAGCGGGAGCGCCGGACACCTACCGGATGCCTCCTCGACCGGCCCCGGCAAACACCACTGAGCGTGTTGCCTCCACCGTTCGCCGTGCCGGCGGTCGCCCCGTGTCCGCCGAACGGCCTCGTGCGCACGGCGTTCGGTCCACGACCGCCCGGGCCGGCTCGCGTCAGGCCTGCTCTCGCCCGGCCTCGTGCGCCGGCTGCCGCTCGTCCGGGTCCCGGGAGTCCGACGCCGGGACCGCGACGGTGGAGGCGGCGGGATCCGTCACGTCCTCGGCGAGGACGTCGGCCGGGTCCTCGGGATCGTCGTCCTTCCCGGTCCGTGCGTCGATCTCCTGCCCCGCGTAGCGCAGCAGCTCGGCAGCCACGGCGGCGACCGGGACCGCGAGGAACGCCCCGGCGATGCCGTAGAGGGACCCGCCGGCGGTGACGGCGAGCAGCACGACGGCGCCGTGCAGCTTCAGGCTCCGGCTCTGCAGGATCGGCTGCAGTACGTTCCCCTCGATCTGCTGCACCACGACGATGATCGCCAGCACGATCAGCGCGGTGGTGAAACCCTTCGTGACCAGGGCGATGAGCACCGCCAGCGCCCCGGCGACCAGCGCCCCGATGATCGGGATGAAGCCGCCGAAGAACGTGAGCACCACCAGCGGCAGCGCCAGTGGCACGCCGAGGACCAGCAGCCCGATGCCGATGAAGAACGCGTCCACCAGGCTGACCAGCGCCTGGGTGCGGATGAAGCCGCCGAGGGTGCGCCAGGTGCGGTCCAGCACCGGGCGCAGGTGACGCCCGGCCCGCTCGCCGGTCACCGAGACCAGCCACGGCACGAACCGCGGGCCGTCCTTGAGGAAGAAGAACGCGAGCACGAGCGCGAGGACCACGTTGAGCAGCCCGGACGCGACCGCCGAGACGCCCGTGAGCACGCCGCCCGCGATGGTCGTGGCGCTGGCCTGCAGCTGCGCGACGATGCTGTTCAGCGCCGCGCCGATCTGCCCCTGCCCGAGGTTGAACGGTGGTCCCGCGAGCAGCGTCTGGATCTGCTGCAGGCCCCCGACGGCACCCGCGGCGATCTCGTCCGCCTGCCCGGCGACCGAGGGCGCGATCCCCCAGAACACCAGCGCGACGACCGCGAGCGCCCCGACGAGCACGACCCCCGCGGCGAGCGCCGGAGCCCACCCGTGCCGGATCAGCCAGGCCACCGGCGGGAACAGCACCGTGGTCAGCAGGACGCCGAAGACGACCGGCAGGACGACCGTCCAGAGCGCGCCGACGAGGGTACCGAGCAGGACGGCACCGAGCGCGATGAGCAGGATCCGCACGCTCCACCAGGCGAGGCGGGTGGCCCCCGCGCTGATCAGGGCGCCGCGCTCCCGGGGCGCCGGCCCGTCGTCGCGGGCCAGGCTGATCTTCACCGTTCCTCCGCATTCCGCCGCAGCAGGTAGGTGTCCATGATCCAGCCCTTGCGGGCCCGGGCGCTCGCGCGGGTGGTCACGATCTCGTCCCGGACCTCGAGCAGCGGTCCGGCACACAGCAGCTCGTCCGGTGTCCCGAGGTAGGCGCCCCAGTAGATGTCCAGCTCGGCGGCCTCGGCGTCGGGGAGCCCGGCGAAGGCCGTGCCGCCGTCGAGCATCACCACGACGTCGTCGACGTCCGGGGGCAGGCCGCCGGCGATCCGGCGGCCGGTGGTGATCAGCACCGGCCGGCCGATCCGGTTCAGGATCAGCCGGTGCGCGGCCGCCAGGGCCTGCACGCTGGAGATCCCCGGGATCGACGTGACCTCGAACTCCGTGCCCGCGGCCCGGATCCGGTCCAGCAGGCGCAGGGTGCCGTCGTAGAGGGAGGGGTCCCCCCACACGAGGAAGGCACCGCGGGCGCCGTCGGGCAGCTCGTCGGTGATCATCCGGGCGTAGAGCTCGGCCCGCCGGTCCTGCCAGTCCACGACGGCGGCGCGGTAGGCCGCGGACCCGGCACCCTCGCCCGCGCCGGCCGAACGGTCCCGCTCCGGGTCCTGGACCTCGACGATCCGGTAGTTCCCGGTGGGGACGTGCGTGGTGAGGATCTCCGTGCGCAGGGCGGCGAGATCGTCCTTCGTGTCGCCCTTGCCGATGAGGAAGAACACGTCCACCTCGTTGAGGGCCCGCACCGCACCCACCGTGAGGTGGTCCGGATCCCCCGCCCCGATCCCGATCACGTACACCGTCCGCATGGCGCAGACCGTAACCGGCGGGCCCGGCACGGCTGCCAGTCACGTCCACGGGCACATCCGGCACGGCGCTTCCCCGCCTCGCGTGCGGGGCCCGCGCGGGTACTGTCGGCCACTCGATCGGGGACGGCGGACACCGTCCGCGATCCACGGACCACGGGGAGGACGCGCGCGTGAGGGTGGCTCACCTGGTGGACTCGCTCCACCCGGACGGATCCGAGAACGGTCTCGCCGCGCTGGCCGGCGCCGCGGGGGCGGCAGGCCTGGAGCTGGTGGTCGTCGCGATCTCCGGCAGCGGGAGCACGCCGCTCGGCGAGCTGCTGCGCCGCTGCGGGGCGACCGTCGTCGAGCTGGGGGCGGCGCCGTGGGACCCGCGCTCCCTCCCCCGGGCCGCCGAGGTCCTGCGCGGGCTCGACGTGGCGCTGGTCCACACCCACATGCCGAACGCGGACGTCCTCGGCGCCGCCCTCGGCACGCGCCTGCGGATCCCGGTGGTCTCCACCCTGCACCTGATCCACGACGAGCCCGCGGACCGCCTCGACAAGGTGCGCCGCACGGCGAAGGTGCTCGCGCGCAAGCGGTTCGTGACGCGGACGATCGCGATCTCGCAGCTGCAGCGGGACTGGTACCAGCGCGTCGCGGGCTCCGGGGCGGGCCTGGTCGTGCTACCGGACGGCGTCGCGGACCCGGCGCCGACACCGCCCGGCACGGTCGCGAGGACGCGCGCCCGCCTGGGCGTCGGCGACGACGGCCTGCTCGCCGTCTCCGCCGCCCCGATGCGCCGCGGCAAGGGCCAGGACATGCTGCTCGACGCCGTCGCCGAGCTTCCCGCGGACAGCCCGTGGACCGTCGCGCTGACCGGTGACGGGCCGCTGCGGGCGTGGCTGGAGTCCCGGGTCTCCCGGGACGACGCCCTGCGGGGGCGCGTCCGGTTCACCCCGTACGGGGACCCGACCGGGATGCTCGCGGCCGCGGACCTGCAGCTGCACACCACCCGCACCGACGGCATGCCCAGCGCGGTCGTCCGTGGGCTGGCGGCGGGCGTGCCGGCGATCGTCACGCGCGTGGGCGGGCTCCCCGAGATCGTCACCCGGGAGACGGGCGTCGTGGTCCCGCTCGACGTGGGCTCGATCACGGCGGCCCTGCAGCGGCTCGGCGCGGACGACGCGCTCCGCGAGCGGATGGGCCGCGCCGCGCGCGAGCGTTACCTGGAGCGCTTCGAGGCCGTGGGCTGGGCGAGGCGGCTGCGCGAGGTCTACGACACCGTGCTCGCGCCGGTCCCCGCCTGAACGGACCGGGACCGGGACGTGGCGAACGCGGTCTCCGCCGTGCGGCAGGCCAGCGCGACCAGCGCCAGCGTCGGGCCCACCGCCCCGGCGGTCGGGAACACGGCGCTGCTCGCGACGAACACGTTGGGGCAGCCGTGCACCCGGGTGTCCGTGTCCACCACCCCGGTCCGCGGCGAGTCCGACATCCGCAGCAGGCCCATCTGGTGGGTGCCGTCGGTCAGCGGCATGTCCAGCACCTTGTCCACGTCGGAGAGGTCCACGGACGCGAGGCCGAGCCGCATCATCTCGCCGCCGATCAACCGCATGGAGGTGACGATGCTGCGCCGGTCCTCCGCCGAGACCGAGTAGTCCACGCGCAGCCTGCGCTGGCCCAGTGCGTCCCGCGCGGTGTCCAGCGTGACCCGGTTCTGCGGGTCCGGGGACTGTTCGGCGTCGAACCGCAGCCGGCAGTGGGTGCTGTCCAGCGGCATGAAGGACGGCAGGATCCGGCCGCCGGTCAGCCGCGGACGGGCCCAGGAGGCGGCGAAGGCGCCGACCCGGGGCAGGTCCGTGGCGACGTTGCGCAGGTGCCGGCCGATCCCCGTCGTCCCGGTGTACTGGGCGTGCGTGCCCGCGGACTTGAAGCCCAGCCGCGCCCGGCCCAGGCCCCAGTAGGTGAGCGCGAAGGTGGAGAGCAGGCCGTCGCCGTGGGCCGGGTCCTTGGGGTCGGCGAACCAGAGGGCGGCCTTGAGGTTCCGCAGCCGGTGCTGCTCCTGGGTCGCGCGGCTCAGCGCGAGCATCCGCCGCGCGTAGACGCCGTCCGCGCTACTCACGTAGCCGAGCGCGAGGGCGCGGCCGGCCGCCGTCGGCACGAGCCGGCCGACCTCGCCGACGGGGTGGGTCATGTAGTGGCGGCCCACCTGGTCGTGCTCGTTGCCGATCCCCGCTCCGCCGCCGGAGTCCGAGGCCAGCAGGATCCGCGTCGACTCCAGCCCGCCGGCGGCGAGGACGTAGCTCCGCGCGCGGACGGTGAACTCCACGCCCGGGCGCGGCACCACGACGGCCTCGGTGACGGCGCCGCCGAGCGGGTCCCGCTGCAACCGGGCGACGCCGGCGTGGACGAACAACCGCACCTGGTCCGCGGTGGCGAGCGCGGCCACCCGCGGGCCGAGCTTGGTCGGCGGGCTCCAGCGCCAGGTGTCGTCCCAGGTCAGGACGTCCGAGGTGGGCACGGGCGACGCCGGGAACCCGGAGCGCGACGCGGAGTACTCGTACGCCCCGGCCTCGAGGTGCCGCTGCGCCCGCGGGTAGTAGCGGCTCAGCTCGTCGTGCCGGATCGGCCAGCCGCTGTCCGGGATCCAGTCCCGGACGTCGAGGTCGGAGTCGTCGAGCGGGGCGCAGCGCCCGCCCCAGGTGGCGCTGCTGCCGCCGAGCCGCTTCTGCCGGACGGCCTCGAGCGCGTCGTGCGCCCCCGAGCCGATCACCCCGCGGTACGTGTCGAGCGCCTCCCGCTCGTCCCCCCTGCCCCCACCCTCCAGGACCACGACGTCCGCACCCAGGGAGGCGAGCTCGGCCGCGGCGGCGGCACCCGCGGGTCCGGTCCCGATCACACACACCTCGGCGTCGACCGCGGTCCCCGGCTCGACGGTTCGGGCATCGATGATCATGGGTGGGAGTCCTCACGGAGGTCGGTGGGCACCGGCTCGCCACTGGGCCGGACGGCTGTATGGCCCCCGACGCTATCCACGCAGCCTGTGACCACGCTGAGGCCGGGTCCCCGGACCGGAACCTGAGAGCACCTGTGGGCGGTCGTCGCAGCACGCTGTTCACTGGTCTTGCGGTGCCACCCGTTCGTCGCACGACCGTTCGAGCCGGTTCCGGTCCGGGTCACGGCGTGGTTACGGTCGAAGGGCCGAACGACGCGACGTCGGGCGGTGCGCCCGGTCGACACGTCCCCCGCCTGCCCGTCGACACTCCCCCGAGCGCCACCTGATAACGCGGCAGGCGCGGACCACGGGTACGGCTCCCCTCCGGTACCCCCGCGGACGTGCGAGGACCGACCAGCATGACCGAACAGCGTGCGCGCCACCGCGCGGGCGAGCAGTCCGACCGTCCGTTCGCCGAACCTCCCCTCTCGGCCGCGGAGCTGCTCGCGAGGCTGACCCCGTCCGGCCCGGACGGTGGCCCCGCGCGCCCCACCCGGCACGCTGCGCCGGACGCGGACACCCCGCCCGCAGGCCTGCCCCCGGGCTGGGTCGGCAACGCGGACCCGAACGCGGTCACCCGGGTCATCCCGGCCCTGCCCTTCCCGCGGTCCCCGCGGACGGCGGCCGCGGCGGTCTCGGTCACGGTGCTCGGCGCCACCGCCGTCCTGACGGCCACGGGCGGCGTCCCCGCCGGCGTCGCCGCGGCGCTGACGACCACCGGCACCGGCACCCTGCGCGCGGTGCCGGAGGCCGAGAACGTCCAGCTCCTGTCCGCGGCGACACCGAGCGCGACGAGCGCCACGCTCGGCTCCGCGTTCGGGCACGTCAACAGCTCCTTCCCCGCGGTGTTCGAGCGTGCGGACGCCGCCGGTATCGCGGCGAACGACCTCGCGGTGGCCCGGGCCGCCGAACAACGGGCGGCCCAGGAGAAGGCGGCCCAGCAGAAGGCGGCCCAGGAGAAAGCGGCGCAGGCGCGCTCGGCGCTGTCCGTGCAGCCCACCCGCGGCGGCGGCGCGGGCTCCGGCAGCGACGCCCCGCCCGCCGCGGCCACCGGATCCGGCCTCGGTGCCAAGGCCCTCTCGATCGCCACGGGCAAGCTCGGCATGCCGTACGTGTGGGGTGCCGCCGGCCCGAACGCCTTCGACTGTTCCGGCCTCGTGCAGTGGGCGTTCGGCCAGCTCGGCAAGAGCCTCCCGCACTCGTCCAGCGCGCAGTCGCAGCTGGGGACCCCGGTCAGCAAGGCGAACCTGCAGCCCGGGGACCTCGTCTTCTTCTACTCCCCGGTCAGCCACGTCGGCATCTACGCCGGGGACGGCAAGGTCCTCAACGCGAGCACGTCCGGGGAGCCGGTGAAGTACTCCGCCCTGGCGAACATGCCGTTCCACAACGCGGTCCGCCTCTGACGGTCCACCGGACCACCCCTCACACCAGCCTGAGCTCGCCCACCTCGCCGGAGAGCACGGCGCGGGCCTCGTCGTCGAGCCCCGCATCGGTGACCAGCACGTCCGCCTCGGAGAGCGCCGCGATCGTCGAGATCCCGGTGACCCCCCACTTCGAGCTGTCCGCGACCACCACCAGCCGGGGACCGGCCTCCACCAGCGCCCGGTCGGTCTCGCTCTCCATCAGGTTCGGTGTGGTGAAGCCCGCGGCGGCGGACATCCCGTGCACGCCGAGGAACACGACGTCGAGGTTGAGCGACCGCAGCGCCGCCACCGCGACCGGCCCGACCAGCGCCTCCGACGGCGTCCGGATCCCCCCGGTGAGGATCACCGTCCGGGCCGGCCCCGTGCCGCCGTCCAGCACCTCCGCCGCGGCGAGGGAGTTGGTGACGACCGTCAGCCCGGGGACGTCGACGAGCCGGCGGGCGAGCTGACAGGTCGTCGTCCCGGCCGAGAGCCCGACCACCGAACCCGGCTCGACGAGGCCGGCCGCCGCGAGCGCGATCCGGTCCTTCTCCGCGAGGCGACGGCCGGACTTGGTCGAGAAGGGCGGTTCGTCGGTGCCCGACGGCGGGTCGAGCGCCGTCGCCCCGCCGTGGACCTTGTCCAGGAGCCGGTGCCGGGCGAGCGCGTCGAGGTCCCGGCGGACGGTCATCTCCGAGACGCCCAGGCTGGCGGCGAGGTCCGACACCCGGACCCAGCCCTCCGCGCGGACCCGGCCCACGATCAGCTCACGACGGCGACGGGCGAGCACTCCCGGCGGGTCCTGCCGCTTCTCCCCACCGATCTCGTCGCCTCCCGCAGCCATTCGCACACAATGCAACGTGATCACACGGCCGTCAACGTTCGGTCTCGGTCCGGAAACGACCAGCTCGAAAGGGTTTCTGTTCCGACTTCCGGGTTACTTTCCGCCGCCTCACGGTTCTAGTCTGTCCGACATTGTTCACTCGTGTCCGTACGACGGCTACGTTACGTCCCGGCCCATCCGTCACGCGTTCACCACGTCAAGGAGTCGCAATGACGCGCAGCGTTTCCCGGCGCGCGGCACGAGGAGGAACCCTCCGATGATGCTTGCGCAGGCCCAGACCGATCTCCGGCTCGACGCGACGGTGCTCGACTACTTCCTCGTCGCCTTCTACTTCATCCTCGTGCTCGGCATCGGCTACGCGGCGCGCCGCTCGGTGTCGTCCAGCCTGGACTTCCTGCTGTCGGGCCGGTCGATGCCGGCGTGGGTGACCGGCCTGGCGTTCATCTCCGCCAACCTCGGCGCCCTCGAACTGATCGGCATGGTGGCCAACGGCGCCCAGTACGGCATCCCGACGGTTCACTACTACTGGATCGGCGCGATCCCCGCGATGGTCTTCCTCGCGCTGGTGATGATGCCGTTCTACTACGGCTCCAAGGCGCGGTCGGTTCCCGAGTTCCTCTACAAGAGATTCAACCGCACCACCCAACGCGTACAGGCCGTGATCTTCGCGTTGTCGGCGGTCCTGATCGCGGGCGTCAACCTGTTCTCACTGGGCCTGCTGCTCGAGGCGCTGCTCGGCTGGTCGCTCGCGCTGGCGATCCCGATCGCCGCCCTGATCGTCCTCGCCTACATCACCCTCGGCGGGCTTTCCGCGGCGATCTACTCCGAGGTCCTGCAGTTCTTCGTGATCCTCGCGCTGCTGATCCCGCTCACCATCGCGGGCCTCGCCCGCGTCGGCGGCTGGAACGGGCTCAAGGAGGCCGTGACGAACGGGCCGGGCGGGGCCGAGCAGCTCTCGGCCTGGCCCGGGACGTCGCTCACGGAGATCGCGAACCCGGTGCTCTCGGTGATCGGCATCGTGTTCGGCCTCGGCTTCGTGCTGTCCTTCGGCTACTGGACGACGAACTTCGCCGAGGTCCAGCGCGCGCTGTCCGCGAAGAGCATGTCCGCCGCGAAGCGCACGCCGCTGATCGGCGCCTACCCGAAGGCACTCATCCCGCTGGTCATCGTCATCCCCGGTATGACGGCGGCGGTGCTGGTCCCGCAGCTGCAGACGCTCAAGGCGGGCGGCGCCACGGACGTCACCTACAACAACACGCTGTCGCTGCTGATGAAGGAGGTGCTGCCCAACGGCATCCTCGGCGTCGCGATCGCGGGTCTGCTCGCGGCGTTCATGGCCGGCATGGCGGCGAACATCAGCTCGTTCAACACGGTGTTCACCTACGACATCTGGCAGGACTGGGTG
>JAOZVV010000194.1 GCA_025869365.1 Pseudonocardia sp.
GACGCCGGCACGCACGTTAGCTTCTCCCAGAACGCATTGCCCAAGAACCGTGTGCGCAGGGCGCGCTGCAGGTGGAAGGCCGCCGCCAGCACGGAGGGCGCATTCTGCATTGCCACCGCAAAGCGCTCGATGGTGACGGAGGCCGACAAGGGGTTGCCAGCCAGGTCCTTCTCACACAGCGAGTCCTCCAGCGCCCGCGGGCCGGCACGGCTGCGGTAGTCCTCGCCATACGTGTCCCGCATCAGCGCTTGCAGCTCATCCAGCCCTGTGGGGGAGTTTGGAATGTGGGAAGGTGTTGGAGGTGGAGGTGCCAGGCGGTACCAGCCCGTATTCCTGTCGCGCTCACGCACCAAGCACACCGTTGTTGTTGGTGTCATACACGCAGAAGGAGAAGAGCGGCAGCGTGGTGTCATCCGAGGTGCACAGGTTCCAAGAAAAGAGCGTAAACAGCTTAAATCCTGCGGTAGTTGGTGTGATGGGCGGGCGGGGGCGGGTCGGTGGGGGGCCCTGGTCGGGGGCCCGCCCCCGGGGCCCACGGCTCCACCGCCCGGGACCTGGTCCGCCCGGTGGACGAGGACATGTTCCGGCTCGGCGCGGACGAGGCGATCGGGCAGGGCCGCCGGGAGGCGGTGCTGCTGCGCCGCAGCAGCCGCGAGTTCGCGGACGAGCCCGTGGATCCCGAGGCGCTGCGCCGCGCCGTCGGGGTCGCCCTCACCGCGCCCGCCCCGCACCACAGCACGCCGTTCCGCTTCGTGCGGCTGGCGGACCCGGCGCGGCGCACCGCCCTGCTCGACGCGCTCCGCGAACGCTGGCGGGCGGACCTCGCCGCGGACGGCAGGCCCGCCGGGGAGATCGAGCGCCGCCTCGCCCGCGGGGACCTGCTGCGCCGGGCGCCCGAGCTGGTGCTGCCGTTCCTCACCGGGGAGGGCACCCAGGACTACCCGGACGCCGCGCGCACCGCGGCCGAGCGGGACATGTTCACCGTGGCCGGGGGCGCCGCCGTCCAGTCCTTGCTGGTCGCGCTCGCGGCGGAGGGCCTCGCCTCCTGCTGGGTCGGGTCCACGATCTTCGCCGCGGACGTCGTGCGGGCCGAGCTGGGCCTGGCGCCGGGCTGGCAGCCGCTCGGCGCGGTCGCCGTCGGGCTGCCGGTGGAGCCGCTGCGGCCGCGGGCGGCGGCCGGTCCCGGGGACGGGTTCCTCGTGTGGTAGCCACGGCGGTCGCGGCGGCGGAGCTCGAGGCCTGGTCGCCGGCGGACGAGCAGCAGCGGGCCCTCAAACAGGCGCTGCTCGCCTACTGCGCCGCCCGGCCGGAGGACGCGTGCCTGCGGTCCTGCGCACCCGGCCATCTCACGGCGTCCGCCCTGGTCCTGGACGCGACGGGCGAGCACACCCTGCTCACCCTGCATCCGCGCGTCGGGCGCTGGATCCAGCTCGGCGGGCACTGCGAGCCCGGGGACGCGTCGCTGCGGGCGGCGGCCCTGCGGGAGGCCACCGAGGAGTCCGGGATCGAGGGGTTGGAGATCGGCGCGCAGCCGCTGCACGTGGACGTCCATCCCGTCAGGTGCTCGCTCGGCAGGCCGACCCGGCACCTGGACGTCCGCTACCTGGTGCGCGCCCCCGCGGGCGCGCAGCCGGTGATCAGCGAGGAGTCCGTGGACCTGGCCTGGTGGCCGGTGGACGCCCTGCCGGCGGACAGCGACACGGTGCCGGCGATGGTCGCCGCCGCCCGGGCGGGCACGGCTCAGCGCCAGAAGAGCAGCAGGCCGTAGCCCGCGCCGGCGAGCTGTGCGTTCCCGCCCACCGCGCCGTAGAGGGACGAGCCGATCGAGAAGAACAGCCCGCTGACCCCGGGCAGCCCGATGATCAGCAGGAACAGCACGATCGGCGCGTAGGGCCGGACCTTCGCGCCGAACGCCTGCGCGGCGGGGGAGAGGTAGGGCTCGAGCACGCCGTACCCGTCGAGGCCGGGGACCGGGAGGATGTTGAGCACGAACGCGAGGATCTGGATCAGTGCCAGGCACGACAGACCCGCCGCCAGGCCCACGGACATCGGCACGTACGTGACGGCGGCGGTCAGCAGCGCGCCGAGCACGAGGTTCGTCGCGGGGCCCGCGAAGGAGACCAGGCTGCGTCCGCGCCGGGAGCGCAGCAGGCCGTGGTTGATCCACACGGCTCCGCCGGGCAGCGGGATGCCGCCGAGCAGCAGGAAGACGATCGGCAGCACGAAGGACCAGCCGATGTCGCTGTAGCGGCGGATGTCCAGCGTCAGGTAGCCCTTCTCACGAACGGTCCAGTCCCCGTTACGCAGAGCGACGTAGGCGTGCCCGAACTCGTGGAGGCAGAGTGAGACCGCCCACCCCCCGAGTACCAGCAGAACCACGCCGGCCGTGACGAGCACGGTGGACCCGGTGTCCACGGCCGCGGCGGTTCCGAGCGTCGCGAGCACGCCTCCGATCACCGCCACCACGATCAGGAGCAGAAACCACGGGCTGATTCGGCTGGACACTCGACGCACTGTGCCAGTGTGCCGAACGGGGGACCAAAGGGGTGGAACCCATCACCCGGATGGCAGCCCCGGCTTGCGTGTGGGCGAACGTCAGCGTTGTACTTACGCCGGTGTCATTTAGACGGGCACGGGGAAGGGGGGCGGGTGAACGACTTCACGGACACACGGTTCGTCCGAGGGACGGACTCCGGCATCGACGTGACCATCGTCGGGGGAATTCCTGCGGGGGGACTCCCGGGCGGCGCCGGAGGGGGTCTCCGGCTGGTCGACATGCTCGACGGGCAGGACGCCGCCTTCGACTCCGAGGGCGACGAGCAGGACTGGCAGGAACGCGCACTCTGCGCGCAGACGGACCCGGAGGCGTTCTTCCCCGAGAAGGGCGGCTCCACGCGCGAGGCCAAGCGCATCTGCTCGGGCTGTGAGGTCCGGGCCGAGTGCCTCGAGTACGCCCTCGCGCAGGACGAGCGCTTCGGCATCTGGGGAGGACTCTCCGAGCGGGAGCGCCGCCGGTTGCGCCGGGGAGGCTCGGAACTGCTCGCGGGCACCGAGATCGTCGCGGGCTCGGAGCACCTCGCGATCTAGGTTCTCGCGATCTAGGTTCTCGCGATCCGGTCCCGCGTCACAGCTCCACAACGCGACTTCTCGCGTGCCCGGTCCGCGACGTGTCCCCACGGCGCGGATCCGGGGTGTCCGGACGCGCGTCACGGCTCCACGGCGGGTCACTCGTGGCCGTCGTCGACCGCGTCCGGCTCGATGTCCAGGTACTCCGCCACCTGCTCGACGAGCACCTCGTGCAGCAGGTCCGCGAGATCCGCCCCGCCCTTGGCCCGGGACTCCAGCGGCCGGCGGTAGAGCACGATCCGCGCTCGCGACGGCAGCCCGTCGGGATCCACCCCGGCCGGCACGAGCTGGGCCAGCGGCACTCCCGCGTCCGCGAGCACCCCGGCCTCCCAGGTGACGTCGTCCGGCGAGGTCTCGTCCACCTCGGGCACGTCGTCGACGGCGAGGTCCAGGTCCACGAGCTCCGCGCCCCAGCGCAGCTCGATCGGCTCGAGCGCCTCCAGCACCAGCGCGTCGAACTTCTCGGCGCGGCTGCGGAACGCCGGAGTGTGCACGGGGTAGAGCAGCCCGCGCAGGCCCCGGCCCCGGCGGTCCCGCCGGCGGGGCGGGCGGCGCAGCGTACGACGTGCGGTGGTCACCCGCCGAATAGTACGACCCGCGCGGGCGTCCGGGGTCCCCGTTCGGGTGCGGCCGGAAACTTCCGCAGGTCGGACGGTGTGCACGAGGGGTGATCGGAGGGTGCGTGGAGAACCGGGTGCGCGTCGCAGTGGGGCGCCGGGTGGGACAGGCGCTATCGTCACCGGCGTGCTGAGTGTGCGGAGGTGCTCGCGGACAGGGTGCACCGAGCTCGCGGTGGCCACGCTCACCTACGTCTACGCCGACTCCACGGCGGTCGTGGGGCCGCTGGCCACCCAGGCCGAACCCCATTCCTACGACCTGTGCCCGGCCCACGCGCACCGGCTCACGGCCCCGCGGGGCTGGGAGGTCGTCCGCTTCGAGGGCGAGTTCGCCCCGCCGCAGCTCGAGAGCGACGATCTCACCGCCCTCGCCGAGGCCGTCCGCGAGGCGGGCCGGGTGGACCGGGTCGTCGAGGCCGCACCCGTGTCCGGGACCGGCAGGCGGGGACACCTGCGGGTGCTCCCGACGCCCGACGAGGACTGACCTCGCCCGTCCGGCGCCGCCTTCGGACCGTCGGACCCTGCCGATAGGGTCTGCCCCGTGCCCGATCATCTCCCTTTCCCGGACCTGTCGGCGATCATCAAGGCCTACGACGTCCGTGGCGTCGTCGGCGAGCAGGTCGACGCCGCCCTCGTCGCGGCGATCGGTGCCGCGCTGGCCCGGCTGCTGAAGGCCGAGGACGGGCCCGCCGCGGTCGTCGTCGGGTACGACATGCGGGACTCCTCGCCCGGCCTCGCGGCCGCGTTCGCCGAGGGGGTCACCGGGCAGGGGCTCGACGTGGTCGACATCGGCCTGGCCAGCACGGACATGCTCTACTTCGCCGCCGGCACGCTGGACCTGCCGGGCGCGATGTTCACCGCGAGCCACAACCCGGCGAGGTACAACGGCATCAAGCTCTGCCGCGCCGGCGCCACGCCGATCGGGCAGGACACGGGCCTCGTCACGATCCGGGAGGCCGTCGAGCAGGGTGTCCCCGGCGGTCCCGGGGGCGGCTCGGTCCGCACGGAGCAGATGCTCGCGGACTACGCGGCCTACCTGCGCACGCTGGTGGACCTGCGCGGGATCAGGCCGTTGAAGGTCGTGGTCGACGCGGGCAACGGCATGGGCGGGTTCACGGTCCCGGAGGTCCTCGGCGGCCTCCCCCTGCACGTCGTGCCGCTCTTCTTCGAGCTGGACGGCACGTTCCCGAACCACGAGGCGAACCCGCTGGACCCGGCGAACCTCGTGGACCTCCAGAAGGCCGTGGTCGCGGAGGGCGCGGACCTCGGCCTGGCGTTCGACGGGGACGCGGACCGTTGTTTCGTCGTCGACGAGCGTGGTGAGCCGGTCAGCCCGAGTGCCATCACCGGCCTGGTGGCGGTCCGCGAGCTGGCCAAGGCCCCGGGCAGCCCGATCATCCACAACCTGATCACGTCCAAGGCCGTCGCCGAGGTCGTGCGCGAGCACGGCGGTGAGCCCGTGCGCACCCGCGTCGGGCACTCGTTCATCAAGCAGACGATGGCGGACACCGGGGCGGTCTTCGGCGGCGAGCACTCCGCGCACTACTACTTCCGGGACTTCTGGAAGGCGGACTCGGGCATGCTCGCCGCCCTGCACGTGCTGGCCGCCCTCGGCGAGCAGCCCGGACCGCTCTCCGGCCTGATGGCCGAGTTCGAGCGCTACTCCGCGAGCGGCGAGGTCAACTCGACGGTCGCGGACCAGGCCGGCCGGGTGGCCGCGATCAAGGAGATCTACGGTCCCCGTGACGGCGTCGAGCTCGACGAGCTGGACGGGCTCACCGTCTTCCTGCCGGACGGTTCCTGGTTCAACCTGCGGGCCTCGAACACCGAGCCCCTGCTGCGGCTCAACGTGGAGGCGGCCGATCCCGCGGCGGTCGCCGCGCTCCGGGACGAGGTGCTGGCGGTCGTGCGCGCCTGACCGGCGCGGTGCGGGAGGAGCACCACCGCGACGGTGCGTGTCAGGCCGGATCGTCCGGGGTAGCCCGGACGGCCCCGGCGCGCTGTCGAAGACCCTGGCAGCATCGTGTGAAGGCAGATGACGAGGAGAACCGTGGCCGTACAACTCGATCCCCAGCTGCTGCAGATCCTGGCGTGCCCGTCGGACGACCACGCGCCGCTGCGCGCCGGCACGCCCGGCGAGCCCGGGGCGGACGTCTTGACCTGCACGTCCTGCGGGCGGCGGTTCCCGGTGGTCGACGGCATCCCGGTGCTCCTGCTCGACGAGGCCCTCCCGCCGGAGCACGCCGCCACCACCCCGGCCGAGGGGGGCGGGTGAGCAGCGTGCTCGACGACACCGTCCTGGCCGATCCCGCGGCACTGCAGGCGGTGGACACCACCGGTGTCCTCCGCTCCGCCGCCACGGCCGGCGCCCAGGTCCGCTCCGCCGCGCACACGGCCGCGGAGGCGGGCGTGTCCACGCTCGGCGGTTCGCGCCCGCGCGCGCTGGTGTTCCTGCGCCGTCCCGGCACGTCCGGTGCGGCCGCGGAGCTGCTGACGGCCCTGCTCGGGCCGCAGTGTCCGGTCCCGATCGTCGTCACGGACACCGCGCCGAGCTGGGTCGGCGCGCTGGACGTCGTCGTCGCGCACTCGGCGGACCCCACGGACGGTGAGCTCGCGGAGTCCGTCGCGCGGGCGGTCTCCCGCGGCGCCGAGGTCGTGCTCTCCGTCCCGTCGGACGGCCCGGTGGCCTCGGCGGGCGCCGGCCGCGCCCGGCTGCTGGAGCCGCGGATCCCGGTCCCGCCCGCCCTGGACCTGCCGCGCGCCCTCGCGGTCGGGCTCACGGTCGTCTCGGCGCTGGGGCTGTTCGCCGTCGATCCCGGGCTGGACGAGCTCGCGGACGTCCTGGACGCGGAGGCGGAGCGCAACCAGCCCGGCCACGAGCCGTTCATGAACCCTGCGAAGTCGCTCGCCCTGCGGCTCGCGGAGCACACACCGCTGCTGTGGGGCACGGATCCGGCGGCCACCGCCGTCGCCGGCCACGCCGCCACCGCGCTCGCCACCCACGCGGGCGTCGTCGCGCACTCGGCGGCCGTCGCCCAGGCGGCCACGGCGACCGGGCTCGCCCGCGCCCTCGCCCTCGCGGCTCGTGGTGCGGACGTGTTCCGGGACCCGTTCGAGGACCCGGTGGACGGGGCCGAGGCGCCGCCGCCCCGGCTCGTGCTGCTCGCCACCGACGAGGAGGACCCGGAGCAGGTCGCGATGCGGCTCACCGGACGCTCGTGGCCCGCGGACATCGCCCACCCGGTGGACGAGGTCGCCCGCGGGACCCGGCACGCCGCCCTGCTGCGGGCGGCGTTGCTCGCCGCCCGGGCGGATACCGCCGCGATCTACCTGGGCCTGGCCAGCCGCACGATCGAGCCCGCCTGAGGCCGGTGCCGGGCAGGGCCCGACCGTGACGGCCCCTGATCGCGACGACCCCCTGATTGCGACGACCCCCTGATTGCGACGACCCCCTGATTGCGACGACGAGGACTACCCGTGGAGTTGCTGGACAACCCGGTGCGCCCCTACGCCTGGGGTTCGCGGACCGTGATCGCGGACCTGCGGGGCGAACCCGTGCCCTCGCCCCACCCCCAGGCCGAGATGTGGCTCGGCGCCCATCCCGCCGACTCGTCCCGCCTCGTGCACGCGGACGGCGCCCGGACCTCGCTGCTGGAGGCGCTGACCGCCGATCCCGGCCACCTGCTCGGCGAGGACCGGCGCGGCCGCTGGCACGACACGTTGCCGTTCCTGCTCAAGGTCCTCGCGGCGGACGAGCCGCTGTCCCTGCAGGCGCACCCGAGCCTGGAACAGGCCGCCTACGGTTTCGAGCGGGAGAACGCCGCAGGCCTCGCGATCGACGCGCCGGACCGCAACTACCGCGACGCCAACCACAAGCCCGAGCTGCTCTGTGCGCTCACCGAGTTCCACGCCCTCGTCGGCTTCCGGGAGCCGGTGGAGACGATCGCGCTGCTCCGCGCCCTGGACGTGCCGCAGCTGGCCGCGCACGTCGAGCTGCTCGCGGGGCAGCCGGGCCCGGACGGCCTGCGGGCACTGTTCACCACGTGGATCACCCTCCCGCAGAGCATCCTCGACGGGCTGGTGCCCGCCGTGCAGGACGCCGCGGTGCGGCTGGCCTCCTCCGGTGAGGGGGACTTCCAACGGGAGGCCCGCACCACGCTGGACCTCTCCGAGCGCTACCCGGGGGATGCGGGCGTCCTCGCGGCCCTGCTGCTCAACCGGACCACGCTGCAGCCGGGCGAGGCCCTCTACCTGCCGGCGGGGAACCTGCACGCCTACCTGGCAGGCGCGGGCATCGAGATCATGGCGAACTCGGACAACGTGCTGCGCGGCGGGCTCACCCCCAAGCACGTGGACGTGCCGGAGCTGCTGCGGGTGCTGGACTTCACCGCCGCGCCGCCGCCGGTGATCGACGGGCACCCGGAGAACGGCTGGTGTTCCTACGACACCCCCGCCGCGGAGTTCCGGCTGCGTCGCTGGGCCGCCACCGCGCAGGCCGCGAAGGTGACGGTGCCGGCGGGCGGCCCGCGGATCCTGCTCTGCACCGACGGTTCGGTCTCCGTCCGTGGCGGCGGGCAGGCCGTCGAGCTGGGCAGGGGGCAGTCGCTGTTCCTGGGCGCGGCGGACGCGGCCGCCCGGATGGAGAGCACCTCCGCGGGTACGCAGGTGTTCCTGGCCAGCGACGGTCTCTAGGCCCCTGCGGGCTACGCTCGCCCCCGATTCGGTTTCGGACAAGGCGAACACGGGGGACGGGCATGTCGGCGAGCGGTGGGACCAGGGCGATCATCGCGGCGCTGCTGGCGAACGCGGGGATCGCGGTGGCGAAGTTCATCGGCTTCCTGGTGACCGGGTCCTCGTCGATGCTCGCCGAGTCCGTGCACTCCGTCGCGGACACGTCCAACCAGGGGCTGCTGCTGCTCGGCGGCAAGCGGGCGAAGCGCGCGGCCACCCCCGAGCACCCGTTCGGCTACGGCCGGGACCGCTACTTCTACTCGTTCGTCGTGGCGCTCATCCTGTTCACCCTCGGCTCGGTGTTCGCGATCTACGAGGGCATCCACAAGATCGAGCATCCGGAGCCGCTCACGTCGCCGCTGGTCGCGGTGATCATCCTGCTGGTCGCGATCGTGCTGGAGGGGTACTCGTTCCGCACGGCGGTGCACGAGTCCCGCCCGCTCAAGGGGCGCGGCACCTGGTGGCAGTTCATCCGCCAGGCGAAGGTGCCGGAGCTGCCGGTCGTGCTGCTGGAGGACACCGGGGCGCTGATCGGGCTGGTGCTCGCGCTGGCCGGGGTGGGGCTGTCCGTGCTCACCGGCGACCCGGTCTACGACGGCATCGGCACCCTCTGCATCGGCGTCCTGCTCGGCGTCATCGCGATCATCCTGATCGTCGAGATGAAGTCCCTGCTGATCGGCGAGGGCGCCAACCCGCCGGTGCTCTCGGACATCGTCGCGAGGCTCGAGGCCGGCAGCACGATCGACCGCGTCATCCACATCAAGACCCAGTACCTCGGCCCGGAGGAGCTGCTGGTCGCCGCCAAGATCGCGATGACGCCGGGGCTGCCGATCGAGCAGGTCGCCACCGCGATCGACGAGGCGGAGGTCCGGGTCCGCGAGGCGGTCCCGGACGCGCGGGTGATCTACCTGGAGCCGGACCTGGACCGCTCCCGGGTGACCTCCTAGCCCCGTTCAGAAGCGCCCCCGCGGGCGGACGTGGTCGAAGATCAGGCTCGTCTGCGTGTTCGCGACGTCCGCCATCCCGTTGAGGGCGACGACGAGGTCCCGCAGGCTCGGCGAGTCCGCGACCGCGACGTGGAGCAGGTAGTCGTCCACGCCCGCCAGGAAGTAGACGTCACGCACCTCGGGCATCGTCGTGACCCGCTCCTCGAACTCCCGCATCCGCTGCCGGGCGTCGCTCTGCAGCCGCACGGAGATCATCGCCTGCAACGGCCGGCCCGTCGCCGCGGGATCGACGTCCGCGTGGAAGCCGCGGATGATCCCGCGCTCCCGCAGCGCCCGGACCCGGCCCAGGCAGGTCGACGGCGCGATGCCCACCTTCGCGGCGAGCGCGTTGTTCGGGATGCGGGCGTCCTGTTCGAGGACCATCAGGATCGCCCGGTCGACCTCGTCGAGCGGCGCCCGCACATCCTGCGGCCGCGGGGCCGCTGGACGCTGCGAATCCGTGCTTCCTTCGGTCATGGCGCCACAGTACAGAATCTTCTTCGCCCGTCTTGCGATGTTGTGGCGTCTTCTTCATCGTTGACCTCGTCAGCGACACCGGACCAGGGCAGGAGCAGCCATGCGGGTCGCCATTCCACGCGAGGTCAAGGACAACGAGTACCGGGTGGCCGTCACCCCAGCGGGCGTGCACGAGCTCGTCCGCCGCGGACACGAGGTGACCGTCCAGCAGGGCGCCGGGCTCGGGTCGTCCGTCACCGACGCCGAGTACAAGGACGCCGGCGCCCAGATCCTGGCCGACGCCGCGGACGTCTGGGCGAGCGCCGAGCTGCTCCTGAAGGTCAAGGAGCCGATCGCGAGCGAGTACCGCCACCTGCGCCGGGACCTCACGCTGTTCACCTACCTGCACCTCGCGGCGTCCCGGGCGTGCACGGACGCCCTGCTGAACGCCGGCACCACCTCGATCGCCTACGAGACGGTCCGCACCGCGGACGGCCGGCTCCCGCTGCTGGCGCCGATGAGCGAGGTCGCGGGCCGGCTCGCGCCGCAGGTCGGGGCCTACCACCTGATGAGCGCGGCGGGCGGGCGCGGCGTCCTGATGGGCGGGGTCCCCGGGGCCACGCGGGCGCACGTCGTCGTCATCGGGGCCGGCGTCTCCGGGGCCAACGCCGTCGCCGTCGCCGTCGGCATGGGCGCGCGGGTGACCGTGCTGGACACCAGCGTGGACAAGCTGCGCGAGCTCGACGACCGTTACGCCGGCCGCGTCGAGACCGTCTACTCCACCGGGTACGCCCTGGAGAAGGCCGTCCTGGAGGCGGACCTGGTGATCGGCGCGGTGCTGGTGCCGGGCGCCAAGGCCCCGACCCTGGTGTCGAACGACCTGGTGTCCCGGATGAAGCCGGGTGCGGTGCTCGTCGACATCGCGGTGGACCAGGGCGGCTGCTTCGCCGACACCCGGCCGACCACCCACGCGGACCCGACCTTCCGCGTCCACGACACGGTCTTCTACTGCGTGGCCAACATGCCCGGAGCGGTGCCGAACACCTCCACGCACGCGCTGACCAACGCGACGATGCCCTACGTGCTGACGCTCGCGGACCTGGGCTGGCAGGACGCCCTCACCGCGGATCCCGCGCTCGCCGCGGGCCTGTCCACCCACGCGGGCTCGCTGACCTCCCGCGAGGTCGCCGAGGCCCACGGGCTGACCCACGTGAGCACCGCGGACCTCCTGCACTAGCCCGCCCCGCCGCACGACCGGCGGCTGAACCGATCACGGGCGGCCAGCGGTGGCCCGACCGCGTAGCGGGTCATACGGTGGCCGCCATGGCGAACGGCGGGTTGTGGCGCACGAAGTCCGTCGAGCAGTCCATCCACGACACCGACGAACCGGACACGAAACTCCGCCGGGACCTGGGCACCTGGGACCTCATCGTCTTCGGTGTCGCGGTCGTCGTCGGCGCCGGGATCTTCACCCTCGCCGCCAGCACCGCGGGTGACCGGGCAGGCCCGTCGGTCTCGCTGGCGTTCGTCCTCGCCGCGATCGCCTGCGGCCTGGCCGCCCTCTGTTACGCGGAGTTCGCCTCCACGGTCCCGGTCGCCGGCAGCGCCTACACGTTCTCCTACGCCACGTTCGGCGAGCTCATCGCCTGGATCATCGGCTGGGACCTCGTGCTGGAGTTCGCCGTCGGGGCCGCGGTGGTGTCGAAGGGCTGGTCGGAGTACCTGCACACGGTCCTCGGGCTGCTCGGCCTCGACGTCTCGACCTCGTTCGCGCTCAACGGCTTCTTCTCCTTCGACTGGGGCGCGCTGCTGCTCGTCGCGGTGCTCGGCACCCTGCTCGCGGTGGGCACGAAGCTCTCCAGCCGGGTCAGCATGGTCTTCACCACGATCAAGGTCGCGATCGTGCTGCTCGTGATCGTCGTCGGCATCGGCTACGTCAAGGCGGCGAACTACAGCCCCTTCATCCCGCCGGCCGCGGCCGCGGACGAGGGCGACACCGGCACGACCCAGTCCCTGCTGTCGCTGTTCGGCGGCGAGAGCAGCAGCACCTTCGGCATCTACGGCCTGCTCGCCGCGGCGTCGGTGGTGTTCTTCGCCTTCATCGGGTTCGACGTCGTCGCCACCACCGCCGAGGAGACGAAGAACCCGCAGAGGTCCCTGCCGCGGGGCATCTTCGGCTCCCTCGCGATCGTCACGGTCCTCTACGTCGGCGTCGCGCTCGTCCTGACCGGGATGGTCAGCTACACCCAGCTCAGCGAACGACCGGACGGCACCCGCGCCACGCTCGCCACCGCGTTCTCCGAGCTGGGCGTGACGTGGGCGGCGGCGGTGATCTCGGTCGGTGCGCTGCTCGGTCTCACCACCGTCGTCATGGTGCTCCTGCTCGGCCAGATCCGGGTGCTGTTCGCGATGTCCCGGGACGGGCTGCTCCCCGGCGCGCTGGCCAGAACCGGATCGCGCGGTACGCCGCTGCGCGCGACCCAGCTCGTCGCGGTCGCCGTCGCGCTCGTCGCCACGTTCTTCCCGGCCGGGACGCTGGAGGAGATGGTCAACATCGGCACGCTCTTCGCGTTCGTGCTGGTGTCGATCGGCGTGGTCATCCTGCGCCGCACCCGGCCCGACCTCCCGCGCTCGTTCCGCACCCCGCTCGTCCCGCTGGTGCCGATCCTGTCCGTGCTCGCGTGCCTGTGGCTCATGCTGAACCTGACGGTGGAGACCTGGCTGCGGTTCCTGATCTGGATGGTGATCGGATTCGTCGTCTACTTCGCGTACGGTCGGTCCCACTCGAAGCTCGGACAGCGGGAACGGGCCGGGAAGACGTCCCTCTGAGCGGTGCGGAAACACCGACGTCACAGAGCGGCCGTCCGCTAACACGCACGAGTTCCGGATGAAACGCCTCGGACATCGCCACTCGGTTGACTGGTCCCTGTCAGCACAGGACACCGGGATCGGGAGCGGGAGCCGTGGCGAACAGCGTGCGCAGCATCGGGAACCGCCCGCCGGCCGAGATCGTCGATGCGGCGGCGCTGGACGGGGCGCACCACGCCGTGGTCGTGATCGGCGGCGGGCAGGCCGGGCTGTCGATGAGCTGGTGGCTCGGCGAGCGCGGGATCGACCACGTCGTGCTCGAGTCGAAGACGGCCGGGCACGAGTGGCACGACCGCCGCTGGGACACCTTCTGCCTGGTCACCCCGAACTGGCAGTGCCGGCTCCCGGGGTTCCCGTACCAGGGTGAGGACCCGGACGGCTTCATGGTCCGGGACGAGATCCAGGAGTACCTCGCCGCGTTCGTGGAGTCCTTCGGGCCGCCGCTCGTCGAGGGGGTGCGGGTGAGCCGGCTGCGCAGTGCGGACGGCGCGTTCGAGGTGCGCACCGAGCAGGGGGCCACCCTCACCGCGGACCAGGTCGTCGTCGCCACCGGGCCGTACCAGATCCCGCGCACGCCGCGGATGGCCGAGCGGCTGTCCGAGTGGATCACCCAGGTCCACAGCTCCGGCTACCGCAACCCGGATCAGCTGCCGGCGGGCGCCGTCCTCGTCGTCGGCACCGGGCAGTCCGGCTGTCAGATCGCCGAGGACCTGCACCTCGCCGGCCGCACCGTGCACCTCGCCACCGGGACCGCGCCGCGCGTCGCCCGCTTCTACCGCGGCCGGGACTGCGTCACCTGGCTGCACGAGATGGGCACCTACACCAGGGGCGTCGACACCTTCGACGACGCGGACGCCGTCCGGTTCAAGACCAACCACTACGTCACCGGCCGCGACGGCGGACGGGACATCGACCTGCGCCGGTTCGCGCTCGAGGGCATGGTCCTGCACGGGCGGCTCACCGGGATCGCGCACGGCATGGCCCGCTTCGGCACGGACCTGCGCGCGAACCTCGACGGCGCGGACGCCGTCGCGGAGGGCATCAAGGACTCCATCGACGCGTACATCGCGAGGAACGGCATCGACGCGCCCGCCGAGGAGCGTCGGGCCCCGGTGTGGGAACCCGGCCCCGAGGCGGAGGACCCCGCCGAGATCGACCTGGCCGCCGCGGGGATCACCAGCGTCATCTGGTCCACCGGCTTCGGCCGGGACCACCGCTGGATCGAGCTCCCGGTCTTCGACGGCCGGGGCTACCCCACCCACGCCCGCGGCGTCACCAGCCAGCCCGGTCTCTACTTCCTCGGCCTGCCCTGGCAGCACACCTGGGGTTCCGGCCGGTTCTCCGGCGTCGCGGACGACGCGGAGCACCTGGTCGGGGAGATCGAGCGGGTACGCCGCGTGGGCGACACCTCGGTGGCCGACGGCCTGCACTGGCTCGCCGGCACACCGTCCAGCACGTTCCCGGAGGCGCAGCACGCCGACGAGGACTGGATCGCGCCGCGCACCGTCGCGTAGCGCACCACCACCACCACCCGAGCTGTCCGGTTCCCGTTCCGGGGCCGGTCCGACCTGCCGTTCGAGTCCGTACCCAGTTGTCCGTACCCAGTTGTGTCCCACCACCGGAAGGAATGACAGACATGGCCGACCTGACCGATCTCGAGAAGCAGAGCCTCGAGGAGATCGCGCACCCGTCGATGCCCGAGGGGTCGTCGATCTACGGCGGCACCAAGGTGTTCCCGGACTACCAGGCCGAGAACGGCGAGACCTACTTCACGCTGGTCCACGGCATCGCGCACGAGTCCTCCGTCAGCTTCGTCGCGATCCTGCAGGCCACCCGCGCGCTGCGGAAGGGTTTCGAGTCCGCGATCTACTTCTACGGACCGGGCTCGCTGAACTGCCTCGCCACGCGGGGTTTCCCGACCACGGGCAACTCCGCGTTCCCCGGCGAGCACAACATCAACAACTCGCTGAAGACCTACATCCAGGAGGGCGGCAAGGTCTACTGCTGCCGCTTCGGCCTCTCGCTGCACGGAGCGCGGGAGGAGGACCTGATCGAGGGGGTCATCCCGACGCACCCGCTCGACGTCCAGGACGCGCTGATCCACTACGCCCGCAAGGGCGCGATCATCAACTCCACCTACCAGCTCTGACCTGCGGTCTCGTCGCCTGTGAGTGGTAGCCGGTGCCCGTGGGGCCGGCTACCACTCACCGGCATGCGGTGAGGAAAGGACACACATGAGCACGCTGCGGATGGCGGCGGTGTCAGCGCCCTTCGGCCGGGATCTCGAGGAGGACTTCGCCCGGGTGGGCGCCCTGGTCGAGCAGGCCGGGGCGGACGGTGTCGGGCTGCTCGTGCTGCCCGAAGCCTGCCTCGGCGGGTACCTCACGGACCTCGGCGGCGCCGCGGAGCTGCCGCCGGCGTTCCCCGTCGACGGCCCGGAGATCGCCCGGCTGGCGAGGCTCGCCGGGGACATGGTCGTCTGCGCGGGCTTCTGCGAGACCTCCGGTGACAAGGTCTACAACAGCGCCGTCTGTGTCACCGGGGACGGTGTGCTCGGCGTCCACCGCAAGGTGCACCAACCGTTGCGGGAGGACGCCTCCTACGCCGCGGGGGACTCCTTCACCGCGTTCGACACCCCGGTCGGCCGGATCGGGATGCAGATCTGCTTCGACAAGGCGTTCCCCGAAGCCGCCCGGACCCAGGCGCTCGACGGCGCGAGGATCGTCTGCTCGCTGTCCGCCTGGCCGACCAGCGCGACCAACCGGCACCCGGACCCCGCCCAGGACCGCTGGACCCGTCGCATGGACCTGTTCGACCGCGCCCGGGCGCTGGAGAACCAGGTCATCTGGGTCGCCTCCAACCAGTTCGGCACGTTCGGGTCGATGCGCTTCGCCGCCAGCGCCAAGGTGGTGGAGCCGGGGGGCGAGATCGTCGCGTGGACCGAACAGCGGGACGGCCTCGCCGTGGCCGAGTTCGACGTCGACGCCGTCGTGGACGCGGCGCGCGGCGCGGGCATGCACTACCTCCGGGACCTGCGGCCGGAGACGTACTCTGCTGCGGGCGGCGCACCGTACGTCGCCGCCTAGCGGACGAGGACCGGAGGGCCGGCGTTGGGAACGATCAGGATCGGGGCGGTCGCGGCCGCGTTCGGCCGTGACGTCGAGGCCTCGCTGGCCCGTGTCGCGACCCTGATCGAGCACGCCCGCCGCTCCGGGGTGGACCTCCTGGTCCTGCCGGACGCCGCGCTCGGCGGCTACATCCCGGAGTTCGCGGACCCGGACCCGGCCGAGCTGCCGCCCGCACTGGACCGGGACGGCCCCGAGCTGCGCAAGGTGGCCGAGATGGCCGGTGGGATGGTCGTCTGCATCGGGTTCCGCGAGGCGGCGAACGACGGCGCGTTCAACACCGCGGCGTGTCTGTGCGGCGACGGCCTGCTCGGGCTGCACCGCAAGGTCCATCAGCCCCCGGGTGAGGACAGGGTCTACGCGGCGGGCAGCGGATTCGGCGCGTTCGACACGCCCGTCGGGCGGCTCGGCATGCTGGTGGACTACGACAAGACCTTCCCCGAGTCCGCCCGGACCCTCGCCCTCGACGGCGCCCAGGTCATCGCGTGCCTCTCCGCCTGGCCCACGAGCATCACCAACCGCGCCCCGCGGATGGCCCAGGACCGCCAGTCCCGCCTCTTCGACCTCTACGACCGCTCGCGCGCGGCGGAGAACCAGGTCGTCCTGGTGTCGTCGAACCAGACGGGCACGATCGGCAAGATGCGGTTCCTCGGGCAGGCCAAGGTCGTCGGCCCGGACGGCGAAATCCTGGCCCGGACCTGGGCGAAGGCCGGGATCGCGGTGGCCGAGGTGGACGTCGAGGGCTCGCTCGGGGCGGTCCGCCGGGTGCTGTCGCACCTCACGGAGCGCCGCCCGGAGACCTACGGCTGAGAACGGTCGCCGCCGCTCGGCCCGGCCGCGCTCCCCGCGCCCTGACGGGCGCGGGGAGCGGCCGGATCGGGTCAGGAGGGCAGCGAGTACCCCGAGAACTTGTCCCGCAGGGTCTTCTTGGAGAACTTGCCGACGCTCGTCTTCGGCACCTCGTCGATGAACTCGACGGCGTCGGGCAGCCACCACTTCGCGACCCGCGGGGTGAGGTACTCGATCAGCTCCTCGGCGGTCAGGTGCTCCCCGTCCCGCACCACGACGCAGGCCATCGGCCGCTCGACCCACTTCTCGTGCGGGATCGCGATCACCGCGGCCTCGGCGACCGCGGGATGGCCCATGATCTCGTTCTCCAGCTCCACCGAGCTGATCCACTCGCCGCCGGACTTCACCAGGTCCTTCGTCCGGTCCACGAGCTTCACCGAGCCGTACGGGTCGACGACGGCGACGTCGCCGGTGCGCAGCCAGCCGTCGTCGGTGAACTGGGCGCCCCCGCCCTCGCCGCGGTAGTACTCCTTGGCGATCCACGGACCGGCGGCCTGCAGCTCGCCGCTCGTGACGTCGTCCCAGGGCAGCTCCTCGCCCGTCCCCGGGTCCGCGATCCGCAGCTCGACGAGCGGGGCGACCGTGCCCTGCCGGGCGCGGAGCTCGGCGCGCTGGTCCTCGGTGAGGGCGTCGGTCCGGGAGGCGAGGACGCCCAGGGTCGCGATCGGCGAGGTCTCCGTCATGCCCCAGGCCTGCATGATCGGCATGCCGACCTTCTCCTTCCACGCCTCGGACAGCGCGCGCGGTACCGCGGACCCGCCGCACAGGACGATCCGCAGGGCACTGAGGTCCTGCCCGTCGACGAGCGGGAGGACGCCCATCCAGATCGTCGGCACGCCACCGGTGACGGTGATCCGGTGCCGGACCATGAGGTCGAGGATCGCCGGCGGGGACATGTTCGGGCCGGGGAACACGAGGTCCGACCCGGCGAGCAGGCAGCCGTAGGGCAGGCCCCAGGCGTTGGCGTGGAACATCGGCACGATCGGCAGGACGACGTCGCGTTCCGCGAGGGCCGGCCCGTCGGCGATCAGCGTGATCAGCGAGTGCAGGGTCGCCGAGCGGTGGCTGTAGACGACGCCCTTCGGGTTCCCGGTGGTGCCGGACGTGTAGCACATCGCGGCGGCGGAGTTCTCGTCCTCGACGACGAACCGGCCGCGGTACGGCTCGGCCGCGGCGAGCAGCTCCTCGTAGTCGCTGATCCGGGGGTCGTCCGGGATCTCCACGTCCGCGCCGTCGTCGATCACGACGTACCGCCGCACCGTCTCGAGCTTGTCCACCAGGGGCCAGAGCAGGGGCAGCAGCGACCGGTCGACGAAGATGATCTCGTCCTCGGCGTGGTTCGCGATGTAGACGAGCTGCTCGGGGAAGAGCCGGATGTTCAGCGTGTGCAGGACGCGGCCGGTGCACGGCGCCGCGAGGTAGAGCTCGAGGTGACGGTCGGTGTTCCAGCAGAACGTGCCGACCCGGGCGTCCGCGCCGACGCCGAGGGTGTCGAGGGCCGTGGCGAGCCGGCGGACCCGCACCGCCCAGTCCGCCACCGAGGTGACCCGCTCGCCGGCGGGGCTCGCGGTCACGATCCGCTTGTGCCCGAAGAGCTGCTCCGCGCGGTGGAAGACGTGGGTGAGGGACAGCGGCCTGTCCTGCATGAGTCCTTGCATCGATACTCCTGGCTCCGGATGACGCTGCGGTTCGACAAGGGTTCGACGAACCTGTGGCGTGGATCACCGAAACGGTACCCGTCGGGCGAATCGCCTGAAAGGCGGCGGAACGGAACCGCTCGACCACCCTCCGCGACCGGCCGGCGGACCGGCGGAGGTCGATCAGGACGGCGCCGCCCGCCGTCGCCGGTACGCTCGGGCCCCATGACGGGTGCCGGACCGCAGGTCGGCGCGGGAAACGGGTCGGCCGGACCGGGGTCGATCTGCCTCGACGTGGGTTCGACCTGGACGAAGGCCGTGCTGGTGAAGCCGGACGGTGGCCTCGCCGGATTCGCCGAGCACCCCACCACGTCCGCGGACGTCCTCACCGGGGTCGACGCGGCGGTCCGTGCCGTGAGCGCCGCACGGGACGAGGGCGGCGGCCGGGATCCCGAGGTGCTCGTGTGCTCGTCCGTCGGGGGCGGGTTGCGGCTCGCGGTCGTCGGCGCGGAGCGCCTCGCCGCGACCGAGGCCGGCTACCGGGTCGCGCGGTCCGCCGGGTCGCGCGTGGTGCACGTCCACTCCGGCCCGCTCGAACCGCAGGACGTCCGGCTGCGGCGCCGCCGCCGGCCCGGGGGGGGGCTGCGCACCGGCGGCGCGGACGGGGGCGACCCCGCGGTGGGGCGGCACAACGCCGCCAGGCTGGCCCGCGCCCGGATCCGCTACCCGATCGTCCTGGCCGGCAACATCGACGCCCGGGAGGATGCGCTGGCCCTGCTCCGCGCCACCGGTCGCACGGTCGTGGCCTGTGACAACGTGTCCCCGCGGCCCGGTGAGCTGGTCCCGGGTACGGCCCGCGCCGCGCTCGAGGAGATGTTCTCCCGGCACGTGCTGGGCGGTCGCGGGCCCGCGACCGCACCCCGCTTCCGCCGGATGGCCCGCACCATGACCCCGGACGCCGTGCGGCGGGGCACCGCGGAGCTGGCCCGGCTGTCCGGGCGGTCCGTCCTGCTCGTCGACGTCGGGTGCGGCACGACGGACGTGCACAGCGCCCACCCGGGCGCCGAGCGGGTGTCGCGCACGGTCGAGGGCGATCTCGGGGTCCGCGCGGCGGCGGAGGGCGTGCTCGTCGAGGCGCAGACCGAGGAGATCGTGGACCCGGTCGAGGCGGACCTCCTCGCCCCGGCGGTCCGCCGGATGAGCAGTGATCCCGGGTTCGTCCCGACGGACGCGGGCGGCGCGGCGGAGGACCGGCGGATCGCGGCGCTCGCGGCCGTCGTCGCGGCACGCCGGCACCTGCGCGCGTCACTCGCCGGTCCCACGGACACCCCGGCGCCGATCGGGCTGGTCGTGCTTGCCGGGGGCGTCTTCCGGCGCCGGGACCCCGGCGGGCTGGCGGCGGTCGCCGGGACGTTGCGCTGCGACGAGATGCTCGGCCCGTTGCTGGAGGACGCCCCGATCCTGGTCGACGCGGACTTCGCCGTCGCCCCGGCCGGGTTGCTGGTGGCGAGCGGCCGGGTGGAGGCCGCGGAGGCGCTGCTGCGGGACCACCTGCTGGGCTGACCGGGCCCCACCGTCACGGCGAGACACGGCCGGGGGGAGGACCCGCTGGCACCGGCTCGACGCCGCGCGGCCCCGCCGTCGTGGTCGTGGTCGCCGGGGCGGGCGACGCCGGGAGGACGAGGTGGGGGGACGCCCCTGGCGCGTGCGTCTCGGGGAGTGCGGCCTCGGGGAGTGCGGTCCCGGAGCTCGAGGCCGGGGGGCTCACGGGCCGCGGGGTGGTCGGCGGCACGGGCTCGGCCGGGCTCGAGGCGGGCGGCCGGGTGGGCGACTGCGCGGGCGTCACCAGTTCGGCCTGCTCGCGCACGGTGAACACCGCGGTCCCCAGCACGACGAGTGTCGCCGCCCCGGCCGCGGCCGCCGTCGTGAGGTGCCGGCGACGGCGGGCCAGCCGGTGCTGCCGGGCCTGCACCCCGGCGAGCAGCCCGACCGGGGAGATCCCCTGGTCGAGCGCGGGATCGTGCAGGTGGGACCGCAGGTCCCGGCCGTCGGGCGCGCTCATCGCAGGGTCCCCTCGATGGTCAGGTCGGTCTCGCTCGGCGCAGCCGGCGAGGAGCGCAGGGCGAGCAGGGCGCGCCGGGCGTGGGAGCGGACGGTCGACTCGCGGCAGCCGAGCATCGTGGCGATCTCGACGTCCGGCCGGTCGTGGTAGTACCGCAGCACCAGGACGGCGCGCTGCACCCGGGGGAGCCGGGCGAGCGCGGCGCGCACGTGCTCGCGGGCGGCCACGGCCTCGTCGACACCCGGCGCCGGGTCCCCGTGGTGCCACGACAGGTCCGCCGGGCGCTCGCGGGAGGAGAACCGTCGTCGCCAGGAGAGGAAGTCGTTCAGCACGGCCTTGTGGACGTAGGCGGCCACGTCGTCGGCCCGGGAGACCTTCGCCCAGGAGAGCCCGACCCGGGCGAGGACGTCCTGCACGATGTCCTCGGCACGGTGGTGGTCCAGCGTCAGCCGCCGCGCGAACCGGACCAGCCCGGGTCCGTGCGCGAGCACGAACGCCTCGAACGAGTCCTCGTCCGACGTCACGCCACCTGCTCCGATACGGCCGAAGCGTAGACGATCACGTTGTCCGCGTAGCTGCGTGCGGAGCGGTCGAAGGCTCCGCCGCAGGTGATCAGCCGCAGCCCGGGGTGGTCGAGGTCGCCGTAGACCGCCGCCGTGGGGAAGGCGGTCTTCGGGTACTGCGCGACCCGGTCGACACGGAACCGCGCGACGCTGCCGTCCTCCCTGGTGACGGCCACCTCGTCCCCGGGGACGAGGGCGCGCAGGTCGAAGAACACCCCGGGCCCCCAGCGTGCGGAGTCGACATGGCCGAGCAGGACCGCGGGCCCCCGCTCACCCGGCGTCGGCGAGTTCTCGTACCAGCTCGCGTCCGGGGAGCCCAGCGGCGGGACCTCGACCGTCCCGTCCGGGGCGAGCCCGGTCCGCAGCACCGCCGCGTGCACCCCGATCGCCGGGACGTCGAGCGTCACCGGGAGGGAGCGTCCCAGCGGTGCGGGGCCGGCCGGCGACGGGGCGGCCTCGGCGAGCCGGCCGGGCACGGCGGGGATCAGCGCGAAC